>NZ_SJFM01000023.1:0-77526 GCF_029478545.1 Vibrio sp. 1180_3
AATTTTATTTGGTTTTTTATCTGTTGGATTAAAAAACAGTCAAAACACCTTGAATATATGCTTTTCATTTACAGGTTTTTAAACTTTTGGCTAAATATGGACACTTTTTTCCAGTTTGTGTATTCCACTTCTTTTGATGTGTCCGTTTCTCCGCCAGTGAGTGACATAATGAAACGAATCATAATTTTATCGAAGAAACGGTAACGTGGGTAATAAAGAGCCCCCGCAAATACTCCTATCAATGTGGGTTGCCAAGGCGATTTATTAAGAAAGGTTTTAATATAGACACTACCTTGTGGCGTATCTTTACCTTGGTCTTCTTTTCTGGCCGTCAGGTTGACACAGAAGAATGCTGACTTAGCTGTTTGCAACTCAGCTTTGTGCTGTTCAATAAATTGGTATAGCTTCTTGTTTAGATAACCATAACGTATAGAAGCACCAATAAGAATGCGATCATAAGCTAATAAATCAATATTTTCAGCTTGATGTAAATCGACCACTTCACAATCCAATTCAGGCAACTCATCTCTTATGTAATTAATAATTTTCAGAGTTTGCCCTTCACGAGAAGAATAGAGAAATAAAGCTTTTTGCACGTTACATCCTTAACTACGCCAAAATGTTGGTGTAAGCAGTATTAATAGTGTGAAAATTTCTAAGCGCCCAAACAACATCGAGACAATCAGTACCCACTTTGCCTTGTCATTTACATCCGCAAAATGTACCGATACCTCACCAAGTCCTGGGCCTAAATTGTTCAATGTTGCAGCTACGGCCGAAAATGCACTGAGTTCATCCATCCCAGTAGCTATTAATGCCAACATACAGACAACAAATACAAGCGCATAAGCAGAGAAAAATCCCCATACCGCATCAACCACTCGCTGTGAAAGCGCCGTTCCACCCACTTTTATGGTGTACACCGCTCTTGGGTGTATTAGCCGCTTCATCTCCCGCGCACCTTGCAGTGTTAGTAATAAAATACGGATAACCTTCATACCACCACCTGTAGAACCGGCACAGCCACCAATAAAAGAGGAGAATAAAAGTAATACAGGCAAAAATAGTGGCCAATCCGAAAAACCTGTGGTGGTGAAACCAGCCGTTGTTGATATTGATACCGTTTGAAATAGAGCTTGGTCAAACGCATCATAGAATGAGTCGTAAGAATGATGTTCGAGTAACATCAAAAAACAAATAGCGAATAGGATTATTTGGATTACAGCAAAAGCACGGAACTCAGGATCTTTTACGTAATATTTGGGGTGAACGCCACCAGTTGAAAATGCAGCATAATGCAGTGTGAAATTACAGGCAGAAATTAATAAGAACACAACCGTAATGAGGTTAATAGCATAACTATCAAAATAACCGATACTCGCATCGTGTGTTGAAAATCCACCAATAGCAATGGTTGAGAAGCTATGACAAATTGCGTCAAACAGTGTCATGCCAGCAAACCAGAATGCAGCCGCGCAAGCGATCGTCAAACTAAGGTAGATATACCATAAGGCTTTTGCGGTTTCTGCTATACGCGGGGTTACCTTGGTATCTTTCACTGGACCAGGAATTTCTGCACGATATAGCTGCATGCCACCAATTCCGAGCACAGGAAGAATTGCCACGGCAAGTACAATAATCCCCATACCACCAAACCATTGCAGAAACTGACGGTAAAATAAAATTGCTTTCGGTAATTCGTCTAATCCAACAATAACGGTCGCCCCTGTCGTAGTTAACGCAGAGAAAGACTCAAAAAATGCATCAGTAACGGAAACCTCAGGGTTATTGGCTAACCAAAAAGGCAGCGAGCCGGCACTACCAATTACCGTCCAAAAGAGCACAACAATCAGAAAACCATCCCTTGCTTTTAATTCATGACGATAACGACGATTAGGGAACCAGAAAAAACCACCACACATTAGCAAAACAAAGAATGTCGTGACAAAAGGCACCCCTGCTCCATCTCGGTACAGTAAGGCCACCAGCGCTGGGGCAAGCATGGATACGCTAAATAATGCGAGCAAAAGCCCGACAATACGGATAATAGATCGAAATTGCATTGCTTATTTAAATGAAGCTGAGCTTCTAACTTCCTAGTTATCTTCGAATGCGGCGACCATTGCCTTCGCACCACTTTTATTAATCATAGTTTGGGTAAAGGCATCTACTTGACGCAATTCGATCTCAATAATGAGTTCAACCTGTTCCATGTAGTTGGCCTCAAATTCTATCGCTTCATACTGAACCATGATCGACTGAGCAATAGGCAGAAAACCGTAGTCTAGCGTTAGGCGCAGCTTTACGGTGATTTTTTTCTCAATTGTTTGAAGCAGCTTAAGCGCTTGCTGAACACCACCACCGTACGCTTTCACTAATCCGCCCGTTCCTAAGCGAATGCCACCGGAGTAACGAGTCACCACAGCCGTCAATTCACCGACACCGGAACCAGATAATTGCGCCAAAATCGGTTTACCAGCAGTTCCAGAAGGCTCACCATCATCACTAAAACCCCATAGCATAGAATCTTCAGGTCGTCCTGCGACAAACCCCCAGCAATTATGCCTTGCATCACTGTGCTTTGCTTTTATCTGTTCAACGAAAGCTTTTGCGGCTTCCACATTCGGTGTATGCGCAAGATAAGTGATAAAGAGGCTTTTCTTTATTTCCTCTTCAAACTGTGCGGGCAACGCTGGAATCAAATATGGCTGAACGTTCATGTTAGGCAGTTAAAACGAAGAATATCGGCAGTGTAACACGCGCAATAAAAAAATCAGTGATCATCTGCATTAGCGCACAATGTTAAACAGTTGTTTAAAAAATGTATTGAAATTAAACAATCGACAGTTCAAACTACTCCTACTGGTCTAACCAGAACAATTAATACAACAAAAACTCTCACACACAGTCAGAAGATTGTATGTCACGGAGATAGACAATGATTTACCAAGCCAACACCCTACAGGTAAAGGAATTACAAGACGGTATCGCTGAGTTAAGTTTCTGCTCTCCAGAATCAGTCAATAAGCTTGACCTTGCCACTCTTGAATCACTCGACCATGCACTCGATGCACTTAAAACGCACCAAGGCCTCAAAGGACTAATCCTAACTTCGGATAAAGAGTCATTTATCGTCGGTGCCGATATCACCGAATTTTTAGGTCTCTTCGCTAAACCAACCGAAGAGCTTGATCAATGGCTACAATTTGCCAACAGCATTTTCAGCAAGCTAGAGGATTTACCCGTTCCAACGCTTGCTGCTTTGAAAGGCCACGCGCTTGGCGGTGGTTGTGAGTGTGTACTCGCTACCGATTTTCGCATTGGTGATGTAACCACTAGCATTGGCTTACCTGAAACTAAACTCGGTATCATGCCTGGGTTTGGCGGTTGTGTACGCTTGCCGCGCCTGATTGGTGCTGATAGCGCCATGGAAGTCATTACTCAAGGTAGAGCATGTCGAGCAGAAGAAGCCCTAAAAATTGGTCTGCTTGATGCCATTGTCGACAGCGACAAACTACTTGAATCAGCCATAAAAACCATAACATCGGCCATCAATGAAAAAATCGATTGGCAAGCTCGCCGTCAGCAAAAAACTTCAGCGCTCGCACTCAGCAAATTAGAAGCGATGATGAGCTTCACAATGGCGAAAGGTTTAGTTGCTCAACATGCAGGGCCTCATTACCCAGCACCAATGACAGCCGTAATTGCCATTGAAGAAGCAGCTCGCTGCGCTCGCGATGAAGCATTGGCTATTGAGCGTAAACACTTTGCTAAACTGGCTAAATCAGAAGAAGCTAAATCGTTAGTCGGTTTATTCCTCAATGACCAGTACATCAAAGCACTGGCAAAAAAAGCAGCCAAATCAGCCAATAAAGATACAGAAAGAGCAGCCGTACTTGGCGCCGGAATTATGGGTGGCGGTATTGCCTACCAATCAGCAGTGAAAGGTGTGCCTGTTTTGATGAAAGACATCGCACAATCATCACTCAACTTAGGCATGACTGAAGCTTCGAAGCTACTCAACAAACAGTTGCAACGCGGTAAAATTGATGGGTTCAAAATGGCGGGCGTATTGGCGTCTATCACCCCAAGCCTTCATTACGCAGGTATTGAACAAGCGGATGTGATCGTCGAAGCCGTGGTTGAAAATCCAAAAATCAAAGCAGCTGTATTGAGTGAAGTGGAAGAAAACGTCAATCAAGAAACCGTTATCACGTCTAACACCTCTACCATCCCTATTAACCTATTAGCGAAATCACTCAAGCGTCCAGAAAATTTCTGCGGCATGCATTTCTTCAACCCTGTCCATCGGATGCCATTGGTAGAAATTATTCGCGGTGAACATACATCTGATGAAACCATCAACCGCGTTGTCGCTTACGCAGCAAAAATGGGTAAATCACCTATCGTAGTTAATGACTGCCCAGGGTTCTTCGTAAACCGCGTACTTTTCCCTTATTTCGGCGGATTTAGTTTATTACTACGTGATGGCGCAGATTTCACGCAAATAGATAAAGTGATGGAACGTAAGTTTGGATGGCCAATGGGGCCGGCTTATCTGCTCGATGTGGTTGGTATTGATACAGCCCACCACGCGCAAGCAGTAATGGCTCAAGGTTTCCCTGAACGTATGGGTAAACAGGGGCGCGATGCAATTGATGCGCTATTTGATGCCAATAAATATGGCCAGAAAAATGGTAGTGGTTTCTATCAATATACATTAGATAAGAAAGGTAAGCCGAAGAAAACCTTCTCTGAAGAGGTACTTACTGTACTCAATGCAGAATGCGGTGACAAACGAGCCTTTGAAGATCAAACCATCATCGAACGCATGATGATTCCAATGATCAATGAAGTCGCTCTGTGCTTAGAGGAAAAAATCATAGCCTCAGCACAAGAAGCAGATATGGCATTAGTATACGGCCTAGGTTTCCCTCCATTTAGAGGTGGCGTCTTCCGCTATCTCGATAGTATAGGGCTACAAAACTATGTTGCGATGGCGAGCCAATACCAAACATTGGGCGCGATGTATCAAGTACCTCAACTGCTGATTGATATGGCAGAAAAAGGTGAGACCTTCTACGGTGCTCAGCAAGCAAGTTCTATCTAAGGAGAGATGCCCAAATGACTTCACATAACAAAAATGTCGTAATTGTTGATTGCCTGCGCACCCCAATGGGCCGTTCAAAAGGAGGGGCATTTCGTCACACTCGTGCCGAAGATTTATCTGCTCATTTAATGAAAGGTATTTTAGCCCGTAACCCACAAGTGAACCCGCTAGAAATCGAAGATATCTACTGGGGCTGTGTACAGCAAACGTTAGAGCAAGGCTTTAACGTAGCGCGTAACGCTGCGTTACTAGCTGGCTTACCAATTGAGATTGGCGCAGTGACGGTCAACCGCTTATGTGGCTCTTCTATGCAGGCTTTGCATGATGCCACACGCGCTATCATGGTTGGCGATGCAGATATATGTCTAGTAGGCGGTGTTGAGCATATGGGCCATGTACCAATGACTCATGGCGTTGATTTTCACCCTGGAATGTCAAAAACCGTCGCCAAAGCAGCTGGTATGATGGGTTTAACCGCAGAAATGCTCGGTAAATTGCATGGCATTAGCCGTGAACAGCAAGATGCGTTTGCCGCTCGTTCACATCAACGCGCTTATGCGGCAACCGTTGAAGGTCGCTTCAAAAATGAAATTCTCCCAATGGAAGCTCATGCTGAAGATGGCACGCTTTTTACCTTGGATGTTGATGAAGTAATCCGCCCTGAAACTACGGTAGAAGGACTATCACAACTACGTCCTGTTTTTGACCCAGTCAATGGCACCGTGACTGCTGGTACCTCATCGGCACTATCAGATGGTGCCTCTGCCATGCTGATCATGAGCGAAGAGAAAGCAAACGCGCTTGGCTTAAAGATCCGCGCACGCGTTAAATCAATGGCTGTTGCTGGTTGTGATCCTTCTATTATGGGTTATGGCCCAGTTCCTGCGACCAAAAAAGCACTACAACGCGCTGGCTTGACTATGCAGGATATGGACGTAATTGAGCTCAACGAAGCGTTCGCCGCTCAATCTTTACCTTGTGCTAAAGATTTAGGGCTACTTGATGTTGTGGATGAAAAAGTGAACCTTAACGGTGGGGCGATTGCATTGGGTCACCCTCTAGGTTGTTCTGGCACTCGCATCTCAACAACGCTTATCAACCTAATGGAAGCGAAAAACGCAAAATATGGCTTAGCGACCATGTGCATTGGTTTGGGCCAAGGTATTGCGACCATCTTTGAACGCCCATAATTCAATATAATTGCTAGCATGCCAGCCTGAAGGGCTGGCATTTTTTTAGAATGCTTTTAACCAATCTTGGTGAAGTTGTTGGCTGCTACCTAAATAATTAACCATCCACTCAATCAACTTATGATTATCGTCTTTACGCCATACCAAGCAACATTGACTGAGTGGCTTATCATCTGGCAATATTTTCTCAACAAGCAACCCATCAGCAATTAAAGGTTGCGCTATGTGCCTTGGCATATAACCGATACCTACCCCGTTTTTCAAACATTCAATGGCACTGTACCAATTAGGCAATAGTAAACGTCTTTGCTGTGGATAATGACCAGTATGCCGCTTAGGCAACACGCTTGACGTATCATCCAAACAAATAGCAGGATACTGGCTGACGAAAGCTTCGGTTAGGTTTTGCTCTCGAACACAAGGGTGGCTAGGCGACATAACAAATGCCCAATCCAATAGCCCCATATCTCGCACTTCAAAATCCCCCCCGACAGGAATAGCCGAGGTTGCACCAATCACAATATCAGCCCGACCTTGTGCTATAGCCTCCCAAGAACCATTAAATACTTCCATATTGATTTGCAGCTCAGCAAACTCAAATGTGCGATAAAAATCTTCCACCAGCGGTTTCATCTTGTCGAGTTTAACCACGTTATCCAGTGTCAACTTGAGTGTCTTTTGCCAACCGTGCGCTGCGCGTTTAGTCTGGGCACGCACTTCCTCCATCTGCCTTAATAACTGACGAGCTTCTAGCATAAAAAGCTCACCGGCCGGCGTAAGTTCGACCTTTCTAGGCAAACGACGAAATAGCAATACATCCAAATCTTGTTCAACTTGGCGCACACCATAACTGATCGCTGATGGCACTTTATGTAAAACCTCTGCAGCGGCAGTAAAACTTCCCAACCGAGCAACGGTATCGAGCATTTCTAATGATGATTTGGAAAACATAAGCCTTCAAATTTTTTGATTGATAACTAACAAATTTAGCGTTTCATTTAATATTAAACGAAAAATAGAATAACAGCGTAGATAAATAAGGGCCGGTAACAATAAAAACCGGATCAATACTCATTAATTTTTTTGAATGGTTAGAATAATGAAAGCATCAAAATTGCAGTTGCTGTACTTAGCCGCCCTATCCATGCTCGGCTTCATTGCCACCGACATGTACCTTCCTGCTTTTAAAGCGATGGAAATCGACTTTGCCACAGGGCCAGAACAGATCGCACTATCACTAACAGTATTTCTGGTAGGAATGGCGTTAGGTCAACTGCTATGGGGATTAGCTTCAGACAAATATGGTCACCGAAATACACTGGCGGCAGGCTTAGCACTATTTACTGTAGCTTCATTTGGTTTAGCTTTTAGTGAACAAGTTTGGCAATTATTGGCGCTCCGCTTTGTACAAGCGTTAGGGGTTTGTGCACCTGCCGTTATCTGGCAAGCCATGGTCATTCAACGCTACCCAGCCAAAACGAGCCAACAAGTGTTCGCAACCATCATGCCATTAGTGGCGTTATCTCCCGCATTGGCTCCTCAGCTAGGTGTGTTATTGGCGGATAACTTTGGTTGGCACAGTATTTTTGTCGCATTAACTTTAATGGGCGCAGCGCTTGTCGTGTTTACCTTTGGTCAAAAGAATGAGATTTCACAACCAAAGCAAACCTCGATTAAACAAGATATTAAAACGTTACTAAGTACTAAGACTTACCTAGGTAATGTGATGATGTTTGCTTGCGCTTCGGCAGCCTTCTTTGCTTATTTAACCGGTATGCCCGAAATTATGGCTCGCTTAGGTTATGCCGCCAAAGACATTGGCTTAAGTTTTATTCCTCAAACGATTGCTTTCATGGTCGGTGGTTATTTAGGTAAAGTCGGTGTAAATAAGTTCGGCGATGAAAAAGTTCTGAAACAGTTAATTGGTCTATTTAGCGTGGCAACCTTATTGGTTTTCATCGCTTCACAATGGCAATTGACCTCAATTTGGCCAATTCTAGCGCCTTTCTGTTTGATTGCAGTTGCGAACGGTGCGCTTTATCCAATTGTGGTCAACCGTGCTTTATCCAGTGCTAAACAGAGCCCAGCAACAGCAGCTGGTTTACAAAATAGCCTACAAATCTGCGCCAGTAGTTTAGCCAGCGCACTAGTTGCAGCATTAGCAAGCCAAGCACAAATGGTAACCGGTATTGCGATTATGATTTGTATGGGTGGATTATGGATAGGTTATATTGTCTCGAATAGACAATTATCCGAACACTTCACCACACCTGATAATGCGCGGGTTGTTTCTGAGAAAGAGTAATAAAAAGGAAGCCGTTCGTTATGAGCGGCTTCTATCATTTAATTATGACTAAATGCTTTTCAATCCCCACTTATCAGCAGTTTGCTTGAAGAAACCTTGCGTTTTCTTTAGCTCAACCCAGTGATTAACATAATTGATCCACACTTGGTCGTCTTGCGGTAATAGCATTGAGATAGGCGTGGGTTTGCGAGCTTCTTTTACTGGTACAACAGCAAGCTGATTAAATTTCTCCACCAGCGTTGCCGCTTCTACATTGGAAGTCACCGAGACATCGGCTCTACGAGCAAGCAGCTCTTGATAGTCGCGAGCGGGCGCTTCAATTACAACATGTTGCGCAGAAGGAAAAAATTCTTTAACCATTTTTTCCTGCACAGTACCAAGCGTGGCTGCCACTTTAATTTCAGCTTTATCAAAATCGCTCCAATCACTGTATCGAACGAGATCTTTCTTTTGTACAACAGGCACAAAGGCCAAGTAAAAATAAGGCTGACTATAACCGGCCACTTTTGCGCGTGACATATTGAGTGAGGCACTACCTGTTATATCGTATTTATTAGCTGTAATACCATTGACCAAAGTTTTCCAGTCCGTCGCGACATACTCTACTTTCACTCCCAAATCTTTAGCCAGTTCAGCGGTAACATCAATATCAAAACCACGATAGCCATTGGTCGCAGGATCTTTCATAGTCATTGGGTTCCAATCACCAGTCGTACCAACTCGTAGCACACCACTATCTAATATTTCATGTAAACGGCTTTGGGCCATCACCTGACTCACTGACAATACACACAGTCCTAATGCGAGAAGCATCTTCTTCATTATCGTTTCCTTAAAATAATTCACATTTGTTAGAACATCATTGCTAACATAGCAGCAACAAATGGATTTTTTTAGTTTATTCAAGGTGTAGTGTGATGTTACGTGGCTTACTCATGATGACTATTTTGACGCTGACCGGATGCAGTGACTATCAATGGGGCTGGTATGTTCTCGATCCCACCAGTCAACAAGGTCTGCAAAATATCTCATTTCTAGTGGCTGGGTTTGGCGATACCATTAGTATTTCCCTGATTAGCATGCTACTCGCCATGCTATTGGGGTTAATTGTCGCATTACCTGCGCTATCTGAACGCCAATCGTTACGCTTATTCAACCGAACTTACGTTGAAATTATTCGCGCTATCCCTGTACTGGTTTTATTACTCTGGGTCTACTACGGCTTACCTTCTTTATTTGACCTATCACTCAATCACTTTTGGGCTGGTGTAATTGCATTAACCATTGCAGAAAGTGCTTTTATGGCCGAAGTGTTTCGAGGAGGCATACAGGCGATCCCTACTGGACAACATGAAGCGGCAAATATTGCCGCCACTAGGGAATCAATTTGTTTATATTTTGAAGATGTCGTCATTGGTGAGCGTGATTGGGTTAAGTGACTTAACAAGACGAGCCAATGAATTGGTTGTGACAGAATACCTACCGTTAGAAGTTTACACCTTTTTAGTATTCGAATACTTAGTGTTGATCCTTTTGGTTTCGCAAGGCGTGAGATGGCTAGAAAGAAAGATGGCAGTAGGAAAACGCTAGCTCTACATAAGAGCCAGCGTTTTTATCATTACTTCTTAGTTGGGCGTTTCCAGCCTGAAATTTTGCGTTCTTTGGCGCGAGTAATCACCAACTCATCTTCAGCAACATTGCTTGTCAGAGTTGTTCCAGCGCCAACAGTCGCACCATTGGCAATCGTTACAGGTGCGATAAGTTGGCAATCAGAGCCAACGAATACATCATCACCAATCGTGGTTTTGAATTTATTGGCACCATCGTAGTTACAGGTAATTACACCTGCACCAATGTTGACACGTTGTCCCACTTCCGCATCACCTAAATACGTTAAGTGATTGGCTTTTGAACCTTCGCCTAAACGAGCATTCTTCACTTCGACAAAGTTACCAACGTGCGCGTCATTACGCAGTTCAGCACCAGGGCGTAAACGAGTAAAAGGACCTACAGTACAATTTTCTGCTACCGTTGCACCTTCAATGACACTGTATGGACGGATGACCGTATTATCATCGATCTCACAATCTTTAAGTACACATCCAGTACCTATAATGACGTTATCGCCTAGTGTAACGTTACCTTCAATAATGACATTAGTGTCAATTTCGACATCCATACCACACTGTAATTCACCGCGTAGATCAAAACGAGACGGGTCGCGTAGCATTACCCCTTGCTCTAGCAGTTTCTTCGCTTGAGTGGCTTGGTAAGCTCGCTCTAAACGTGCTAGTTGGGCGCGATCATTAACCCCCTCAACTTCAATCGAACTGGCTGGATGAACCGCTTCAACCGCACGCCCTTCGTTATGTGCTGCTGCAATAACATCTGTAAGGTAATACTCACCTTGCGCATTTTCATTGCTTAAGCCAGATAGCCAGCGTTTTAAATCACGACCTGTTGCGACTAACACACCGGTATTGATTTCTTTGATCAGTTTTTGTTCATCAGTGGCATCTTTTTGCTCAACAATCGCCACCACTGGGCCATGTTTACGAACAATACGTCCATAACCCATCGGGTTATCTAAAACGACCGTTAATAAAGCAATACCGTCATTAGGTTGTGCATCAAGTAAGCTTTCTATCGTTTCTTCAGAGATCAATGGAACATCACCGTAAAGCACGAGGATCTTCTCATCATCCTGAAAATGATCAGATGCTTGATCAACAGCGTGACCGGTACCCAATTGTTCAGCTTGTAGAACCCAGTTCACCGACTCTTCAGCCAACACTTGCTGCATTTGATCACCACCGTGACCATAAACCAAATGAATATTCTGAGCACCCAAACCAGTACACGTGTCAATCACGTGTTTAACCATTGGCTTGCCTGCCAGTGTATGCAGCACTTTAGGCATATTAGAATACATTCGTGTACCTTTACCTGCTGCTAGGATCACTGCGCTAAATTTCATTGACGACCTATTGACGTTAAAAAAGTTAAGCCGCATTTTAACGGTAATTACTCTGTTAGTTAATTTATCTGGGCACTTTTCTGTTAAATAATAAGCAAAAAGGCGACCAATTGGTCGCCTTTTTCATCACGTCTTAATTCTAAAACAAATTAACGACGTTTTTTTGTCAGCTCGATAACTCGTAACTGAGCAATGGCTTTAGCCAGTTCACTGGCCGCTTGCGCGAAGTCCATGTCGCCATGCTGATTCAAAATATTCTCTTCAGCTTTGCGTTTGGCTTCTTCTGCCTTAGCTGCGTCTAGCTCTTCACCACGGATTGCCGTATCAGCCAGTACAGTCGCTGTACCAGGTTGAATTTCGACAATACCACCAGAAACATAAATAATTTCTTCGTGGCCGTGTAGTTTAACGATACGCACCATACCAGGCTTTATAGCGGTCAGCAGCGGTGTGTGACCATGGAAAATACCCAGTTCACCTTCGCTACCGGTCACCTGAAACGTTTCAACTTGGCCAGAGAAGAGTTTCTTCTCAGCACTTACAACGTCTAGGTGAAAGGTTATTGCTGCCATATCGCCTCCTAGTTAGCCTTATAGCTTCTTAGCATTCTCAAGAGCATCATCGATAGTACCGCAGTACATAAATGCTTGCTCAGGAACGTCATCGTATTCACCAGATAGAAGACCTTTGAATCCACGTAAAGTCTCTTTAAGAGATACGTAAACACCTGGGTCACCTGTAAATACTTCTGCTACGTGGTAAGGCTGAGTTAGGAAACGTTCAATCTTACGTGCACGAGATACAACTTGCTTATCACCTTCAGACAGCTCGTCCATACCAAGGATCGCAATGATATCTTTCAGCTCTTTATAACGCTGAAGCGTCTGCTGAACACCACGAGCAATATCGTAGTGCTCTTGACCGACAACCAATGGATCAAGCTGGCGAGATGTTGAATCTAGCGGGTCGATCGCAGGGTATAGACCCATAGCAGCGATGTTACGGTTAAGTACAACCGTTGCATCCAAGTGCGCAAATGTTGTTGCTGGAGACGGGTCAGTCAAGTCATCCGCTGGTACGTATACCGCCTGTACAGACGTGATAGAACCTTGCTTAGTTGACGTGATACGCTCCTGAAGCACACCCATTTCTTCAGCTAGTGTAGGTTGGTAACCTACCGCTGAAGGCATACGACCTAGCAGTGCAGAAACTTCGGTTCCCGCCAAGGTATAACGGTAGATGTTATCAATAAACAGAAGTACATCACGACCTTCGTCACGGAAGCGTTCTGCCATTGTAAGACCAGTCAGTGCAACACGTAGACGGTTGCCTGGTGGCTCGTTCATCTGACCGTAAACCATTGCTACTTTTGATTCTTCAGGTTTTTCGATGTTTACAACACCCGCTTCCTGCATCTCAAAGTAGAAATCGTTACCTTCACGAGTACGCTCACCTACACCCGCAAATACGGATAGGCCAGAGTGTTTTAGTGCGATGTTGTTGATAAGTTCCATCATGTTAACGGTCTTACCTACACCTGCACCACCGAATAGACCGATTTTACCACCCTTAGCGAATGGACAAATCAAGTCGATTACTTTTACACCCGTTTCTAGAAGAGCAGTTTCGTTTGCTTGCTCTTCGTAGCTAGGCGCTGGACGGTGAATTGAGTACAACTCTTCAGCACCGATCTCGCCACGCTCATCAATCGCGTCACCAAGAACGTTCATGATACGACCTAGGGTCTTAGTACCTACTGGTACTGAGATTGGAGCACCAGAGTTTTCAACTGTTACTCCACGACGTAAACCATCAGAGCTACCCATTACGATACAACGAACTACGCCACCGCCTAGCTGTTGTTGAACTTCAAGAACGAGACGCTCTTTTGAGTCCGTAACGTTTAGAGCGTCATATACACTTGGTACTTCGCCCTGTGGGAACTCTACGTCGACTACTGCCCCGATGATCTGTACGATCTTACCTGTAGCCATCGTTAATCCTCTAAACTGTTTGTTTTACCTAAGCTTAAACCGCTGCTGCGCCTGAAACGATTTCCGATAGTTCTTGTGTAATCGCCGCCTGACGGGCTTTGTTGTACACAAGTTCAAGATCATCAATCAAGTTACTAGCGTTATCTGTAGCAGCCTTCATCGCAACCATTCGAGCAGCTTGTTCACATGCAAGGTTCTCTACTACACCTTGGTAAACCTGAGACTCGATATAGCGCAGCAATAGTGCGTCTAATAAAGGCTTAGGTTCTGGTTCGTAGATATAGTCCCAAGAATGCTTACGTTCCTGCATATCTTTGTCGTCTGATTTAGGCAAAGGCAATAATTGATCAATCGTTGGTTGTTGAACCATGGTATTAACAAAATGGTTAAACACCACGTATAAGCGGTCTAACTCACCATTGTCATATTTTTTCAACATCACGCCGACAGCACCAATCAAGTCTTCCAGACTAGGATAATCACCTAACCCTGAAACTTGGGCTGCCACCTTGGCTCCTGAGTTATTAAAAAATGCAGTCGCTTTTGAGCCGATAACAGCTAGCTCAATTTCTGCACCTTTCTCTTTCCAGCCTTGCATTTCTACAACCGCATTTTTGAATAAGTTAATATTCAAACCACCACATAGGCCACGGTCTGTAGAAACGATGATGTAACCAACACGCTTAGCTTCACGCTCTTCTAGGTACGGATGACGATACTCTAGATTCGCGCTAGCCATATGACCGATCACTTTACGAATTGTCTCAGCGTAAGGACGAGTAGCTTCCATAGAATCTTGCGAACGTCGCATCTTCGATGTCGCTACCATCTCCATCGCTTTCGTAATCTTCTGAGTGCTTTTAACACTGCCGATTTTACTACGTATCTCTTTTGCGCCGGCCATCGTTACTCTCCATTAGTTGGTGGCAGAGACTGCCACCTACCTATTACCAAGTTTGAGTTGCTTTGAAATCGTCCATCAGTTTCTTCAACTGAGCTTCAATTTCATCGTTATAAGCACCCGTCTTGTCGATCTCAGCTGCTAAATCAGCATATTGACCGCGAGCATACGATAGTAGAGCCGCTTCAAAATCTAGAACTTTACTAAGTTCAACATCGTTTAAGTAGCCGCGCTCGACAGCAAAAACAACCACAGCTTGATCAAATACAGACATTGGAGCGTACTGCTTCTGCTTCATTAGTTCTGTTACTTTTTGACCATGGTTTAGCTGACGCTTAGTTGCTTCATCAAGATCAGACGAGAACTGTGCGAAGGCCGCTAGTTCACGATATTGTGCTAGTGCAGTACGAATACCGCCAGATAGCTTCTTGATGATTTTCGATTGCGCTGCACCACCTACACGAGAAACTGAGATACCAGGGTCAACAGCAGGACGAACACCAGCGTTGAACAATTCAGTTTGTAGGAAGATCTGACCATCGGTAATCGAGATTACGTTAGTCGGTACGAATGCAGATACGTCACCCGCTTGAGTTTCAATGATTGGAAGAGCAGTTAAAGAACCAGTCTTACCTTTCACTTCACCTTTCGTAAATTCATCAACGTAGTGTTCGCTTACGCGAGCTGCACGTTCTAGAAGACGAGAGTGAAGATAGAAAACATCACCAGGGAACGCTTCACGACCAGGTGGGCGTTTTAGTAGTAGCGAGATCTGACGGTACGCAACCGCTTGTTTAGATAGATCATCATAAACAATCAGTGCATCTTCACCGCGATCACGGAAGTATTCACCCATTGCACAACCTGAGTATGGTGCTAGATATTGCAGCGCCGCAGATTCTGCCGCAGAAGCAACAACAACGATAGTGTTAGCTAACGCACCATGTTCTTCAAGTTTGCGAACCACGTTAGCAATAGTCGATGCTTTTTGACCGATCGCTACGTAGATAGAGAAAATACCAGAGTTTTTCTGGTTAATAATTGCATCGATCGCCATTGCTGTTTTACCAGTTTGACGGTCACCGATGATAAGCTCACGCTGACCACGACCGATTGGGATCATCGAGTCAACTGACTTATAACCAGTTTGTACAGGTTGATCTACCGACTTACGGTCGATTACGCCTGGTGCAATTACTTCTACAGGTGAAGTCAACTTCGCCTCAATTGGACCTTTGCCATCAATAGGCTCACCTAGCGTGTTAACAACACGGCCAAGCAATTCAGGACCAACTGGTACTTCAAGAATACGACCAGTACCTGTAACTTTCATGCCTTCCTTAAGGTCAGCATATGGGCCCATTACAACGGCACCAACCGAATCACGGTTCAAGTTTAGTGCTAGCGCGTAACGACCACCCGGTAATTCAATCATTTCACCTTGCATCACGTCCGCTAGGCCGTGAATGCTAAGAATACCATCGCTTACCGATACGATAGTACCTTCGTTGCGAGCTTCACTAACAACGTCGAAAGCTTCGATACGTTGTTTAATTAGATCGCTAATTTCCGTGGAATTAAGTTGCATGCTCCAATCCCCATCAAGACTGCAATGCATCGCTCAGGCGGTTTAAACGACCGCGAGCTGAGTTATCGATGACTAGGTCTCCGGCTCGAATTATAACCCCACCAAGTAGGGTCTCATCTATACTGCAATTCAGCTGAACTTTGCGCTCAAGACGCTGCTCAAGTTTGTTGCTGATATCTGCACATTGTTTCTCAGAAAGTTCAGTTGCTGAAATAACATCAACATCTATCTCTTTCTCATGTTCCTGTTTTAAGGCTAGAAACTCGTTACAAACATCAGGAAGGGCCTTTAATCGGCCGTTCTCAGCCATCACCTTAATCAGGTTCTGGGCGTGAACATCAAACTGATCGCCACAAATTGCGTTCAAAATTTCCGCTAATTTCTCAGCAGAGGTAGAGCTAGTTAATAACTCTTTAATTTGATCGTTCTTTGCGACCTCGGCAGCAAAAGCAAGCATTTGAGCCCATTGGCTTAGCTGCTTTTTCTCCACCGCAAAATCGAATGCTGCTTTAGCATAGGGGCGTGCGATTGTAATAAAATCAGACATATGCGCCCCCATCCTTAAAGTTTTGCAGTAATGTTGTCGAGAATATCTTTGTGCGCATCTTTATCGATTGAACGCTCAAGGATTTTCTCAGCACCAGCTACAGCCAGAGTTGCAACTTGTTTACGCAGCTCATCGCGGGCACGATTACGTTCAGATTCAAGTTCAGCTTCAGCTTGAGTTAGGATTTTCTGGCGTTCCGCCTGAGCTTCCTCACGTGCTTCATCTAGAATTTGAGCTTTACGTTTATTGGCCTGTTCGATGACCTCAGTTGCAGTGCGCTTCGCTTCTTTCATTTGTTCAGAAGCGTTGGCTTGTGCTAGATCCAAGTTTTTAGCAGCACGCTCAGCGGCTGATAGACCGTCAGCAATTTTTTTCTGACGTTCTTCGATCGCTTGCATAATTGGCGGCCATACATATTTCATGCAGAACCACACAAAAAGTGCAAACGCGATTGCTTGACCTAGCAGAGTTGCGTTCATATTCACAACAGCTACCCCTCTATTTGTTCACCAACGAAAAGTATTAATCAACGACAAATTATTAATTTGTGTGATCGGTTGATTAACCTAGTTGACCAACAAATGGGTTCGCAAAAGTAAATAGAAGCGCGATTACGATACCGATCATTGGAACCGCATCAAGTAGACCCGCGATGATGAACATCTTAACTTGTAGCATAGGAGCCATTTCTGGTTGACGAGCTGCACCTTCTAGGAATTTACCACCTAGAATTGCGAAACCAATCGCTGTACCAAGAGAAGCAAGACCGACGATAATACCTACCGCGATTGCAGAAAAGCTCAGTAAAGTTTCCATTACTATCTCCAATTTATAGTTGTTGGCTTATGTGCCCAAATAAAAAGCTTAAAAAATTAATGATCACTGTCTTCGTGTGCCATTGACAGATATACGATAGTCAACATCATGAACACGAAAGCCTGAATCAGAATTACCAGAATATGGAAAATAGCCCACGGAAGTGAACCCATCCATTGTAGCCACCATGGTAGCATCGCTGCGATAAGAATGAATACAACCTCACCCGCGAACATGTTACCGAATAAACGCATCCCAAGAGAAAGAGGTTTCGCTAAAAGCGACACGACTTCAATTAGTAGGTTAAACGGAATCATGATTGGGTGATTGAATGGATGTAAAGCCAATTCTTTCGCAAAACCACCTAGACCTTTCACTTTGATGCTGTAGAAAATCATCAACGCAAATACGCCTAGAGCCATAGCCATGGTGATATTCACATCAGCAGAAGGAACCACTTTTAAATAAGGGATACCAAGCCAATGTTCTGCTGGATACGGTAAGAAATCAATTGGAATTAAATCCATGATGTTCATCAACAATACCCAACAAAAGATAGTCAGTGCCAGCGGTGCTATAAGTGGATTGCGTCCATGAAAGGTGTCTTTGACGTTCTGATCGACAAATTCCACCACCATTTCAACAAAACACTGAAGCTTACCTGGTACACCCGCTGTTGCTTTCTTTGATACAGAACGAAATACCCATAAGAATATTAAGCCAGTAAACAAGGAAAAAAACAGGCTATCGATATGTACGTTCCAGAAACTTGTTTCACTAATTGATAGACCTAAATCGTAATGCTCAGAAATCTTCGCAAGAGACAGGTTTGTCAAGTGGTGCTCAATGTATCCGGACGATGTTAGCGCTTCACCTGGCGCAGCCATAACTCATCCTATTTTTTGTTGTTAATGAATAGCACTGGCGCACAGATATTAATACCTAGAGCCAGCAAATAGGTTAGTTTGAGGGGAACAAGTTCCACCTGCATATACATGTAGGCAACATAGAACAGTGCAACTGTGATAAGGATTTTGAGTACTTCACCTGTATAGAAAGAGGCCGCAATCTGCTTTGCAGCACGAG
Organism: Vibrio sp. 1180_3; assembly: GCF_029478545.1. NCBI lineage: Bacteria > Pseudomonadati > Pseudomonadota > Gammaproteobacteria > Vibrionales > Vibrionaceae > Vibrio > Vibrio sp. 1180_3. Next base: position 18,515 of record NZ_SJFM01000023.1, read on the forward strand.
CTCCACTAAACATAAAAGCACACAGCGCAAAAACCGCATTCGCAATGACAAAAATGCCACCACCAACCAGCGCAGAAAGCCCCCATTCAGCATTTACAGCCACCGCCATCCCTGCTGCCACAACCATAACCGCGCCAAACTGGATCATTAACAATTGCTTAGCAAGCTCTCGTCCTGGTCTAGCTAACGCAGCTACCATGTATTCGTACCTCTAGTAATGTCCACAGCTCATCTACAACATAGGGCAGTGGAAATTGGCGAAAATTATACGGTCACTCTAACTGATTGCAATTGAAACACAGCAAAAAGTTACAATTTTGTTTACAAACCGACAACTTTCAAATAAAAAATGTTTTTTATCATAATTGATTTAAATCAATTATCTCATTTAGCTTTCAAGCTTGGCAATTAGTTGCTCTAATTTGTGAGGCTCATCAAGACTAATCGTCACTTTAGCTTTACCGCCCTTAGAGCGAACAATTGAAACTTTAGCCCCCAACATTTCACTTAATTTTTGTGACATTTGTTGTGCATCTGCGTCTTCCGCGGGCAATTCTTGATCAGATGTCTGTGTTAAGCACTTTTTCACTAATTGTTCTGTTTGTCTAACCGTCAATTGCTTTTCGGCGACGCGCTCAGCAACTTCCGTTTGTTGTTCACCTTCAAGCATAAGAAGAGCACGGGCATGGCCCATTTCTAATTGCTTCGACTCAACTAAACGTTTTACACCATCATCAAGCTGGTTCAGCCTTAGTAGGTTACTTACGGTTGCTCGTGATTTACCTATCACATCGGCAACTTGTTGATGGGTCAGTTTAAACTCTTCTTGTAAGCGCTCAAGTGCTTGCGCTTCTTCAATAACATTCAGATCTTCACGCTGAATGTTTTCGATCAGTGCCATCGCAATAGCAGCGCGATCATCAACATTTTTTATCAAGCAAGGAACTTGCTTTAAACCCGCTTGTTTTGCAGCGCGCCAGCGGCGTTCACCGGCAATAATTTCATAACCACCTGCAGCTAAATTTCTCACAACAATCGGCTGAATGATGCCTTGTGATTGAATGGATGCAGCCAGTTCTTCTAAAGCATCCGGAGACATATCTTTGCGCGGTTGATACATGCCAGGTTTTAAACTTGAGATGGCAATATCCATTAATTCACCATCAGAAGATAGCGCTTGACTGTATGAAGCCGCTTGCTGTTTTTCACGGGCAAGAGAACTGGTCGCCAACAGAGCGTCCAATCCTTTTCCTAAACCACGTTTAGACATGTGGACGAATTCCTTTAAGTGAGATTATGCAGGTATTTCTTCTCGACGAAGCATTTCACCAGCTAGTGCCAAATAGGCTTTAGCTCCAGCTGAATACTTGTCGTAATACATTGCTGGTTTACCATGACTCGGCGCTTCAGCAAGACGAACATTACGAGGAATAACTGTGCGGTAGACTTTATTACCAAAGTGCTTTTTCAGTTGATCGGAGACTTCATTAGCTAGGCGATTACGTGGATCGTACATAGTACGAAGTAATCCTTCAATTTTGAGGTTGTCATTAACCACCGCAGCCAGTTTACTAATGGTATCCATTAACGCAGTTAAACCTTCTAATGCAAAATACTCACATTGCATAGGCACTAAAACAGAATCCGCTGCGGCCATGGCATTGATTGTAAGAAGGTTTAAGGAAGGAGGACAATCGATAAAGATGAAATCATAGTTATCACGAACTGGTGCTAACGCATTTTTCAAGCGAACTTCACGCGCAAACACTTCCATTAGCTTAATTTCAGCAGCAGTCACATCGCCATTGGCTGCGATCAAATCATAATGACCAGTTGTCTTGCGACAGACGACATCATCAAATGGTGTATATTCAACCAATAACTCGTAGGCTGTCGCATCAACTTGATACTTATCAACCCCACTTGCCATTGTTGCATTGCCTTGTGGGTCGAGATCAATCACCAATACTTTACGTTTAGTCGCCGCCATAGACGCCGCTAAATTGATACACGTTGTTGTTTTTCCAACGCCACCTTTCTGGTTGGCGATAGCTACGATTTTGCCCACAAATATGCCTCGCTGTTATCCCTTGCGAGATAAGATTACAAGATGACGGTCACCTTCCAACTCTGGAACTTTCAAAGCTTTGACATCGGTCACAGAACACCACTCTGGTAGTGTGGCTATTTCTTCTTCTGGCAGTTGTCCTTTCAGGGCTAAAAATAGGCCCGTTTGTTCTTTTGGCAAATGATGACACCATTCGACCATATCCAGCATTGAAGCAAATGCACGGCTAAGTACGCCATCAAATTTTACTTCAGGCTGGAACTCTTCTACTCGACTTTGGATTGTTGTCACATTTTTAATACCAAGCTCATGAAGAACTTGTTTAATAAAACGAATGCGTTTGCCCAAACTATCGAGTAAGAAAAATGTTTTATCTGGGTTCATGATTGCAAGAGGGATACCCGGTAAACCAGGACCTGTGCCAACATCAATAAAACGCTCACCCTGTAAGTGAGGACTTACCACTATACTATCTAGGATATGTTTCACAAGCATATCCATCGGGTTACGCACAGAAGTGAGATTGTAAGCCTTGTTCCACTTATCCAACATTTCAACATAACCAACGAGTTGGTTGCGTTGTTGTTCGTTGACTTCAAGATTGGTTTGGCTAACGAGTTGATCCAGACGCGTTCTTAATTCACTCATGCCGCATCATCTCCTTTTTTAAGAACACCTTGCTTCTTCAAATAAACCAATAGGATAGAAATAGCAGCAGGCGTAATACCCGAAATTCGAGAAGCGATACCAACGGTTTCAGGCTGTGCGGTATTCAGTTTAAGAATGACTTCATTCGACAGCCCTTTGACTTGCTTGTAATCCAAATCTAGCGGCAATTTGGTGTGCTCATGACGCAAAGATTTATTGATCTCATCTTGCTGCCGTTGGATATAGCCTTCGTATTTGACCTGAATTTCAACTTGCTCTGCCGCTTGAAGATCCTCAAGAGCTGGCGCAAAAGCTTCAAGAGAAGTCAGTTGTTGGTATGTGATCTCAGGGCGGCGCAATAGATCCTCACCACTCGCTTCACGCGACATTGGCGTTTTCAAAAGTGCATTCAGTTCGTTGATACCGACTGAGTTGGGATTCATCCACGTTTCTTTCAAGCGTTGGCGCTCTAGTTCCATATTTTCGATTTTTTGGTTAAAACGAGCCCAACGAGCATCATCAACCAAACCAAACTCTCGAGCTTGTTCTGTTAAACGTAAATCGGCGTTGTCTTCACGTAATAGCAAGCGATATTCCGCACGTGAAGTAAACATACGGTAAGGTTCTTTGGTACCCATCGTTGAAAGATCATCAATCAACACACCCATGTAGGCTTGAGCACGGCGTGGGCTCCAACCTTCTTTGTCTTGGCTATATAAACTTGCGTTTAATCCGGCCATCAAGCCTTGTGCTGCAGCTTCTTCATAGCCGGTAGTGCCATTAATTTGACCAGCAAAAAACAACCCATTCATAAATTTAGTTTCATAGGTTTGTTTGAGATCGCGTGGGTCAAAGAAATCGTACTCAATTGCGTAGCCTGGACGAACAATGTGCGCATTTTCAAAGCCTTTCATTGAACGAACAATCTGTATTTGTACATCAAACGGTAAGCTGGTGGAGATGCCGTTTGGGTATAATTCGGTTGTAGTTAAACCTTCCGGTTCGATAAAGATCTGATGACTATTTTTGTCAGCAAAACGCATCACTTTATCTTCAATCGATGGGCAATAACGAGGGCCTATACCTTCAATAACCCCAGCATACATTGGGCTGCGATCTAAATTGGCACGGATCACATCATGTGTTTTTTCATTGGTGTGTGTGATGTAACACGGGATCTGACGCGGGTGGTGACTACGCTGGCCCATAAATGAAAACACTGGTGTTGGATTGTCGCCGTGTTGAGCTTCTAAAACAGAAAAGTCAACGCTGCGTGCATCAATACGTGGTGGAGTCCCCGTTTTTAAACGATCAACTCTGAAAGGTAATTCTCGTAGACGATCAGCCAGCGCGATCGATGGAGGATCGCCTGCGCGGCCTCCTGAGAAGTTTTCCAACCCAATGTGGATCTTTCCTCCAAGAAAAGTCCCAACGGTCAATACAACGGCTTTAGCGTGGAATTTGAGGCCCATTTGAGTAACGACACCCACTACATGATCATTCTCAACGATAAGATCATCTACGGCTTGCTGAAACAAGGTTAAGTTGGGAGTGTTTTCAAGAACATCACGAACATACGCTTTGTACAGAGCGCGATCAGCTTGTGCGCGGGTAGCTCTAACCGCTGGGCCTTTTGATGCGTTTAGTGTTCTAAATTGAATACCTGCATGATCAATCGCTTGAGCCATAAGGCCACCCATGGCATCGACTTCTTTGACTAGATGCCCTTTACCTATACCACCAATAGCTGGGTTACAAGACATTTGACCTAGCGTATCTATGTTGTGAGTAAGCAATAACGTACTTTGACCAGTACGAGCTGCTGCGAGAGCGGCTTCCGTTCCTGCGTGGCCACCACCGACCACAATGACGTCAAATTTTTCGTGATAAAGCATGCACCGACCTCAGGTATTCAATGAAGGTATGGACTGACAAAGGAGGCGTATTCTACCTTCTTTCCTTTGGCTAGAAAATCGCTTTCTGACTTTTTAATTAGAGGCTTGGTAAGTTAATAATATATAAGATCTATATAGAGATCTTTTATTAGATCTATTATTAGGATCATGCCTTTCTGTGGATAACTAATAAATGATCAACAAGATCATGGATCTTGAGAGGATCGTAAACTGTGATCTTAACATGATCTAACTCGGTATTACCTGGGATCAAAATGGGTACTTATACACACCCTCTGTGCAATGGATAAGTTGTTATTGGGATAACTATAGGTTGATCACCGGATAAGAGTATAGTTATACACATTAGTTTGCTTGATTTATGTACTAAATGATTTTAGGTGTTTTACTTAAAGTTATTCACATCTGTATAGATATAAAAAAAGCGGCTAGTCAGCCGCTTTCTCAACAGAGATTAAGATTAGAATCGTTCGATATGCTGCTTCAACCACGCTTCAGCCGCGTCTTCTGGAACTGGATATTCTAACGTATCAATAGTGAGGCAATCAGTGAGCGGAGTGGCTCCGATATCTTCCAGCAGTTCAAATGCATGCTTACCAGCGGCGCAGAACGTGTCGTAGCTTGAATCACCAATGGCCACTACCGCGTATTTCAATGCGCTGGTATTAGGTGGTGTTGTTTGAAGAGCAGCAATAAAAGGTTGGATATTATCGGGATAGTCTCCCGCACCGTGAGTAGATGTGACGATCAACCATATGTCTTGAGCAGGGATAGCATCCAGCTTGGGTTGGTTGTGGATAGTTGTGGTATAACCTTGCTCTTGTAGCAGATCGTTAAGATGATCTCCCACGTATTCGGCACCACCTAATGTACTGCCTGTAATTATATGGATCATAAGATTGCCTTCTATCGAATAGGGAATGAGGTCCTATTTGTGGTTATTTACCGATACAGAACGAGGAAAAAATACGGCCAAGTAAGTCATCTGAACTAAATTCACCGGTAATTTCATTTAAATGCTGTTGCGATAAACGCAACTCTTCCGCTAGGATTTCACCGGCCATATAACCTTCAAGTTGTTGCTGACCAATACTGAGGTGTTCCGCGGCACGTTCTAAGGCATCGAGATGTCGACGACGAGCCATAAAACCGCCTTCATTGCCACCTGCAAAGCCCATGCACTCTTTTAAGTGGGTACGCAGTGCATCAACACCTCCACCTGTTTTCGCTGACAAGCGGATAAGCGTTGGTGAGTTCACGTGACAAATACCTAATTCTTCTTTGGTTTGATCGACTTTATTACGGATCACCGTCATGCCGATGTTGTCTGGTAGGCGATCAACAAAATCAGGCCAAATCTCTTTCGGATCGGTTGCATCTGTGGTTGTGCCATCAACCATGAATAACACGCGATCGGCTTGAGCTATTTCATCCCAAGCGCGTTCAATACCTATTTTTTCTACTTCGTCAGAGGCTTCACGTAGGCCTGCGGTATCGATAATGTGCAGCGGCATACCGTCAATGTGGATGTGCTCTCGCAGCACGTCACGTGTTGTTCCTGCGATGTCGGTGACGATTGCTGAGTCTTTGCCTGACAGAGCATTGAGCAAACTTGATTTCCCTGCGTTAGGGCGACCTGCAATAACTACTTTCATGCCTTCACGCATGATCGCACCTTGGTTGGCTTCTTTACGCACAGCCGCTAGGTTATCGATGATGGTTTGTAGATCACCTGCGACTTTGCCATCGGCAAGGAAATCGATCTCTTCTTCTGGGAAATCAATCGCTGCTTCGACATAAATACGAAGGTGAATAAGTGATTCAACCAAAGTATGAATGCGTTTTGAGAATTGACCTTGCAGCGATTGGAGAGCTGACTTCGCCGCTTCTTCAGAACTTGCGTCGATCAAGTCTGCAATTGCTTCAGCCTGAGTAAGGTCCATTTTATCGTTTAAAAAGGCACGCTCAGAGAATTCACCGGGACGAGCGGCACGCACACCACGAATGGCCAAAATGCGTTTGATGAGCATATCCATTACCACTGGACCACCGTGCCCTTGCAGCTCTAGAACATCTTCACCGGTGAAAGAGTGAGGGTTAGGAAAATAGAGTGCGATGCCTTGGTCAAGCTCGCTGCCATCTTGATGTTTAAACGGCAAATATTCAGCGTAGCGAGGCTTTAGTGTTTTACCTGTGACTTCAAGAGCTACTTGAGCCGCTTGAGGGCCGGATACGCGAATAATACCCACGCCACCTCTGCCAGGTGCTGTTGCTTGGGCGACAATGGTATCTGTAGACATAACTGTACCTAAAATAGGATTGGATTAGCGCAATTGTAATCAGCCAAAAACAAAAAGGCGACCTTTTGGCCGCCTTTGTTCAATTTGTTCGGTCTTACTTCATCAACGAGTGACTACTTAGAGTGTAAGCCTTTTTTCTCCAACGCTTTGTAAATCACAGTTTGTTGAATCAAAGTTACGATGTTCGATACCAACCAGTAGATAACAAGGCCTGATGGGAAGAACAAGAAGAAGAACGTAAACATAACCGGCATAAAGGTCATGATCTTCTGCTGCATCGGATCTGTTACCGTTGTTGGGCTCATCTTCTGGATCATAAACATACTTACACCCATCAATAATGGCAAGATGTAGTATGGGTCTTGTGCTGAAAGGTCATGAATCCAACCAAAGAATGGTGAATGACGCAGTTCAACAGATTCCATTAATGACCAGTAAAGCGCAATGAAGATTGGCATCTGTAGGAAGATAGGTAAACAACCACCGAGTGGATTTACTTTCTCTTTTTTGTACAGTTCCATCATCTCTTGGCTCATGCGTTGGCGGTCATCGCCGATACGCTCGCGCATTGCTTGCAGTTTAGGTTGCAGCATGCGCATTTTAGCCATAGAAGTGTATTGCGCTTTGGTTAGTGGGTACATGGCACCACGAACGATGAAGGTTAAGCAGATGATTGCCACACCCCAGTTGCCCACAAAGCTTTGAATAAATGAAAGTAGCATGTGTAGTGGTTTAGCAATAAACCATAGCCAACCGTAGTCAACCACTAGGTCAAGGTTAGGTGCAACCTCAGCCATTTCATCTTGCAGTTTTGGACCAACCCACAAGGTTGCTAAAAACGTCGCTTTGTCACCATCTGCGATGGTTTTGTTTGGCATACGTACGCCGATATCACCTAAATTGCCAATCACACGAGTGTACAGATTTGAACCAGCCTCGTTACGTGGGATCCACGCCGTTGCAAAGTAGTGTTGGATCATCGCCGCCCAACCTTGTCCATTGGCTAATGGAAGAGATAGGTTGCGATCTTGCATATCGTCGAAGCTGTATTTTTTGTAGCGTGTTTCTTCTGTTGAATAAGCACCACCACGGTAAGTTGGCATTGCTAGGCTGCCACCAGCGTCTAATAGATTTTGACGTAAGTGAGCATACATACCTAGTGTCGCATTGTTACCTGACTTGTTGAGTACATCAAATTCAACATCTAACGCGTAGCTACCACGTTTAAGGATGAATGTTTTGGTGTATTCAAGGCCATTAGCTTGATACGTCATTGGAATACGCAGTTCGTCTTGACCGTCAACTAGGGCAAAGCTGTCAGCGCTAACTGCATAGTTTGGACGATTGTTGCTGCTTAAATCGATACCTTGAGGGCCCACTAAACCACTTTGTGCGATAAATTGGTGACCAGGAATATTTTTAAGTAGAACAAACGAGTCTTCTGAATCAAGTTCAGCGTCGTACTGATTTAGTTCAGCTGAAACTACATCACCACCAACTGTGTCAATTGACAGAGTCAGTACATCAGTCGTGACGGTGATAGTTTTTGCCGACACATTCTGTGTAGGTGTTGGGTCTAACTCATCAGCAATAGATGGTGCAGGTAAAGTACTGCTATTTTGTGCCTGCTCAACCGCTTGAGGTGCTGGGTTCTTAGCTACTTGCCATTGCTGGAAAAGTAAAAAAGAAACCAATGCCAAGGCGATTAACAGGATATTACGTTGAGAATCCATCGTTATTTATCTCTGTCTTGTGTTTGGACTGGTGGTGGAACGGGGTCAAAACCCCCTTCATTCAAAGGGTGGCATTTTAATAGACGTTTGCCTGATAACCAACACCCTTTTACAAAACCGTGACCTTTCAACGCTTCTATCGCATATGTAGAGCAGGTTGGAGTAAAACGACAGCGTGGTCCAAGGAGAGGACTAATGATTCCTTGATAAAGACGGACGAATCCGATAGCTAACCACGTGAAGGGCGAGACAGGCGATGCCATAATTTATCTAATAGTTTGAACATTTCTTCATTGCTTAAATCTTGCGCGCTCTTTTTAGCAATGACAACAAAATCTTTATTTGGAAGTTGATGTTGTTTGTTGCGAAAACTTTCGCGAGCGAGACGCTTGAAGCGGTTACGACCAACAGCGGTTTTGATCTGTTTTTTCGGAACGGCTAGTCCCAATCTTGGATGAGAGAGAGAATTTTCGCGAGCAATAATTGTGAAATGGGGGGAGCCTGCGCTATGCGCTTGCTGAAAGACTTTTTTATAATGCTCGGGAGTTAACAAACGTAACTCCCGATTGAACGCGTACGTATTCAAAATAATCGCGAATTATTTTGACAGGCGCGCACGGCCTTTAGCACGACGTGCATTAATAACCTTACGGCCGTTCTTAGTTGCCATGCGTGCACGGAAGCCGTGAGTACGCTTGCGCTTTAGAACGGTAGGTTGAAAAGTGCGTTTAGACATGTGTAATTACCTTACTGATCAGTAGTTTTTAGGTTCAATGAAACCCGGCGTGGGCATATTTCTCTTCTTTATATAAAGAAAGGAATCCGACGCCTCTCAACAAAGAGGCGGAATTGTAATCACTGTCACAATAAGTGTCAACGATTGGGTTTACTAAAATTCCGGTCGGGCGATTATACGCAGTCTCCTTAAAAGCACAAGGATCCTTAGTCGATCCCGACCTGATTTAAAAATTTCTTGAGTTTAGGATCTTGTGGATTATCGAAGATATCCTGTGGAGAACCTTGTTCTACAATGTGGCCATTTGCCATGAAGATCACGCGATCCGCGACCTCTTTAGCAAATTGCATTTCATGAGTCACCACCAGCATGGTTTGATGCTGTGTTGCTAATTTCTTCATTAAAGCAAGTACTTCGCCGACCCATTCAGGATCAAGAGCAGACGTTGGCTCATCAAATAATAGCAATTCTGGTTGCAGTGCCATTGCTCTGCCAATACCTACACGCTGCTGCTGTCCACCGGAAAGCGCGGCGGGATAGCTATCGCCTTTATCACTCAGGCCAATGTCATCCAAAATTTGTTGTGCACGAGCTAAAGCTTGGTCCTTTTTCCAACCTCGTACGGTTATTAGCCCTTCAGCAATATTTTGTCTGGCGGTCATATGAGCAAATAGGGCGTAGTTTTGGAAGACGAACCCAGTTTTGCGGCGCAGAGCAAGCACCTCGGCTTTGGTCGGTTTTTGGCTGTCGACGGTCACATCATCAATGGTTATCTTGCCTTGATCAGCTTGCTCTAAAAAATTTACGCAGCGCAGTAAGGTTGATTTCCCAGTTCCACTAGAACCGATAATGACGATGATCTCACCTTGCTCAATAGAGAGATTAATTCCTTTTAGTACCTCAGTTTCCCCAAAACGCTTATGAATATTTTCAAGTTTGATCATCGTACATACGCCTTATTGAGTTTCTCTTCAGCCCAAATCTGGATGCGGGTGAGAATCACCACCACAGCCCAATAAATTAATGCGACAGCTAAGAAAGCTTCAAAAAAGCGAAAACTTGAAGAAGCTTCCATTTGCGCTTTTGCCATTATTTCCGCCACACCTAAAGTAAAAGCAAGCGAGGTGGATTTGATCATGTCGATGAAATAGTTCATCAACGAAGGCAGAGCAACACGTGTCGCTTGTGGCAAAATAATACGACGCATGGCTTGGCTGGTGGTCATTCCCACCGATAAGCTCGCTTCCATTTGACTGCGGTCAATGCCGATAATTGCGGCGCGAATACTTTCGGCCATGTATGCGGCAAAGTGTAAGGTTAAACCAATCACCGCAGCGCTAAAGGCGTTTAATCCGACCATGAAAGGAAAGACTTGCGGTAGACCGTAATACAGCAGGAATAGTTGAACCAGCAAAGGCGTACCACGGAAAAAACTGATATATAGCTGGCTTAACGGGTTTAAAATCGGAACTTTAAACACTCGAATATTGGCTAAAATGACCGATAAAATCAGAGCAAAGACTAGGCCCCAGCTTGCCATTTCCATTGTGGTGCCTAAATACTTGAGCAGTATCGGCATCAACTCCAGCATGTAGTTAAAATCAAATCCCATGCACTTACCTTTAGATAAAAAGAAAAGGTGGAATGAACCATTCCACCTCTATATATATAACGATACGCTGACTTATTTGTTGGTGATATCAGCACCGAACCATTTTTCAGAAATGTTACTTAGAGTGCCATCAGCACGCATTGATGCCAATGCTTTGTTCACTTCAGATTGCAATTTTTGACCTTTTTCGTTGTTGACGAATGGCCAAGCATTTTCAATGGTTTCAAAAGGTTTACCTGCTAGTTGTAGCGGTAAACCAGTTTTTTTAATCAGCTCAAGTGCTGACAAACGATCCATCACAAACGCATCAGAACGTCCAAGCGCAACATCATGCTCAATACCTGTATCGTAGGTTTTGATATTGATTTTATTTTCTTTGTCATAGCTGCGAAGTAATTGTTCAAAGTTCGAACCCAAATTCACCGCGACAGTTTTGCCTGCTAAATCTTCAATGCCCTGAATGCTGTCATTACCTTTACGCACTGTAATTTGAGCACCATCAATCACATAAGGGTCAGCAAATAGATATTTCGCTTTGCGAGCATCGGTGATGGTGATCTGGTTTGAAATGGTATCAATTCGTCCCGTTTCGAGTAAACCAAACAGCCCAGAAAAACTTGATGTAACATATTCGACTTGGTAGTCGTTACGTTTACCTATTTCATCCCATACATCCACTTCAAAGCCTTGTAGTTTGTCTTTTTCTACGAAAGTGAAAGGGAAATAACGACCTGACATACCGACTTTAATTTCAGTGGCGGCTTGTACGGTTGCTGTCGATAGCGCAATTGCGGCAATCGCGATTTTAATCCAGTTTTTCATCTTGTGACTCCTTATATTTATAGAGCAGGATGTTACTGGTAAATGACACAATAGAATAAATAACCAGTTGTTATTAGCCATAACCGAAGGTAATCGCAAAATGGGGATAACTCACACTGATCTTTGTATATGTGGATCATTATGTGGGTAAAATAGAGGTTAGTTGTGAAGATCTACAAAAATCAAGCCTAAATTGTGTGAATAACTTAGATCTTATTCACTGGATCCTCGATCAATTGCTGGCGATCTTGGTTATCAACAGGTAAAATCGCCAGTCTTTTCGATCATTTACTTAGAGTGAGAGCACCGTGTCATCTTCGCTATGGTTGCAATGTTTGCAACAGCTTCAAGAAGAATTACCCGCAGCAGAATTCAGTATGTGGGTGCGTCCGTTACAAGCGGAACTTAATGACAATACTCTCACTTTGTTTGCCCCAAACCGTTTTGTGTTGGATTGGGTGCGTGATAAGTACATCAATAGCATTAACCGTTTATTGCAAGAGCATTGTGGCAACGATACTCCAAGCTTGCGTTTTGAAGTGGGCAGTCGTCGAGTCAGCGCGCCAAAAACAGCGCCTGTACGTACGCCTGCTGATGTCGCGGCCGAATCGTCAGCACCGGCGCAATTGCAAGCGCGTAAGCCAGTGCACCGTACTTGGGAAAACGATACTGTGGTGGCAGATATCAACCACCGTTCAAACGTTAACCCTAAGCACAAGTTCAATAACTTTGTTGAAGGTAAATCAAACCAATTGGGTTTGGCTGCTGCGCGTCAAGTGTCAGATAACCCTGGGGCTGCTTATAATCCACTGTTTTTGTACGGTGGTACTGGCCTTGGTAAAACGCACTTATTGCACGCAGTCGGCAATGCGATTGTCGATAACAATCCGAATGCGAAAGTGATCTACATGCACTCAGAGCGTTTTGTGCAAGATATGGTGAAAGCATTACAAAATAATGCAATTGAAGAATTCAAACGCTATTACCGTAGTGTCGATGCGTTATTGATCGATGACATTCAATTTTTTGCTAATAAAGAGCGTTCTCAAGAAGAGTTTTTCCATACCTTCAATGCGCTATTAGAAGGCAACCAACAAATCATTCTGACTTCCGATCGCTATCCAAAAGAGATTAACGGTGTGGAAGATCGCCTTAAATCGCGCTTTGGGTGGGGGCTAACGGTTGCCATTGAGCCACCAGAGCTTGAAACGCGAGTCGCGATTTTAATGAAGAAGGCTGAAGATCACCAAATTCATCTAGCCGATGAAGTGGCTTTCTTTATTGCAAAACGTCTGCGTTCTAATGTTCGTGAGCTGGAAGGAGCTTTGAACCGCGTTATCGCTAACGCTAACTTCACTGGTCGTCCTATTACGATTGATTTTGTTCGTGAAGCACTGCGTGATCTGCTGGCGTTACAAGAAAAATTAGTCACCATAGACAATATTCAAAAGACTGTGGCGGAATATTACAAAATCAAAGTCGCGGATTTACTTTCTAAACGCCGCTCTCGTTCCGTAGCACGTCCTCGTCAATTAGCGATGGCACTCGCAAAAGAACTTACCAACCACAGCTTACCTGAAATTGGTGATGCATTTGGTGGTCGAGACCATACCACAGTGCTGCATGCTTGCCGTAAAATACAGCAGTTGCGTGAAGAGAGTCATGACATTAAAGAAGATTACTCGAATTTGATTCGTACGCTTTCTTCTTGATGTACAAGCTGCAGATATCAGCTATTTTTACCCACGGTCTGGGTATCGCCCGATAACATCGTAAGAGCTAACTATGAAATTTACTATTGAACGTAGCCACTTCATTAAGCCACTTCAGCAAGTTTCTGGCACGTTAGGCGGACGTGCAACTTTGCCTATTCTTGGTAACTTACTGCTTAAAGTGGAAGAAAATGTGTTGTCGATGACAGCCACCGATCTTGAAGTTGAGCTGATTAGCCGAGTAACCCTAGAAGGGGATTGTGAAGCGGGTAATATTACGGTTCCTGCACGTAAGTTTTTGGATATTTGTCGAGGTTTACCGGATAGTGCGGTGATCACTGTGGTTTTAGAAGGTGATCGTCTCCAAATGCGTTCTGGTCGTAGTCGCTTTTCTCTTGCCACTTTGCCAGCCAGTGATTTCCCCAATATTGAAGATTGGCAAAGTGAAGTCGAAGTTGAAGTGACACAAGCAGAGCTGCGTGGCTTGATTGAAAAAACTCAGTTTTCAATGGCCAACCAAGATGTGCGTTATTACTTGAACGGTATGCTATTTGAAATTGATGGTTCAATATTACGTTCAGTGGCAACAGATGGTCACCGTATGGCGGTTTCTCAAACTTCATTAGCTGCCGATTTCTCCAATAAGCAGATCATTGTGCCGCGTAAAGGGGTGCAAGAATTAGTGAAGCTGCTTGATGCACCAGAACAACCTGTCGTACTGCAAATTGGTAGTTCCAATCTACGAGCGGAAGTGAATAACTTTGTCTTTACTTCTAAGCTTGTCGATGGCCGATTCCCAGATTATCGCCGCGTAATGCCGCAACATACCAACAAAACGCTAGAAACAGGTTGCGATGAACTACGTCAGGCATTTTCGCGAGCGGCGATTTTGTCTAATGAAAAATTCCGTGGCGTACGCGTGAATTTAGCTAATAACGAAATGCGTATCACCGCCAACAACCCAGAGCAAGAAGAGGCCGAGGAAATGTTAGACGTAACCTTTGAAGGTGAGGCTATTGAAATTGGCTTTAACGTCAGCTACGTCTTGGATGTACTCAACACATTGCGTTGTGAGCAGGTGCGTGTTTCTATGTCGGATGCCAATGCCAGTGCATTAATTGAAAATCGCGATGACGACAGTGCTATGTATGTCGTGATGCCGATCCGACTTTAAGTTTGCTTAATGCCACTTACTCGTCTCATCGTTCAACAATTTCGTAATATTAAAGCCTGTGATATTCCATTATCAGCAGGCTTTAACTTTCTTGTTGGTCCGAATGGCAGCGGCAAAACCAGTGTATTGGAAGCGATCTATTTACTCGGTCATGGTCGTTCATTTAAGAGCGCATTAACGGGGCGAGTGATTCAAAACGAGTGTCAGGAACTGTTTGTTCATGGGCGTTTTTTGACCTCGGATCAATTTGAGCTACCAATTGGCATTAATAAGCAGCGTGATGGCTCGACAGAGGTTAAAATAGGCGGTCAATCTGGGCAAAAATTGGCACAGTTGGCGCAAGTTTTACCATTGCAGTTGATTCACCCTGAAGGGTTTGATCTGCTGACGGATGGACCAAAACAACGGCGTGCATTTATCGATTGGGGGGTGTTCCATACTGAACCTGCTTTCTATGATGCATGGGGGCGTTTTAAGCGCCTCAATAAGCAACGTAATGCGTTATTAAAAACCGCGACCAGTTATCGTGAACTCAGTTATTGGGATCAAGAAATGGCGCGTTTAGCGGAACAGATTGATGTTTGGCGTAGTGCGTACGTTGCACAAATGAAACTCGTTGCTGAAGAGTTATGCCAAGGTTTTTTACCCGAATTTGATATTCAATTGAAGTATTCAAGAGGCTGGGATAAGGACACGCCTTATCAACAAATCCTCGAAAAAAACTTCGAGCGTGACCAATCGCTTGGTTACACGTTTAGTGGTCCGAATAAAGCGGACTTAAGAATTAAAGTGAATGGAACGCCAGTAGAAGACGTTTTATCACGAGGTCAGTTGAAGTTAATGGTGTGTGCACTGCGTGTTGCACAAGGACAGCACCTTACCCAATTGACAGGTAAGCAATGCATCTACTTGATAGATGACTTTGCTTCTGAATTAGATAGCCAACGTCGTCAGCGCTTAGCAGACTGCTTAAAAGCGACGGGGGCTCAGGTTTTTGTAAGTTCTATTACTGAAAGCCAAGTTGCAGACATGATTGAGTCAAACAGCAAGATGTTTCATGTGGAACATGGCACAATAGGACACGGATAAATAGTGAGAGAGTAACTGATGTCGAATAATTACGATTCATCGAGTATTAAGGTACTGAAGGGTCTGGATGCGGTACGTAAACGTCCAGGTATGTACATCGGCGACACTGATGATGGCACCGGTCTGCACCACATGGTTTTTGAGGTGGTGGATAACTCAATTGATGAAGCGTTGGCAGGCCATTGTTCAGACATCATAATCACCATCCATGAAGATAACTCGGTATCGGTCAGCGATGACGGCCGTGGTATTCCAACGGAAATGCACGAAGAAGAAGGTGTTTCTGCTGCTGAAGTTATCATGACGGTACTCCACGCGGGTGGTAAGTTTGATGATAACTCATACAAAGTTTCTGGTGGTCTGCATGGTGTAGGGGTTTCTGTGGTAAACGCCCTATCTGAAAAAGTGGAACTGACCATTAAGCGTAAAGGCGAAATATTCCAACAAATCTATCATCATGGTGTGCCTCAAGCACCATTGGCTGTGATCGGTAAAACCGAAGAAACTGGTACTCGCATCCGTTTCTGGCCAAGTGAAGAAACCTTCACCAACATTGAATTCCATTACGAAATTCTAGCTAAACGTCTACGTGAGCTTTCTTTCCTAAACTCTGGCGTATCGATTAAATTAACCGATGAGCGTGAAGAAGATAAATCTGATCACTTCATGTTTGAAGGTGGTATCCGTGCTTTCGTTGAGCATCTAAACCGCAATAAAACCCCAATTCACCAAAAGATTTTCTACTTTGACCATACTCGTGAAGAAGATGGCATTACCGTTGAAGTTGCGATGCAATGGAATGATGGTTTCCAGGAAGGGGTGTACTGTTTTACCAACAACATCCCACAACGAGATGGTGGTACTCACTTAGCCGGTTTCCGTGGTGCATTGACACGTACGCTCAATAACTTCATGGACAAAGAAGGTTACTCGAAAAAAGCGCAAGCGGCGACTTCGGGTGATGATGCTCGTGAAGGCTTAACGGCGGTTGTATCGGTAAAAGTGCCAGATCCAAAATTCTCCAGCCAAACCAAAGACAAACTGGTTTCATCCGAAGTGAAATCAGCGGTTGAATCAGCGATGAGTGAGAAGTTGTCGGAATTCTTAATTGAAAACCCAACGGAAGCAAAAATCGTGTGTGGCAAAATTATTGATGCGGCTCGTGCTCGTGAAGCGGCGCGTAAAGCTCGCGACATGACTCGTCGTAAAGGCGCGTTAGATTTAGCTGGTCTGCCGGGTAAACTGGCCGATTGCCAAGAAAAAGATCCTGCTCTTTCTGAACTGTACATAGTGGAAGGAGACTCTGCTGGCGGATCAGCCAAGCAGGGACGTAACCGTAAAAACCAAGCGATTTTGCCGTTGAAAGGTAAAATCCTCAACGTTGAGAAAGCACGTTTTGATAAAATGCTTTCTTCTCAAGAAGTTGCCACGCTTATCACTGCCCTTGGTTGTGGTATTGGTCGTGACGAATACAACCCAGATAAACTGCGTTACCATAACATCATCATCATGACCGATGCGGACGTCGATGGTTCTCACATCCGTACGCTACTATTGACCTTCTTCTACCGTCAAATGCCAGAGTTGATTGAACGTGGTTACATCTATATTGCTCAGCCACCACTTTACAAAGTGAAGAAAGGTAAGCAAGAGCAATACATTAAAGATGAAGAAGCGATGGAGCTGTATCAAGCAGGTCTTGCTTTGGATAATGCAGAGCTTTATGTCAACGCCAATGCTCCTGCTTTAGCGGGTGGTCCACTTGAAAAGCTGGTGCTTCAATACAATCAATGTATGAAACTGGTTAAGCGCATGAGCCGTCGTTACCCATATGCGATGATCAACGAGTTAACTTACATCCCTCGTTTAACCGCAGAGATGTCTAAAGATGCCAACCAAGTGCAGGCTTGGGGTGAAAAACTGGTAGAGCAACTCAACGCCAAAGAAGTCGGTGCAAGCCAATACTCACTTGAAGTGGAAAAACACGAAGAGTTGGGTGTGAGCATTGTTAAGCTGGTGGTTCGTACTCACGGTGTGATGCACGAATATGTGGTTTCTTTGGATCTATTAAACTCGAAAGAATACGGTCGTTTAGCGGATCTATCAGAAGCATTAGATGGTTTGATTGAAGAAGGCGCTTATGTAAAACGTGGCGAGCGTACTCAAGAAGTTTCTAGCTTCACAGAAGCATTAGATTGGTTGATCAAAGAGTCGCGTCGTGGTCTTTCACTACAACGTTACAAAGGTTTGGGTGAAATGAACCCTGACCAACTTTGGGAAACCACTATGGACCCAGACTCTCGCCGTATGATGCAAGTCACCATTGAGGACGCTGTTGGCGCTGATGAACTGTTTACTACGCTAATGGGTGACCAAGTTGAGCCACGTCGTGCGTTCATTGAAGAGAATGCACTGAAAGTGGCTAACCTCGACGTATAGATGAACTGATTTTTGTGTTGAAGGTGTGTATTTATACCTATAAATTCTGCGCCTTCTCCTTGAATTAATCCTATCTAGCTTTCGATAAAGAAAGCGAAGTTAATTGAGAATACCGTCTTTTAAGGCGGTATTTTTGTTTTTAACTTATTGAAAAATATGAGTTTGAAAAAATTTTTAAAATTTTTAAAATTTTCTCTTGAAACTATTTTATTCAATCCATATATCTAGTTGTGAAGAGGGTCGCTGTCTTGCTCAATAGAGAAGAAACAGACCTCTGGAATCGCTAGAACAACATCGCTCATAAGAGGATGTATCGTTTAGCACACTAATTTGAACCTAGATTCTAAACCATGTCCCTGCGCAATATCGCCAGTGGAATGGCTGAGAATCCCTTAGCTGCCGCAGAGCTTTGCTTTGTTGGAAACTCGCAGCTAGGACTATTGCTTATGATGAGGATAGTAATATGAGAACTGTAGATTTCACTCCTTTATACCGCAACGCAATTGGTTTTGACCGTCTATTAAATATGATGGAAGCCAACTCAGCGAAAAACACTTCAGCGGGTTACCCTCCGTACAATATCGAACAACAAGGTGAAAATAAGTATCGTATCACCATGGCGGTTGCTGGTTTTGCTGAAGAGCATATCGATATTACTCAGCAAGAAAATATGTTGATTGTTCGTGGTGAGCGTAAAGCTGAAGAGAATAAAAATTACGTCTATCAAGGTATTGCTGAACGCGATTTTGAGCGTAAATTCCAATTAGCGGATTACGTTAAAGTGATCGGTGCAACGATGGAAAATGGTTTACTGCACGTTGATTTGGAACGTGAAACACCTGAAGCAATGCAGCCACGTAAAATAGCGATTAATGGTAAAAGCTTACTTGAGAATAACTAAGTGACCCATTAAGCATAAAGTAGTGAAAGAGCGCCAATTGGCGCTCTTTTTAATGGTGGCTACATCTATTTCTGCTCAATCACTATGATTGCTGATAAGCCAGTGCAATCTCTTGTGCGATAATTTGAATGCCTTTTTGCATCGCGGCATCGTCTTGCACGTAGTTCATACGCAAGCATTGATGCGCGTGTTGCCAATCATCTTGTTGACCGATAAAGAAATACTCTCCCGGTACAATCAATACCCCGCGCGCTTTTAAACGTTGGTAAAGTTCCATCGTGGTAATGGGCAACTCATCAAACCAAAGCCATAAAAAGATAGCGCCTTCTGGTTTGTGAATGCGAAAACGTGGGTCGCTAATCGCTTGTTGCAGTAACTCTACGGCTCGTTGCGATTTCTGTTTGTAGAAGGGCTTAATAACCTCGCTGCTAAGCCTTAATAGATCACCATTTTCAATCATATGGTTGGCGATAGCAGGGCCGATACTGCCTGGCGCTAGGCTAATAATGCCATTCATATTGGTTAATGCTTGGGTGATAGTCTCACTGGCAATCACAATACCGCAGCGTACACCAGGTAACCCTAATTTCGATAAACTCATACACAGAATGGTGTTGTCATTCCAAAAGGGTTCAATCTCTTCAAAAATAATATTGGGAAAGGGAACACCGTAAGCGTTGTCGATGATCAGAGGGATATTGTTAGCGCGCGCAAGTTTATCCAGTTTATGGATCTCTTCTTCCGTTAACACATTACCGGTTGGGTTGGTCGGGCGAGAGGCGCAAATAGCCGCGACGGAATCATCGACTGTCAGCTTTTCAAAATCGACATGGTATTTAAAGAGACCATTATCGAGCATTTCAATTTCAGGGCGGTAAGAGACAAAAATATCTTCATCAATGCCAGCATCACCATAACCGATGTATTCCGGTGCTAGGGGGAGCAAAATTTTCTTGTGTGATCCGTCAGGCTGTTGGCCAGCAAATAAGTTAAATAAGTAGAAGAAGCCACTTTGACTGCCATTGGTTAGGCTAATATTTTTTTCGCTGATATCCCAGCCATAAGTCTCTTGTAACAACTTGGCGAGTGATTTAATGAACAGGTCTTTACCTTGCGGGCCATCGTAGTTGGCTAATGCAGCGAGCAATTCGCCACTGCTGAGCATATCGGCACTGGCTTGGTGAAAGTAATCGAGCATGGCGGGAATGGCGGCTGGGTTACCACCACCGAGCATGATTGCTCCTGGGGTGCGTAGGCCGTCATTAAGATCATCCATTAGTTGGGTAATACCAGAATACTGATTAAATTTTTCACCAAATTTCGAAAACTGCATTGCTTATTGCCTAATTCATTATTGTATTTGCTTACGTAACGGAGCATGGAACCGTCCCATGCCAATCGGATAGTCTTTGAACATACCGCAATGTTTTTGTGAGGCAAAGCACTATTTGTGTGCAGAGTGAAAATAGGAATAGCAGCGAAAAAAAAGCCCAACTCGATGGAGTTGGGCTTCAATAGTTTAACCTGTGGTCGTTGACTTAATTCATTACTTCTGCAGCAGTGAAATGTCAGCAATTTGCAGGAATAGGTTACGCAAGTTGTTAAGAAGCGTTAAGCGGTTTTGCTTCAATGCTTCGTCATCTGCCATCACCATTACGTTATCGAAGAAGGCATCAACTGGCTCGCGTAGTGCTGCTAGTTTGCTCAATGCTTGCTGGTAATCACCAGTGGCAAAGGCGGGTTCAAGCGCTTCAGTCATCACTTCCACTTCTTCCGCTAACGCTTTTTCTGCATCTTCTTGAAGCAGGGTTAGGTTGATTTCAGTGGCTAATTGACCATCGAATTTAGCCAAAATGTTACCAACGCGTTTATTTGCCGCTGCCAGTGCTTCTGCTGCTTCCAGTTCACGGAAGTGAGAAACCGCTTTAACACGCTTGTCGAAATCGGCTGGTTTAGTCGGATGACGAGCCAGTACGGCTTGGATAATGTCTACACTGAAACCTTCATCTTGATACCATGCACGGAAGCGGCCGAGCATAAACTCAATCACATCTTGCTCAACACTGTCGTTAGTTAGGCGATCACCGAATAGAGACTTAGCTTTAGCAACTAGGTCAACTAAATCCAAGTTATAGCCGTATTCAACGATAATACGTAGCACACCTAAAGAAGCACGACGTAGAGCAAATGGGTCACTGCCTTTTGGTGCTTGGCCAATACCGAAGATACCTACTATGGTGTCCAGTTTATCCGCCATGGCAACCGCTGAGGATACGCCATTTGTTGGCAGATCATCGCCAGCAAAACGAGGCATGTATTGTTCGTTCAAAGCAATGGCGACTTCTTCTGCTTCACCATCGTGACGCGCATAGTGCATGCCCATCACACCTTGAGTATCGGTGAATTCAAATACCATTGACGTCATCAAATCGCATTTAGCGAGTAAGCCCGCACGCTTTGATTTTTCAACGTCTGCGCCGATTTGCTCTGCAATGTAGCCTGCAAGCTCAGTGATACGGTCTGTTTTGTCTTTAATCGTGCCTAATTGCTTTTGGAAAATAGCTGTCTCAAGCTGAGGCAGACGATCAACCAGTTTGCTCTTTAGGTCAGTGTTGAAGAAAAACTCAGCATCCGCTAAGCGTGGGCGAACCACTTTCTCGTTACCTTCGATAACATGACGAGGCTCTTTCGACTCGATGTTAGAAACGAAGATAAAGTTAGGCAGTAGCTTTTTATTTGCGTCATACACTGGGAAGTATTTTTGGTCACCTTTCATGGTGTAAACCAAAGCTTCTGACGGTACTTTGAGGAATTTTTCTTCAAATTTAGCGGTTAAAACCACTGGCCATTCAACCAATGACGTGACTTCTTCAACCAGATCATCTTCGAGATCCGCAGCGCCACCCACTTGTTGTGCTGCTTGTTGAGCGCCAGCAATAATGGTTGCTTTACGTGCATCGTAATCAGCAATTACTTTACCGCGCTCTTCTAAAATCGCAGGGTATTGTGATGCGTCGTCGATGGTGAACTCTGATTCACCCATAAAGCGGTGACCACGAATGGTACGCGCAGAGGCTACACCTAAAATTTCACCTTCGATCAGCTCATCACCCATCAAAATCGTCAGTGTTTTTACTGGGCGGATAAATTGTGTTTCTTTATCACCCCAACGCATAGGTTTTGCGATAGGCAAGTTAGCCAGTGCTTTTGCAGCTAGTTCAACCACAATCGCTTTAGCTTGTTGGCCTTTCACTTCTTGTTTGAACAGCAGCCATTCGCCCTGTTCTGTTTTTAGGCGCTCAGCTTGCTCAACGGTAATACCGTTACCACGAGCCCAGCCTTGTGCAGCTTTGGTTGGATTGCCATCGGCATCAAACGCCACTGAAATAGCAGGGCCACGTTTTTCAACGACTTTATCGGCTTGACCTTGTGCTAGGTTGGCTACCTTCAGTGCTAAACGGCGAGGAGTTGCAAACCATTTTATACCTTCATGAGCCAGATCCGCCGTTTTCAATTCCGCTTCAAAGTTGGCGGCAAACGCTTCTGCCAAGGTGCGAAGTTGTTTCGGTGGTAGCTCTTCAGTGCCTAATTCAATTAGAAATTCTTTTGCCATCTTATTTGTCCTCACCCTTTTTACACATTGGGAAGCCTAGTGCTTCACGAGATGCGTAGTACGCTTCTGCAACCGCTTTAGTCAGGTTGCGGATACGTAGGATGTAACGTTGACGTTCCGTCACCGAAATCGCTTTACGCGCATCCAATAGGTTGAAGGCGTGACCTGCTTTCAAAATACGTTCGTAGGCAGGAAGTGGTAGTGGTTTTTCTAAATCAAGCAGATGTTTACACTCTTTTTCGCATTGATCGAAGAAGGTGAAAAGGAAATCAACATCAGCGTGCTCGAAGTTGTAAGTCGACTGTTCGACTTCATTTTGGTGGTAAATGTCACCGTAGGTCACTTTACCTAATGGGCCATCTGTCCAGACTAAATCATAGACTGAATCAACACCCTGAATGTACATTGCTAGACGCTCGATACCGTAAGTGATTTCACCAGTTACAGGCTTGCACTCAAGGCCACCAACTTGTTGGAAGTAAGTAAACTGAGTCACTTCCATGCCGTTTAGCCACACTTCCCAGCCAAGACCCCATGCCCCTAGAGTTGGGTTTTCCCAGTTATCTTCCACGAAACGAATATCGTGTACTTGTGGGTCAACGCCAAGCACTTCTAAAGAACCAAGATACAACTCTTGAATGTTGTCTGGTGATGGCTTGATGATGACTTGGAATTGGTAATAGTGTTGCAGGCGGTTTGGGTTCTCACCATAGCGGCCGTCGGTTGGACGACGAGAAGGTTGAACATACGCTGTAGCAATTGGCTCTGGACCTAAAGCTCGTAGACATGTCATTGGGTGAGAAGTCCCTGCACCTACTTCCATGTCTAATGGTTGAACAATGGTACAGCCTTGTTGGGCCCAATAATCCTGCAGCGCGAGGATCATACCCTGAAAGGTTTTGATATCGTATTTTTGCATAGTCAGGTTCGCGCGATTCTTCTATCTGAATGGATGAAAATAACGAACAAGTATACCCAGATATTCGCTCAGCGAGTAGGGGTAATCTTGCTTAATTAATAGTCGAAAATCTCTTTTAATGGAATTTATGGGCCTAATTGTGTCAAATTTTCTTAAAAGAGATGTTTTAACCAGTTTATGACTTGAGATTTAGTGACTAGCTGCTTAGAATTGCGCCGTCTTTGGGGAGTAGCTTACCGGCGAGATTTCTTATCTTAATGGTTCGTCCGTCAACATAATTGGTGCCAAATCACCATGGCGTTCGAGGCTAAAGTCATTTTAGTTTAGCAAGACCTTAGACAAACATCACAAACCGGGGTGGGGTGTGGCGTTTGTCTATGGTTATTATAATTATCCCGCCCCATTGAGCATGTCATGAGCGTATTAGCTATTTCAATTACTACTGTCGCCTTAGCTGAAATTGGCGATAAAACCCAACTGCTTTCGCTGTTGTTAGCCAGTCGTTACCGTAAACCCGTTCCTATTATTGCTGCCATCTTCCTTGCTACGATTGCTAACCATGCTTTAGCTGCTTGGTTGGGTGTGGTGGTTGCCGATTACCTTTCTCCACAAGTTCTGAAGTGGGTCGTGGTGGTGAGTTTTCTCGCTATGGCGGCATGGGTGTTGATTCCCGATAAGCTGGATGAAGATGAATCGATTTCTAATCGAGGGCCGTTTATCGCCAGTTTTATTGCTTTTTTCGTCGCTGAAATTGGTGATAAAACGCAAATCGCAACGTCAATTTTAGGTGCGCAATACGCTGATGCACTGACATGGGTCGTTTTAGGTACCACGATTGGTATGTTATTGGCGAACGTGCCGGTTGTAATTATTGGTAAACTTTCTGCTGATAAAATGCCACTTGCACTTATTCGTAAAGTGACGGCAGTGTTATTTGTGGCGTTAGCCGTGGGCGCTGCTATTTGGTAAAAGTCGCATGGTTATAGCCGGTTTATTATCAGTAAAACCAAGATAATTTTGGCTCAATCACACTTTGTTACTCATGTCCTATCATTGCGTGATGGCTGACATAGTCGTGTCATGATTGTCATGCTAGTGTAATGCATGACGATCCTAATAAGAGGGAAAACTTATGCTGACACGTTATATGGGAATGAGTGCCAAGAGCCAAAGTTACTTGTTTACATTCGGCTTTGCATTAACGCTGTTAGGAATGGCCTTAACCGAGATGTGGTTGCCCATGGTAGCAGGAGCCATTATTTTAGCTGGCTTAACGGTTGAGTCATGGATCCGAGTTGCTCATCTAATGCCAATGCACGAGGAATTACGGGCCATGCAGAAGCAGATAAATAAGCTGCAGTCTGAGCTCCGTGAAATCGAATACAGAGAATGATTTCACGTTTACTGAATACAAAAAAGGCTGTCCCCATATGGGGCAGCCTTTTTATCTCGAATTTAACCGCGTAAGCTCAACACGCCTCAGTTTAAGCCTTTCTTAATCAAATATTGATACGGTAGTTGATCGGTTTTTTCCGCAATCAGTTGGTGATCCATAAAGCGACAAAAACTCGGAATATCTCGAGTTGTCGAAGGATCATCTGCTTTCACTAATAATATTTCGCCATCATCCATGGTTCGAATTGTCTTCCTGACCATCATTACCGGTTCTGGGCAACGTAATCCCTCTGCTTCGAGTATACGTGTGGCTAGTGCTGGATCAAATGTCATGATTAAACCTAATGGATGTAAGAATAAGGCGTAGATAATACTGGTGAAGAAAAAATATTCAATAACCACTTGGCAAAGTGATCTTTTTGTTTTAATTTAGTTAACAAGTTGGTAACAATTAACGCGAGGTACGAACATGTTAACAGCACTAGACAGGCTGACCATCTATTCTGTTCTTTGCTTTATTTCGTTCTGTGCCTTGGTTATGCGTACACCAGCAGAGACGTCACTAATACCACTTGCGGGTGTTGGCGCTTCTATTGTAGGAATTTGGCTTGAAATGCACCTCTGGAAAGGTGTATCTGAAGAGCAGAAACATTAACCTATCGCACTTGCACTACACAAAATACATTCCGACACTATCCCCATTTTCTTGGGCTTCCCCGCTGAAAGGCGGGATTTTTTTTATCCAAGGCGTACAATTAACCCATTCATAGATAGAAAGCTGAGTATTTGTGTGGAATTGGAAGATATTTATCGTCGAGATCTCAATTTATTTGTCGCGCTGCGTGTGCTGATAGAAGAGAGCAGTGTCAGCAAAGCAGCGAATCGTTTAAACCTCAGTCAATCAGCTATGAGCCGAGTTCTTGGTCGATTGCGTGAGTTGTTAAATGATCCGCTATTTACTCGTCAAGGCCAGCACCTGATTCCAACAGAAAAAGCGCTCGAAATTGATCGCGCTTTAGGTGAGCCTTTAGAATCACTCCGTCAGCTCCTTTCCCCTGTTGAGTTTGATCCTAGGCTGTGTGATCAGACATTTAGCATTGCGACGACCGATTATGCAATGCAGACCATTTTGCCGTTTGCCTTACCAAGGATTTATCAAGAAGCACCCAATGTCTCATTCGAATTTTTGCCTTTGCAGCACGATAGGTTGGCTGATCAACTGACTTATGAAGGTGCAGATTTAGCCATTTGTCGACCCACCTCTCCGGTTGCGCCTTTGAGAAGTGAGGTGCTTGGCCGTGTTGGTGTGCTCTGTCTGTTTTCTCGCCAGCATCCATTAGCCAATAAGCAGATGACGTTGAATGATTACTTAGCCTATCCACATGCGATGATTGCCATTAGTGATGGGGTTAAAGCGTTAATTGAACAAGCGTTACTTGGCCAACCTAGGCGCAAGATGGTACTGCGGGCTTATCATTTAGAAGCCGCATTAGCGATTGTCGATACCATGCCGCTGATTATCACTGTCCCAGCGGATCTCGCATACTTGGTCGCAGAACGTTATGACTTGGTGGTAAAACCTTTACCTTTCCAGTTTACTTCTTTTGAATATTCGATGATTTGGCATTCACGATGCGAGCATTCTCCAGCACAAGAGTGGTTAAGGCGGATAGTGAAACAGGAATGCAGCCGTTTGATCGCAAAACGTGTCGAAGAGATGAAATTAGATATATAGATAAATTTAAGGCTTTGGAAATCACCAAAGCCTCATGACTATATCAATGGGTTAATCACTGATTAAAGCTTGATAACAACACGACCCGTTACTTGACCATTGGTAATGGCTTCGGCGTATTGTGGTGCATCTGCAAGTTCTATTTCATTACATGCTTGTTCAAAGTAGCTAGCTGGTAGTAGCTTGGCTAAGCTTTCCCAAGCGGCAATACGTTTTTCTGCTGGGCACGAGACCGAATCGATACCCTGTAGGCGAACATTACGTAAGATGAATGGCATGACTGTAGTTGGTAGGTCAAAACCGCCCGCTAAGCCACACGCTGCAACTGTGCTGTTGTAATCCATTTGCGCCAATACTTTTGCTAATACTTTGCTACCAACGGTATCAACAGCACCAGCCCAAATTTGTTTTTCCAGTGGGCGAGCTGGCTCTTCAAATTCAACACGATCAATGATGCGGCTTGCGCCAAGTTTTTCTAACAGTGGACCATTTTGTTCAACACGACCGGTTACTGCAGCAACTTTATAACCTAGGCTGGCTAATAGTGTTACAGCCACTGAACCAACGCCACCACTTGCACCAGTCACTAGAATTTCGCCGTTTTCTGGTTTAATACCCGCATCTAAAATAGCTTGTACACAAAGCATAGCGGTAAAACCAGCAGTACCTATCATCATCGCTTTTTTGCTATCAAAACCTTGTGCTAGTGGAACTAACCAGTCGGCTTTCAAACGGGCTTTTTGTGCCATGCCGCCCCAGTGGTTTTCACCAACGCCCCAACCGGTAAGGACAACTTCGTCACCCGCTTGGTAGCGTGCATCTTGAGATTCAATCACCTTACCTGCAAGGTCAATACCTGGCACCATCGGGAAATTACGAATGATTTTGCCTTTGCCTGTAATCGCTAAACCATCTTTATAATTTAGTGATGAATAATCGACAGCAATCAATACATCGCCTTCAGGCAGTTGTGATTCGTCGATCTGTTCGATAGCCGCTAGGGTGCGTTTTTCTTGTTGGTTAAGGATTAAAGCATTAAACATTCTGATCTCCAGATTTGCGCAGCAAAGAAAATATGCAGATAAGTGTAGTACTGAATGTGTTATGAATAAAATGAAACTTTAGCATTAGATCTATGCGCGTTACGCATGGCGGATATAAAAATGCCAGTCAATCGACTGGCACTTTACTGTTTAAGATAAGAAGAACTGATAGGAAGGATTATCGGTTTCATCTTTACATTGATAACCAAGCTCACGTAAGTGGGCAGAGAAGCGAGTTAAATCATCTTCATCGAGCTCAAAACCACACAATACTCGTCCATAGTCAGCACCATGATTACGATAATTGAATAAGCTAATGTTCCAATGTGTTCCTAACGTACTTAAAAACTTAAGTAATGCGCCAGGATATTCAGGGAACTCAAAACTGTACAAGCGTTCTTTGAGTGGCTTCGACGGTTTGCCACCAATCATATAACGCACATGCAGTTTTGCCATTTCATCGTCAGAGAGGTCAACCACAGGGTAGCCACCATTACGCAAATCGTGAATGATGCTGTCGAGCTCTTCTTGCCCGCCCATTAGGCGTACACCAACGAAAATGTTCGCTAGCTTGTCATCGTTATAACGGTAGTTGAACTCAGTAACCGCCCGGCCGCCAATGATGTTGCAAAACTCGAAGAAAGCCCCTTGATGTTCTGGAATAGTAACCGCCAGAAGACCTTCACGTTTTTCACCTAATTCACAGCGTTCAGAAACATAACGCAAACCATGGAAATTGGTGTTTGCGCCCGAAAGCACGGTACCAAGTTGTTTGTCCACCAACTTATTTTTCTCAGCAAACTTCTTCAGACCTGCTAATGCAAGCGCACCTGAAGGTTCAGCAATGGCACGAGTATCTTCGAAGATATCTTTAACCGCAGAGCAGATTTCATCGCTTGATACAGTAATGTGGCCATCAATATATTGCTGGCATAAACGGAAGGTTTCATCGCCAATGCGTTTTACCGCGACACCGTCGGCAAACATGCTGACTTGATCAAGCACCACTGGCTCACCGGCATCTAATGCCGCTTTTAAACAGGCTGAATCTTCTGGTTCAACGGCAATCACTTTGATTTCGGGCATCAGTTGTTTGATGAGTACCGCCACACCTGCAGCTAAACCACCACCACCGACGGGAACAAAAATGTAATCGAGGTGGCCATTTTGTTGCAGCATCTCCATGCCAATGGTGCCTTGGCCTGCTATCACCAATGGGTGATCAAACGGTGGTACGAAGGTATAGCCTTGTTCGCGAGATAAACGTTCAGCTTCGGTTTTGGCTTCATCAAAATTATTACCATGCAAAACAACGTGTCCACCGAACCCTCGCACCGCTTCAACTTTGATATCAGGGGTTGTTTTTGGCATCACAATCGTGGTTTTAATGCCTAATTTTGTTCCCGAGAGCGCCATCCCTTGGGCGTGGTTGCCCGCCGAGGCTGCAATAACGCCAGCCTGTTTTTGCGCTTCCGTTAAGCTTGATACCATATTGTAGGCACCCCGTAGCTTAAACGAATGCACTGGTTGGCGATCTTCACGCTTAAGTTGGACGCGGTTTTTAATGCGCGCGGATAAGCGAGGCATATCTTGCAATGGCGTAACCGTTGCTACTTCATACACAGGCGCGCGCAGGATTTGGCGCAGATAATCTGCGCCAGTTTGGGTCCCTTGGTCAGAGTTACTCATAAGCTAGCCCTCTAGCTTAGATTTATCTCGAACAGCCCCTTTATCTGCGCTGGTGGCCATACTTGCGTAAGCTTTCAGTGCAAAAGAGACTTCACGCTGGCGATCGGCCGGTTTCCAGCCAAGCTTATCTTGCTTCGCACGGCGCTCAGCAAGTTCAGCTTCAGAAACGTTGAGCGTAATTGAGCGGTTTGGAATATCGATGGCAATAATATCACCAGAGTTGACCAAGCCGATCGTGCCGCCGTTAGCCGCTTCTGGAGAAACGTGACCAATTGATAACCCTGAAGTGCCGCCAGAGAAACGGCCGTCAGTCAATAGTGCGCACTCTTTGCCCAGTCCCATTGATTTGAGGTAGGTCGTTGGGTAGAGCATTTCTTGCATGCCCGGACCGCCTTTCGGACCTTCATAGCGGATGACGACAACATCACCAGCTTTGACTTTGCCACCAAGGATGCCATCAACAGCGCTTTCTTGGCTTTCAAAGACCACGGCTGGGCCTTGGAATTTCAGGCTACCTTCATCAACCCCAGCTGTTTTTACAATACAGCCATCAACGGCAATGTTGCCTGACAGTACTGCCAGACCACCATCTTGACTAAAAGCATGCTCTTTGGTGCGAATACAACCTTCTTTGCGATCATCATCTAGGCGATCCCAACGGCACTGTTGTGAGAAGGCTTTTGTGGTACGAATACCCGCAGGACCGGCACGGAAAAAGGTTAAGACGTCTTCGTCTTCCGTTTGCATGATGTCGTACTTAGCCAACTGCTCTTTCATCGTTAAACCCAACACGGTGCGAGTTTGATTGTTGATGAGACCAGCGCGGTCAAGTTCACCAAGAATCGCCATCACGCCACCCGCGCGGTGTACATCTTCCATGTGGTATTTCTGGGTCGATGGTGCCACCTTACACAGATGAGGAACGCGGCGAGACATGCGGTCGATATCATCCATGTCAAAATCGATTTCACCTTCTTGAGCGCCTGCTAATAGGTGCAATACCGTGTTGGTTGAGCCCCCCATAGCAATATCGAGCGCCATGGCATTTTCAAAGGCGGCTTTATTGGCAATATTACGCGGCAAAGCAGATGCATCATCTTGCTCATAGTAACGCTTGGTTAATTCAACAATGCGTTTGCCTGCATTGAGGAATAGCGCTTCGCGATCAGCGTGTGTTGCCAGCATGGAGCCATTACCCGGTTGAGAAAGGCCAAGTGCTTCAGTTAAGCAGTTCATCGAGTTAGCGGTAAACATCCCTGAACATGAGCCACAAGTTGGGCAGGCAGAACGTTCAATTTGTTCGCTCTGTTCATCCGAAACTTTAGGGTCAGCACCTTGGATCATCGCATCGACTAAATCGAGTTTGATGATTTGATCTGAAAGCTTGGTTTTACCCGCTTCCATTGGGCCACCAGAAACAAAGATAACAGGAATATTGAGGCGCAGTGCTGCCATCATCATTCCCGGGGTGATTTTGTCACAGTTCGATATACAGACCATCGCATCAGCACAGTGCGCATTGACCATGTATTCGACAGAGTCTGCAATCAATTCACGTGATGGCAGTGAATACAACATGCCACCATGCCCCATAGCGATACCATCATCTACTGCGATGGTATTAAATTCTTTGGCGATGCCGCCTGCTTTTTCTATTTCACCTGCAACCAATTGACCCATATCTTTAAGATGAACGTGGCCCGGTACGAATTGAGTGAACGAGTTAACCACCGCAATAATCGGTTTACCGAAATCTTCATCTTTTACGCCTGTAGCACGCCACAATGCGCGTGCTCCAGCCATATTACGTCCGTGTGTAGTGGTGGCGGATCTATACTTTGGCATTGTCAATCGTCCTCTATTACTTCTGTTGTGGGTACACGTAATCCAACCAGCCCCACTTATCTTCTGTGGTGCCGTTAAATAGGCCAAAGTAAGCTTCTTGCATCACTTTTGTGATAGGGCCACGTTTGCCTTCTCCAACCGTAATTTGGTCAACGCTGCGCACTGGGACAATTTCTGCAGCCGTTCCGGTCATGAAAATTTCGTCAGCAAGGTAGAGTGCTTCGCGCGCAATGTTGGCTTCGCGCACTTCGTAGCCCATATCTTTAGCTAGTGTCATGATAGAGTCACGAGTAATCCCCGGTAGGATAGAGCTAGTGGTTGGCGGAGTCAGAATTACGCCATTTTTGATGACGAAAATGTTCTCGCCGGCACCTTCAGAAAGATAGCCATCAACACTTAAAGCGATACCTTCAGCATAACCGTGGCGACGAGCTTCACCACCAACTAGTAGTGAAGATAAATAGTTACCCCCGGCTTTTGCTGCGGTTGGTATGGTATTTGGCGCGGCACGGTGCCAGCTCGACACCATTGCATCTACGCCATTTTCTAACGCTTCATCACCTAAGTATGCGCCCCAAGGGAAGGCTGCAATGATGAGGTCCATTTCTGTATCTACAGGTGGACAAACGCCAAGGCCGACGTTACCGACAAAGCCGAGTGGGCGAATGTAGGCTGATTCCAATTTATTGACACGCAATGTTTCACGCGTGGCTTCCATAATTTCATCAAGAGTGTAAGGAATCGGGAAGCGATAAATTTTTGCCGAATCTTTTAGGCGTTGAGCGTGCTCTTTATGACGGAAGACGATTGGGCCTTTAGGGGTGTTGTAACAGCGTACGCCTTCAAATACCGAAGTGCCGTAGTGCATAGCGTGTGTGAGTACATGAACATTAGCATTTGCCCACGGTACCATTTCACCGTTGAACCAAATGTAGTCTGCAGTTTTTGTTGCCATTTATTGCCTTCCTTATGCACAAATCTTTTGCTGTAAATTGTTATTCGGTAGTTCGTTATTTTTGATTGGGGTGACATCGACAGTGCGAATGTCCCACAATTTTTCAATTTGGTTGATCAGTGTGCTGATGGGGCGATCACTATCAACAATGATCTCAACGCTGGCGACTTTACTCGAGTGGTTCTGAGTGGCCGCTACTTGTTTTATCACAAAACCGCGGTGGCGAATAACGCGTAGAACACGCTCCAATAGCACCGGTTTATCATCGGCTTTGATGTCTAATAGGTATCTATCCATTAGGTGTTCTCCAACATATCACTATTTGAGGCACCCGGTGGTACGAGCGGCCATACGTTTTCTTCTTCATCAATTAAAACGTGAAGTAGATAAGCAGTTTTACTTGCCAGCATCTCTTTAAGTGCTGGCTCAACTTCTTCTTTTTTGGTAATTGTTTTACCTGGAATGTCGAACGCTTTAGCTAGCATTACGAAATCTGGGTTGTCATCCAAAATCGTCTCGCTGTGGCGGCCATCAAAGAACAGCGATTGCCATTGACGCACCATGCCTAAGCGTTGGTTATTCAATAGCACCATTTTTACTGGGATTTGACGGCGCTTTAGCGTGCCAAGTTCTTGAACGTTCATCATGAACGAGCCATCACCAGAAATAAGAATAGATTGGTCATCAGGGCGAGCAACGGCGGCGCCCATTGATGCTGGCAAACCAAACCCCATGGTGCCAAGGCCGGCTGATGTGATGAAGTTTTGTGGTGCGCGTGGCTGAATATGCTGCGCTGCCCACATCTGATGCTGGCCGACGTCAGTCGATACGATTGCAGAGTCGGGCATCATGTCTGACAATTGCTTAAGCAATAGGGGAGCAAAAATGAGATCGCCAGGGTGGTCATAGCGCCATTTAAAACCACTGCGTAAACTTTCACTGTGATGAACCCAAGGAGCGATGTCACGAGTTAGTTCAAGTTGTGGAAGAATGACGTTGATGTCACCACGAAGTGACGCATTGGCTACGCGCAGTTTATTGAACTCTGCGGCATCAATATCGATATGAATAACTTTAGCGTGTGGTGCAAAAGTGTCTAATTTTCCTGTTACTCGGTCATCAAAACGCGCACCGACCACGATCAATAAATCACTTTCTTGCACCACTAGATTCGCGGCTTTTGTGCCGTGCATACCCAACATACCAAGGTAATGAGGGTCATTACGCTCAATACTGCCCAGCCCTTTTAAGGTGCTCACCGACGGCATCGGGTTTAGGCGTAGGAATTCGCGCACTGAATCTGTTGCTTTGGCTAGTTGTACTCCGCCGCCCACATATAATACTGGACGTGAACTTTGTGCAAGCAGTTGCTGGGCTTTGCTTAGCTCTTCTGCATTAGCTACTGGAAGCGCTGGTGGCGTAAAAGCAGGCAGTTGTGATACTGGAGCTTGTGCGAGTTGTACATCCTTAGCGATATCCACAATCACTGGACCTGGTCGGCCAGCCTTGGCAACCTCAAATGCTTCAGCAAGCGTTGGTGCGAGATCGTGGATATCGGTAACGAGGTAGCTATGTTTGGTACACGACAGCGACATGCCAATCACATCCATTTCTTGGAAAGCATCGGTACCAATATGAGAGCTAGCGACTTGGCCAGTGATGGCTACGAGGGGAATTGAATCAAGAAAAGCGTCGGCAAGGCCGGTAACAAGGTTGGTGGCTCCTGGGCCGGAGGTTGCCATACATACTGCAACGTCCTGAGTGGCTCTCGCCATCCCGATAGCTGCCATTGCGGCGCCTTGTTCATGGCGACATAAAATATGTTCTACGCCACCGTCATACAAAGCATCGTAAATGGGCATGATGGCTCCGCCGGGGTAACCAAAAACGGTTTTAATGCCTTGTTGTGTCAATGCGGCTACAACCAGTTGTGCTCCTGTCATCGTAACCCTCCCAAGCTGTGTTTAGCACAGCCAAATATGTTGTGTTTGCACGTCATGTGCGGCTCCCATTCTTCCTGTTCATCTCTGGTTAGATAATCCCCAACCAGTATGCACTTTTTAGTTTAATAGTTGTAAAAAAACCCCCGGACTTTTCAGTGCGGGGGTTTTTAAAATCTTGTGGTTACTTAGCGCCCACCAGCCCCCGCGCGGAATCAATAATGACCACGATAATCAGGCTTAGCAGTAGGTTAATGCGGGCGTTCAAATTCATCACTTAATTCTTAAAATAGTTGCCGTAATATCTTACGAAATTGTTTGCGTCTCTAGTGGTAACATACATTTCCGTTAAATGACAAGCAAAAACTCATTCTTTTTTCACATTCTCTCAGCATCAGGGCGGGTTATATAACAAATAACCGTGCTTTATAACGATACAATTACTCGAGTGAATGCTTTTTAATCAAAGACAAAGGAATGAAATGGGACTTGCGATCATCCACAGTCGCGCCAGTGTTGGCGTGCAAGCACCAAATGTGACCGTTGAGGTCCACATTAGCAATGGAATGCCTGGCTTTACTTTAGTTGGTCTGCCGGAGACCACGGTCAAAGAATCTCGCGATCGAGTGCGTAGCGCCATCATTAACTCTCGTTTTGAGTTCCCAGCTAAACGTATCACGGTAAATCTCGCGCCCGCAGATCTCCCTAAAGAGGGGGGGCGTTTTGATTTACCTATTGCTCTAGGTATTTTAGCGGCTTCCGAGCAGATCGCATTGACCAAGCTTGAAGGCTATGAATTTATTGGTGAACTTGCGCTGTCTGGCGAACTTCGTTCTGTCAAAGGCGTGCTGCCAGCAGCATTGGCGGCCAACCGAGCTAAGCGTTGTTTGGTCGTGCCGCAAGGTAATGGTGATCAAGCGGCGTTGGTTGGAAAAGAATTGCATAAATCAGCACAAACCTTATTGGAAGTGTGCGCTGATTTATGTGGTCAGCAGACACTTTCTCTATTTCAGACTGAACCTAAGCCACTTCACACTAAGAGCCTTCGAAATTTACAAGATATTATTGGTCAACAGCAGGGAAAGCGTGCATTAGAGATAGCCGCTGCAGGTAATCATAACCTGCTTTTTCTCGGGCCACCTGGTACCGGTAAAACCATGTTGGCTTCACGCTTATGCGATTTATTGCCAGAGATGAATGAGGATGAAGCGATGGAGACTGCCTCGGTGGCGTCGTTGACGCAGCAAGAAATCAATCAGCACAATTGGAAGCAACGGCCTTTTCGTTCCCCTCATCATTCAAGCTCCATGGCGGCGCTTGTCGGTGGGGGCTCTATTCCAAGACCTGGTGAAATCTCTTTAGCGCACAACGGGTTATTGTTTCTTGACGAAATGCCGGAATTTGAAAGAAAAGTCTTAGATTCTTTGCGTGAACCCTTGGAGTCTGGAGAAATTATTATCTCAAGAGCTCAGGGTAAAACTCGCTTTCCGGCGCGCTTTCAATTAGTTGGCGCGCTGAACCCAAGTCCAACCGGTTATTATGAAGGCACGCAAGCCAGGGCTAACCCACAAAGTATTTTACGTTACTTGGGTCGCTTGTCTGGCCCATTGCTTGATCGTTTCGATATGTCGATTGAAATCCCCTTACTGCCGAAGGGGATGCTAGCTAGTGGTGGAGATCGCGGTGAAAGTACCGAGGTGGTTAAAGAGCGTGTCTTTATTGCTCGTGAGCGGATGCTGGCGCGCAATGGTAAAGTGAATGCTTTGCTCGGTAGTCGAGAAATTGAGCGCCACTGCCCACTAACTAAAACGGATGCTGAATTCTTAGAAAATGCACTACACCGTCTAGGGCTTTCGATTCGTGCTTATCATCGCATCATTAAAGTGGCGCGCACGATTGCTGATTTGGAAGGGGTTGAGCAGATAGCCAAACCCCATCTCGCTGAAGCGCTCGGTTATCGAGCCATGGATCGTTTACTAAAGCAGTTAACGGCTCAAGCGGTATAACGCGTAATTTTAGAACTTAAAGTTGATACCGACTGAGGCGAAGAGTTGTGATTCGTCGTAAAAGGTAATATTTGAATTGGAATTGCCGTAACCTGCTAGTGAAATTAACGACCAGTTCTGCCACCCCATTAATTGATTGTATTCATAAGCGGCGAACAGACTGAATTCATCATCACTACGTACTGTATTGTTGTAAAGAGAGTTTTCACCATCGTAATCTCTGTAGGTATAACCCGCAGTTAATGCCAGTTGATGCCTACCCATCAATTGAAAGTAAGAGAGATCGAGCGCATAAGATTGGTAAGAATTGGCATTACCGTCAGCCTGATGGTCGATATAGGTTAAAGCGGGCATCAATATAGTGCCTCGATTGAGCATTAGACGATACTGACCTTTGAGGTAATAACTTTTGCCATCTCTGAGTAACTCTGAACGCGTGATTTGCTCATTGCCGATATCTTTCGTGGCATAGGCGAAATCAAGAGAGAGTGGTGAACCTTGAATGTTCTCGAATCTCAGGCGGTAGGCATTGCCTGATTCATCAGTCTCTTCACGTTTGGTACCAACTTTATATGGGTCTGCCCACGTTTTACTAGACATTACGGTCGGTAAGTAAGCGATACTAACGCTGGTACCTGAAGCTAATTGATACTTGTATCCCAACTCTAAAGCAAGTGTGCCGATAGCAACATCAGAACGTGTCGTACCAGCAAAGAGCTGATGCTCACTGCGTTTACCAAAGGTATAAGCAATATTGCCTAGTGGTGCGATAACGAAACCAGACTCACTACTTGCACTTTGATTGATTGATGTTAGGACTTCTTCACCATCGGTGTTGAAATTGGACGTTGATGATGAAAAAAGAGCATTAATTGATATCTCGCCACTTATACCTTTTGGTGGGGCTGGTCTTGCTGCTGCCGGTAACGAAAATATCAGGCTCACAATGATGACTGGAACGGTTTTTTTCATGTCTAAATATCCATATTCTAGAGTGATGACGGGTTTACCTAACTGAACTGATCATGATTACAACATAATAAAACTAATCTGACCATTTTATGAAAGATTCCAATGTTGAGAGGGGATTGTATAATCACTCGCTGTTTTTTCTTCACAGTAACACTGAATTGGGAAGTTATGTGGGCTTATCTAATATTGGTATTCAATGTGGCATTAGTTATTTTAAATACTGCATTTTGTTCTATTTTTATCTGTCTGTTTGCGGTTTTAAAAGCACTTTCTCCTAGCGCATTTTTGCAGCATAAAACGACTCAAGCGGCCAATAAAACTATGTGGTTATGGGCGACATTCAATGCGGGTATTATGGCATTATCTAACCGGATTGAATGGGATGTTGAAGGTGTTGATGACCTTAAAAAGCAAGGTTGGTATTTGATGATTAGTAACCATCTCAGTTGGACTGATATTGTGGTGCTGTGCTGCGTGTTTAAAGACCGAATTCCGATGCCTAAGTTTTTCCTCAAGCAGCAGTTGTTGTATGTCCCTTTCGTCGGAATGGCATGTTGGGCGCTGGATATGCCCTTTATGCGCCGCTACTCACGAGAATATTTACTGCGTCACCCGCATAAGCGAGGCCAAGATTTGGCCACGACTCGTCGCTCCTGCGCTAAGTTTCAACATCACCCAACGACCGTGGTTAATTATGTTGAAGGAACGCGTTTTACTCCGGAAAAACAACGCCAAAGTAAAGCTGGTTATCAACATTTACTGCAACCCAAGTCTGGTGGTATTGCTTACACATTAGCGGCGATGGGAGAACAGTTTGAAAAGGTCATTGATGTTACGTTGGCTTACCCACAAAATCGAGATAAACCATTTCGAGACATGTTGATGGGGCGGATGAGTAAGATTGTCGTGAGAGTGAAGGTATTGCCTGTTGATGAGCAAGTTTTAGGTGATTATTTTAATGATAAGCCATACAAAAGACAGTTCCAGATGTGGCTCGGTCA
Organism: Vibrio sp. 1180_3; assembly: GCF_029478545.1. Taxonomy (NCBI): domain Bacteria; kingdom Pseudomonadati; phylum Pseudomonadota; class Gammaproteobacteria; order Vibrionales; family Vibrionaceae; genus Vibrio; species Vibrio sp. 1180_3. The sequence goes on from NZ_SJFM01000023.1 coordinate 56,778, forward strand.
GTTGTGGCAGCAAAAAGATGAATTATTGAAAACAATATATAAATGAGAAATGGGGAGCAGTAGCTCCCCCATTTTGCTATGGATTGAGATTGGTGGCTATTTTGTTAATAGGTAATTAACCAAAGCAAAATACTCATCTGTAGATTTTAGGCCTTGTGCTTGTACTAGGTAGTGGTTGTTTACCACCACGGCTGGTACACCACTTAGGCCACTATCCTGAAATTGTTTATCAAAACGACGCACCATGGAATCGACCGCAAAACCGTTAAATGCCGCGTCGAATTTTGCTCCATCAACCCCTTCGTCGAGGAAGATTTGACGTAGTTCTGCATCATCCTTTGGCGGCTTACGCATATTGTGAATACGGTTAAACATCACCGGGATCATTTTATCTTCAACTTTTAAAGCAATCATGGTCGCATAAGCTTTGCTCATTGACTTACCCATAGAGCCACCCATGAATGATACGTGATTTTTTTGTAGCTTTGCGCCATCAGGAAGTTGCTTTTTTAACTGCGCGATAATGGGTTCAAAAGAGTTGCAGTGTGGGCAGTAGAATGAGAAGAACTCAGTCACTGTTGGGTTTTTAGATGGTTCAAGATCCAGCACTTTATAGTGCTCACCTTCGTTAAATTGGGCTGCATGAGCAGATAAGCTCAACATTAAGGTTGCCACGAGTGCAAACAGCTTCTTCATTGTGTACTCCATTTTTTCTTTAAGGCGACTTACCATTGTGGCATTAGTGAGAGCGGTTGCTCGTCTAACGCTGCTATTTGTTCTTTAAATCCTAGAACTTGGCTTTCCCAATATTTTGGATCATTAAACCAAGGGAAGGCGAGTGGAAAAGCAGGATCCTGCCATCGTTTTGCCAACCATGCCATGTAATGCACCATTCGTAGACCACGTAATGGCTCAATTAGTTTCAATTCGCTAGCATTAAAATCATGAAACTCTTGGTATGACTCCAGAATAATATCCAGTTGCATTAGCTTATCTTGGCGCTCGCCATTGAGCAACATCCACAGGTCTTGCACTGCAGGCCCGTTACGCGCGTCGTCTAAATCGACAAACATTGGTCCATCACGCCACAAAATATTTCCTGGATGGCAATCGCCATGTAAGCGGATTTGCGGTGAGTTTTTAGGCCATTGGTTTTCAATGGCTTTGATCAACAGATTCAAGTCATTGAAAAAAGCATTTTGTAAGTGCTGGGGAATAAACGATGCGTTTTCGAGCAGTTGTCTTGGTTGGTAGAGGTATTCATCTAAGCTAATAGTTGGGCGGTGGTGAAAAGTACGTTTAGCGCCAATGCTATGAATACGTCCCAGAAAACGCCCCACCGCTTCCAATTGGTCCATGTTGTCTACTTCAAACTGACGTCCGCCCATACTGTTGAATAGCGCAAAACAGTAACCTTGGTAATGATGCAAGGTTGCACCATTGAGTAGTAGTGGTTCAGCTATAGGGATTTCTGCTTGATAAAGTTCGCGTGTGAAATCATGTTCTTCTTGGATCTGTTCAGTGCTCCAACGTTCTGGGCGATAAAATTTCACGACGTAGCGTTGACGTTCTTCATCTGTAAACTGATAGACGCGGTTTTCATAACTATTAAGGGCAAGAAAACCAGATTCAGCGCGAATGCCGATACTTTCTAAGGCATACCACATTAAATCTGGAGTGAGAGCATCAAAATGAAAAGATGGTTTGGTCATGATTAAAAAAGGCTCATTGCTGAGCCTTTTTCCATTAGTTGAGAAGCTAGAGTTTTTGGATGAATCGACTCTCAACTTCTATCGTAAATTGGTTGCTATCCGAGAGTATAAACTGAATCGTTGAAACAGAAGAGCTGAGTTTGTCGGGATTAACCCCAAGGCTCATCGGTAGGCTTAATACTTCGCCCGGTTTGACCTCAATGGTTTGTTTACCATACCAAGATACGTCGCTAAGCCCGGTTACATCTAACTTATATGTCTGTGTTTGCTGTGTTTTGTTGATGATTTTGAGCGTGTAAGTATTCTCTATTTCGCCACTGCTGTTGGTTCTAAATAGTTGGCTACGGTCACGTAAAACGCTTAAACCTGCTGGGTCAACGCTGGCAACTTGTGCGACAAATAAACCAAGCATCACCAGTAACACCGCACCATAGCCCAACAGTTTCGGACGCATGATTTTGGTGTGATGGCCTGATAAACGGTGTTCAGTGGTATAGCTGATTAGGCCTTTCTCATAACCCATACGCTGCATTGTGGTGTCACAAGCATCAATGCAGGCTCCACAGTTAATGCATTCATACTGTAAACCATCACGAATATCGATTCCAGTTGGGCACACTTGAACACATAAATCACAATCAATACAGTCACCTAGGCCTAGCGATTTATGATCGGCTTTGCGAGAGCGGGGGCCGCGAGCTTCACCACGTTTGCTGTTATAGCCGACGATAAAGGTATCTTTATCAAACATCGCTGATTGGAAGCGAGCATAAGGACACATGTGAATACACACGATAGAACGCATCCAACCCGCATTTCCGTAAGTACAGATAGTAAAAAACAGTACCCAAAACACAGGCCAGAAGCTTGCATCTAAAGTAAAGAAATCCACTACTAATTCACGCACTGGCACGAAGTAGCCAACAAAAGTAAAACCAGTCGCGAGGGCAATGGCCAACCAAGCTACATGTTTGACCATTTTACGCATGGCTAAGTTAGCGGTGAGTTTCGTGGAATCTTGCTTTTTCCGTTTATTGGCAGAACCTTCCAATTTTTCTTCAAACCAGATGTACATAAAAGTCCAGACGGTTTGTGGGCACAAATAACCACACCATACTCGTCCTAGAAAGGTAGTGATGAAGAAGAGCCCAAAAGCGGCAATCATGAACAGTAAGGCGAGTAAAGTCAGATCTTGTGGATAAAGAGTGGTGCCAAAAAAGTTAAATTGTTGGTTGCCGATATCCAATAAAATCGCTTGGCGATCACCAAATGAAATCCAAGGGACGAGGGTGAATAGTAGTAGCAAAAACCAACCGCCATAGCGACGCAGTTGTTGATAAGCCCCTTTACTTTCGCGTACGTAAATTCGATTGCTAGGGTTGAATCTATCCCCATTCCCTTTATGAGTTTTGGGGTTAAATGTTTTTGGAGTCACATCCTTTATATCGATTTTATCCTGACTCATTAAATGATCCTTTTTGGGCTGCTAAGGTGTGATTTCTATTAGTTCACACTCTGCGACATTGCTTTTTTACACACTGTCGGTGATTGCTTGCGACTGTGATTAACGCTGTTACCTTGATGAGCAATAGGTTTAACAGTTGAATTGAGATAACAATTATAACGTCAATAACAACTTCATTTCTTTAACACTATCAACCTTTAACAATAAAGCGACAAACAGCTGTATTTGTCGCAATAAAAAAGCGACCAGACAAGGTCGCTTTGAGAGAGTGAATTTGGTTACTTTATGATGCCACGCGCGCGCAGTAGGGCTGTTTTGAAATCATCTTCTTGGTCTTTTTTTAGCCCTGGGATCATCTCATCTTTAGCACTGTTGCGCATTTTTAGATGGTAGATCAACACATCATCCGTTAATTCTTCAAGCGGACCTTGGTAGCCCGCTTCTTGAGCGAGTTTTACGACAAATTGCAGTAAGTTCAGCTGTTGATCTTTTTGCCATTCTGGCTCAAGCAATTCAAGTAGCTCTTCAATTCTGTGGCATTGCATTTCTTTTCCCCATTTTTTATAAGTATTTTGAGCTAAAGGTATCAAATTGCCGATTGAAGTCCAGTTGAGAGAAAAGAAAAAAGCGCAGTTTTAGCTGCGCTTTTTAATTATGCAGCCTGAACAACATTAGTTGGACTTGATGCAGTGAGAGCATTTTTTTCAACTAAAGTCATTGCAGGAGCGACTTTTTTTGCAACCGGAGCAGCGGCAAAGCCACTACGACGACGCATTGCACTACGGTTTGTGTGCGAACACCTGACAGCTGTTGGGCGCATTTATTAACCTAACGGTCAGGCACATCCATTGCCAATTTAATGGCCTGAATAACCATGAGTTGAGCTTCAAAAAGATGAAGGGTGGCTCTTCTGGCTCTCGCCAATCCAAATAATTACTCAGGAATAACGATATGCATTGATATCGAAATAAGATTAGCACCAAGTTTTAAATTGATCGATAGTTGAGCAGTTGTTCTTGTCAATATTAATGAAAATAAAGGCTAAAATTGTGTGAAGTGCACGATTGAGTTTGTAATCTGATCCGCATTACACTGGATTGAAGATAATTGGAGGTGCCTATGTCGTTTATAAAGAAAACCCTAGCGAGTTTTGGAATTGGTTCGGCACGGGTGGATTCAGTGCTTCACCAAGAGGCGTTGTACCCTGGCCAAAACGTGAATGTCACTATTCATGTCTATGGAGGGGCAAGTGCCCAAGAGATTGACAATATTGAGCTGAAGCTTTGTTGTCAGTACGTGGCAGAAGTGCCACTTAACAACAGTCAACGAGAAAATGGCCATACTCGACGAGTCAATCAAACCTATATTTTGACGCGCTGGACGCTACCTTACGCTTTTACTATTCAGCCTGGTGAGATGCGGGATTTTGATATTGATCTGAACGTGCCTTGGAACACTCCTGTGACGATTGGTGATGCGAAAGTTTGGTTAGAAACGGGACTTGATATCGCAATGGCTGTTGATCCTACCGATAAAGACATTCTGACCGTACGCCCAGATCCATTAATGGACGGTATTTTTAATGCGTTAGAGGAGCACGGACTCAGAATTCGTAAAGTCGAATGTGAAGCAGTGAAAGGGATGGCATTACCTTTTGTGCAAGAGTTTGAATTTGTGCCGACGACTGGTCCTTTCCATGGGCGATGGCGTGAACTGGAAGTCGTCGCGTTTCGTGATGAGGATGGCTTAACTTTATGGTTTGAGATTGACAGACATCGCACTGGTGCAAGCGGCATGCTCGCTAGCCTACTGGGAATGGGTGAATTAAAACGGCAACTGACGATTGCAGCTGAAATTTCTCCTTCCAGGGCTGGTCAGCAAGTGTTGGATTATCTCGATAGCTCATCACAATAAAATTAAATTTGGGCTTACAACTGTAAGCTGAAGTGTGCGATACTGGAGCAAATATTCGATTGCTCCAGTGTAGGTCTTTTATGTCGGTACCCCACAGCAGTAGCTATAGTGTTCGTGAAGAAGCGGCGAATGCGCTGAGTCATGGTTTGGGATTGGTGCTCAGTGTTATCGGTCTGGTTTTGCTGCTGATCAAATCAATAAACCATCAAGCTGACGCACTGACGTTGATCAGTATGAGTGTGTATGGTGGCAGTATGATTGCACTTTTTTTTGCCTCAACTCTTTACCACTCTTTTTCTTCTCCAAAAACAAAACGTTGGCTTAAAACACTCGATCACTGTGCTATTTATTTACTAATAGCAGGAAGTTATACGCCCTTTTTATTGGTCAGCTTAAGAACGCCCTTGGCAATCGGTTTAATGGTGGTGATTTGGTTGTTGGCTGTGATTGGCATCATCATGAAAATCGCTTTTGTTTATCGCTTTAAAAAACTCTCTTTAGTGACTTACTTGGCGATGGGATGGCTGTCATTAATTGTGATTTATCAACTGGCACTGCATATTGATACCGGTGGGCTTGTGCTACTTGCTGTGGGTGGTTTGGTTTATTCGTTAGGGGTGGTTTTCTATGTGGCGAAGCGCATTCCATACAATCATGCCATTTGGCATTTGTTTGTTTTGGCAGGAAGCGCTTGCCACTATTTTGCGATTTACTGGTACGTTAACCCTGTCTAGCGGGTTTCGATTTTCTCAACTTTCGCATCAATGTGGTAGCTGTCTTGCTTACTGATTTTAAGCTTAATCGGCCTACCTTGCGTTTGAGTCTGTGGACGTAGGTAGCTTTCTGCCATCCGTTTGATTGACTGCCAAACTGTGGCTTTCCCAGTAGCTAGCTCTTGGCCTTGCTCATTAAAAATCGTTACTGCTAGTGTCACTTCAATAACTGACTGAGAGCTTTGATTAGTGAGGGCGGTTGGAATAATAAGCTCACCATTTTGATAACTTGCCGCGCCAAGCACAACGTCGATTCCTGAGTCTGATAATTGCATAATCGATTTCTCTGAAGCGACGTTAAACACTGTCCCCTGCGTTTTTTGCGTAATCGGTGTTGCTATGGCTGCGGCTGTTGATAGGGTGTTTTCTTTGGCAATGTATTGCCAAGTAAAGTCATCATTTAACTGAACTTGACGTCCATCATCTAAAGTGACTGATTGCGCTGCGAAAGCGCCGTTGGTCGCAACGCTAAGTAATGCTGCTATTACGTGTTTTATGGTCATGTTAACGTCGCCAAAATGCAGGAAAAAATAATACTAGAATAGTCAAAATTTCTAAGCGCCCCATCAGCATGCCGAAACTTAATACCCATTTAGCGGCATCTGGCAGTGGTGCAAAATTACCTGTCGGACCTATCACTGAACCCATTCCAGGCCCAACGTTGGCAACCGCGGTGATAGAGCCTGAAATGCTGGTGATAGGATCAAGCCCCATGGCACTTAAACAGCCAGCAATAGCAATGATGGTGATGAAAAATGTGATACCAAATGCAACCACAGAACGTACGATGTCATCATTGACTGGGCGTTGATTGTATCGCTGAACAAATACCCCTGATGGATGAATGAGTTTCATCATTTGCTTGTTGAGTAAGGTCATTGCGATTTGAAAGCGGAACACCTTGATGCCTCCGGATGTCGAGCCTGAACAGGCTCCTGCCATCATTAGGAAAGCAAATAGTGTGCTGGGTAATGCTCCCCAGGCGGTAAAGTCCTCTAAGCCAAACCCTGTGGTTGTGACGACAGAGATAATGTTAAACATTGACACGCGTAGAGCATCAAGCCAGTTATAACCATCTCGTACGATTAACCACACGGTGATGATTAGGCTTGAGACCAAAAAGAGATAAGTAAAACCGCGTACTTGCGCGTCTTTGTAGAGTGCTTGAGGTTTTCGCTTGCGTAAGGCGGTGACAAACAATAAAAACGGCAAGCCACCCAGAAACATAAACAAGGTCGCAACCCAGTGTGCCCCGTTAGAAAAATGGTTCATTGACCCATCCGAGGTCGAGTATCCGCCGGTTGAAAGGGTGGTAAACGAGTGGTTGATCGCTTCAAAAAAGGTCATGCCAGTTAGCATGTAGCCAATGAGGCAGAGCAAGGTGAGAACCAAGTAAACGACAACGATGTTTTTGGCAACGGTTTTAGCTCTTGGGCTGCTTTTATCTGACCAATCAGATGATTCAGTCTGGAACAGTTTCATGCCACCCACGTTAAGCATTGGTAGTACCGCTACCGCCATCACGATAAAGCCAACCCCACCCAACCATTGCAAGATGGATCGCCACAGCAAAATGCTTGGAGCCATATTATCAAGGCCACTTAAAACGGTTGAACCGGTTGTTGTAATGCCAGACATGGTTTCAAAGTAAGCATCGGTGAAACTAATGTGGTTGATAAACACAAAGGGTAGTGCCGCAAACGCACTGGCGATAGTCCACACTAAGCTAGTGATGAGAAACATGTCACGTACACTGAGCTTGAAGTGACTGGTGCGTCCAAGGCTTAGACAGATAAAGGCAGCGACATGAGTGATGATCACCGCTTGGGCAAAATCTAAAAAACCGCTAGTACCTGTAAAAAAAGCAACTAACGTTGGCACGTACATAAAGAGGGCTAGCTTAGAAAGGACTAACCCAATAACAAATAAAATGGGGCGTAAATTCAACATAACGCCAATAACCTATAGGAAGAATGGACTAGGTTGGAATAGGGTTTCGACATCAGGCACGTATTTCTTGTCGACCAGGAACATAACGACGTGGTCATCTTGTTCGATAACGGTACGATCGTGAGCAATCAACACCTCTTCACCACGCACTATGGCGCCGATGGTTGTGCCTGGTGGTAGTTTGATATCACCGACCGCGCGACCAACCACTTTCGAAGTACTTTCATCGCCATGAGCGATCGCTTCTATCGCTTCAGCGGCACCACGGCGCAGTGATGATACGTTGACAATATCGGCTCGACGTACGTGGGTCAGTAACGCTGAAATAGTGGCTTGTTGCGGTGAAATGGCAACATCAATGACCCCACCTTGCACAAGGTCAACATAAGCACCGCGCTGGATTAGCACCATCACTTTTTTGGCGCCCATGCGTTTTGCGAGCATGGCTGACATAATATTGGTCTCATCTTCATTCGTTAGAGCGATAAAGACATCAACTTGGTCGATATTTTCTTCCGTTAGCAGTTCTTGGTCTGCTGCGTCACCACAAAACACAATGGTGTTCTCTAGCTCTTCGGATAGCTGTTCAGCGCGTGGGTAATGACGCTCAATCAGTTTAACGCTGTAAGAGTGTTCAAGGCGTTTCGCTAGGCTTGCACCAATGTTACCACCACCGACTATCATGATGCGGCGATACGTTTTCTCAAGCCTTTGTAGTTCACTCATGATTGAACGAATATGGTTACTCGCAGCGACAAAAAAGACCTCATCATCCGCTTCAATAATGGTAGTGCCTTGTGGTCGAATCGGACGGCCTTGCCGAAAAATAGCAGCAACGCGAGTATCAATATGGGGCATATGCTCACGTAATGCCGATAACGCATTCCCGACTAAAGGCCCGCCATAGTAGGCTTTGACTGCCACTAGGCTGACTTTTTCTTCGGCAAAGCTGACAACTTGCAGTGCGCCTGGATATTGAATCAAACGTTCGATGTAGCTGGTAACCAGTTCTTCTGGGGCAATTAAGTGATCGACAGGAATCGCACCCGATTGGAAAAGCGTTTCCTTTTCAGCCAAATATTCAGGAGAGCGAATCCGTGCAATTCGGTTGGGTGTGTTAAATAAAGAGAATGCCACTTGGCACGCGGCCATGTTAGTTTCATCGGTGTTGGTCACTGCAACCAGCATGTCAGCATCTTGAGCACCTGCTTCACGCAGGATGTCAGGGTGACTGGCATGACCGTTGACGACCCGTAAGTCATACTTGTCTTGCAGCTCACGTAAGCGATCACTGTTTTTATCGACAACGGTGATGTCATTGTTCTCGCCGACCAAGTTTTCAGCCAGTGTGCCACCGACCTGACCTGCACCAAGAATAATGATTTTCATATTGTTTTCTCTTCTTTAACTACCGAATTTCGGTAACCGAAAAGGCAGCACAAGGCTGCCAATGTTCGCTGATTTTAGGCTTGTTTGGTTAATACTGCGTAGTAGAAACCATCCATATCTTCTTCACCAGGAAGAATTTGACGTCCCGGCTGTTCTTTATCCGATCCAACAAGCTGTGCGTTTGCGGTACGCGCTAAGAATGCTTTTACTTGTAGGCTATTTTCTTGCGGAGTAATCGAGCAAGTCGCGTAAACCATAGTGCCACCGACTTTTAATTGCTTCCACATTGCATCCATAATTTCGCTTTGTAATTCAGCTAATGCCTCAATATCGCTGCCACGACGCAACCATTTGATGTCAGGGTGACGACGAATTACCCCCGTTGCTGAACATGGCGCATCTAACAAAATTCGGTCAAATTGCTCGCCATGCCACCATTCTTCAGGGTAGCGTGCATCACCACAAATAACATCGGCACGTAGTTGTAAGCGTTCAAGGTTGTCATACACGCGCTCAAGGCGGGTAGCATCGCTATCAATTGCAACCACTTCAGTATCGACGGTGTGCTCTAAAATATGCGCCGTTTTACCACCTGGAGCTGCGCAGCAATCTAAGATCAATTCGCCCTCTTTTGGTGTTAAGTAATCGACAGCCAATTGTGCGGCAACATCTTGCACCGACACCCAGCCACGATCAAAGCCAGGCAATAATGTCACATCGCAAGGCGCGAGCAATTTTATGGCGTCAGAAGCGTGAGAATGTACATCGCATTCAATGTTTTCATTTTTCAGTAGCGCTAGATATTCATCTCTGGTGTGATGTTGGCGATTAACACGCAGCCACATTGGTGCTTTGCTGTTATTGGCTTCAACGATCTGTTGCCATTGGTCGGGATAGGCTTGCTGTAACAGTTTCAGTAACCAACTTGGATGAGCATATTTACCTGCATTATGGCTGACAGCATGCGCATCTAAGGCTTCTTGATCGCGTAAATAGCTACGCAATACGGCATTGATTAAGCCTGCAAGGCTTGGTCCTCGTAGCGTTTTTGTGCCTTCTACCGTATCAGCAACGGCAGCGTGTGCTGGAATACGCATAAAACTGAGTTGATAAATGCCAACCAAAATAAGGTGATGAAAAACGCGTTTTTTGCCCTTTAATGAATTATCCATCAATTCGTTAGCAATCGATTCTAAACGAGGTAAATAACGTAAAGCACCGTAGCAAATCTCTTGCAGTAGGGCATGGTCTCTTGGCTTAATGGTTTTTTGAGCCGCAGGAAGGGCGTGAGAAAGAGAGTGGCCTTTATCGACAACTTGGAACAAAACATTGGCAGCAGCAGCGCGAACATTCATGAGTAATACCGAATTTTAAAATGAAATTAATGAGGGTATCTCTACCCTCGCGAAGGTTTAGCTAAGCTGTGTACCCACTTCAAACCAGCTTGCTCTAGCATTAAGGATATCTTGTACTGGCAGCGCTTTTTTGCCTGGCACTTGCAGTTGTTCAAGTACCAATAACCCATTGCCTGTAGCAACATAAATACCAGACTTATCAGCCTTAACAATAGTGCCAACTGGTTGGTTGCTTGTTTGTGCTTCAACGCGGCTTTGCCATACTTTGATAGTGTTTTCTGCAACGTCAAAATGGCTCATTGGCCATGGGTTAAAGGCACGCACGCAGCGCTCAATGAAAGTGGCATCCATCGACCAATCGATTTTTGCTTCTTCTTTGCTGAGTTTTTTAGCGTAGTTGGCCAAAGCGTCATCTTGCTTAGTGGCAATGGCTTTATCACTGGCAATATCTGCGATGCAATCGACCAAAGCTTGTGGGCCTAATTCTGCCAGTTTGCCATACATAGAGGCACTGGTGTCAGTCGCTTCGATGGGCAAGGTGGCTATTTTCAGCATATCACCTGTATCGAGGCCAATATCCATCTGCATAATGGTGATGCCAGTTTCACTGTCGCCAGCCCAAATAGAACGTTGAATTGGAGCCGCTCCACGCCAACGTGGCAAAATGGAACCGTGTACATTAATGCAGCCCAATCTTGGTGTATCTAATACCGCTTGAGGAAGCAGTAAACCGTAAGCTACGACGACCATTAAATCGGCGTTAAGCTCAGCCAACTGTTGTTTGGCTTGATCCGATTTAAAGTTTTCTGGCTGATAAACCTCAATGTTGTGCTCAACAGCGATCTGTTTTACTGGGCTCGCTGTCAACTTTTTGCCTCGACCTGCTGGGCGGTCTGGCTGAGTATAAACGGCAATAACCTCATGCTCCGAAGACAACAACGCCGCCAAATGACGGGCGGCGAAGTCCGGAGTACCTGCAAACACAATACGTAATGATTGGCTCAAGGTAACCTCACTTAAATTAGTTTTTTTCGTTGTAGCGTTTGATTTTCTCTAGCTTATCTTTGATGCGCTTACGTTTTAAAGGCGAGAGGTAATCTACAAATAGTTTGCCTTGTAAGTGATCAAGCTCGTGCTGAACACAAATTGCTAACAGGTCATCCGCTTCAAATGAGAACTCTTTTCCGTCACGGTCTAATGCTTTTACCGTCACTTCAGCAGCGCGAGGAACCAGTGCTCTTGCACCCGGAACCGATAGACAGCCTTCTTCAATGCCATCTTCACCGCTCTTATTAATGATCTCAGGGTTGATCAGCACCATTGGCTGATCGCGACTATCTGAAATGTCGATGACCACGATACGTTGATGAATATCGACTTGCGTTGCGGCAAGGCCGATACCTTCCTCGTCATACATGGTCTCAATCATGTCATCAACGATTTTTTGAATCTCAGGTGTCACCTTGTCTACCGGTTTTGCCACGGTGCGAAGGCGATCATCTGGAAATGTTAATACTTGTAATACAGACATATACACTCGAAAAATTGAACTGTGCCGAAACAGCTTAAAGCTTGTTGGCTCAATTCTAGACATTTTATGACCCAAATGACAGCATCCAAATGTTAATAATCGGATTCATTCTTATTTATTTCGACCAAGGAACTGAGGTCATGTCATCATTTATTCGCCATTTTGCCCTAATTTGTTGGTCATTGTTTTGGGCTGGATATACCTTGGCGGTTGATGAAATAGCGATCAAAATAAAGCCAGATGCACCCAAAACGTATGTTGTCGAGGACGGCGATACATTATGGGGAATCTCGACACTTTACCTCGACACGCCATGGCAGTGGCCACAATTGTGGCAGATGAATCCCAGCATTGAGAACCCACATTTAATTTATCCGGGAGATAAGTTGGTATTGATCTGGCAGCGGAGCCAGCCACAACTGAGTGTAAAACCGCGGGTAAAGCTGAGTCCCCAAGTTCGGGTGCTTGCGAAAAGAGCCTTACCAATTGTTGAAGAGAGTCTACTGCTGCGATACCTGCATACTGACCGTCTAGTCGAGAAACAAATAGTGCAACGTAGTCAGCGCGTGTTAGGAGCAAGTAGTGGCCATCGCTATCTTACTGCGCAAGAGCCGCTTTACATCTCTGGTAAACAGAACCACAGCCGCTGGGGTATTTATCGTCAAGTTGGCCAGTTTGTGCGTGACGATGAAACTATCCCCAGTAACGAGATGATCGCTCTGCGTTTGATTGCGACCGCTGAGCTTTCGGCGACCCAGCATGCGTATTCAGAGTTAACGATTACCGCTTTGCAACAAGAGATTAGGCTTAGTGATATTGCCTTGCCAGAAACAGAGGGCACGGCGTTAACATTCGCCACGACTTTTTATCCATCCCCGTCACCGAGAAACAGTGTCGCGCATATTTTAGGTCCCCTCACTGGGGGGGATTATGCGGGACAGAACCAAGTAGTGGTAATTGATAGAGGAGCGCAAGATCAACTCCGTCAAGGCAGTATGTTTGATTTGAGGCAAGAAGGAGCAGTGGTGCCCGTTCTCAAAGAGAAAAATAATGATGTCAAGACGTCAGCAGAGGATGAAATTCAACTGCCAAGTAATAGCGTAGGTAGCTTAATGGTACTTCATTGCTATGAGTATTTTAGCTTAGCCTTGATAACCAATAGCCGAATACCGATTAGTCGGGATATTTTAGCGGTATCGCCACTGGTATCAGAAGCCTCTAGCGAGTCTGAGTCAAAACCTCAATCTGAAAGCGCCAGTTAATGCAAACCACAGATTTAGCCGCATGGCTGATGTTAAGTGCTATTCCCAAGCTGGGAGGAAAAAAACTTTCGCGTTTAGCCACATTAGATTCTTTAACTAATGTGGTTCAGTATTCAACCAGTCAACTGCTAGCGGTTGGTTTAACGTCTGAACAGATCGACTACCTGCGTCATCATGCGCCACAAGAAGCGGATAAGTGTTTGAAATGGCTACAAGCCAGTACGTTTCATCATATAGTGACATCGCAATGTGCACATTACCCGCCGTTATTGAAAGAAATAGCTTCAGCACCACCGTTACTGTTTATTAAAGGAAGAGTTGAAGCGTTATCGGATCCACAAATTGCAATGGTAGGGAGCCGCAATGCCAGCCCTGATGGGCAACGTATTGCGCACCAATTTGCTCGTGATTTCGTGCAACATGGCTTGATAGTCACCAGTGGGTTGGCATTAGGTATTGATGGTCATGCCCATGATGGAGCTTTGCAAGGCAGTGGTGAAACCATTGCCGTACTTGGCTCTGGACTTGAGTGTATTTACCCCGCTCGCCATAAAAAATTAGCAGAGCGTGTGGCGGCAAGCGGCGCGCTTGTGTCTGAATTTCGCCCGTATGCCAAACCGCGTCCTGATAATTTCCCAAGGCGTAATCGTATCATTAGCGGTTTATCGACTGGAGTCGTGGTGGTAGAGGCAGCGGAAAAAAGCGGTTCACTGATCACTGCGCGTTATGCGGCAGAACAAGGCCGAGATGTGTTTGTGATCCCCGGCTCTATTGCCAATCTAAGTAGCCGTGGCAGTAATCAATTGATCCGAACTGGGGCTTGTTTAGTACAAAATGCACAACAGGTGCTGGATGAAATTGGCACTTTAGTTGATTGGTCATTACGCCAACAGATCGCACAACCGGATTTATTTGCCGCAGAATGTGATCAGCAATTGCCATTTGCCGAACTGTTAGCTAACGTAGGAGTAGAGGCTACGCCAGTTGATATTCTTGCCAGTAGGACCCATATACCTGTGCATGAAGTCATGATGCAGCTCTTAGAGCTTGAGCTTTCAGGGCATGTTGTTGCAGTTTCCGGTGGCTATATTCGTAAGGGGAGGGGCTAGCTATGATGATGGATATACTGATGTATCTGTTTGAAACCTACATCCATAGCGATGCAGAGTTACAAGTAGACCAAGATGAGCTTGAAGATGAATTGCTTCGAGCAGGTTTTCACCAAAAAGATATCTACAAAGCCCTTAACTGGTTAGAAGAGCTGGCAGCATTACAGCAAACTGATGCTCATTCTGCGATTGCGACCAGTGCAACCACTTCCATGCGGATCTATACCCTGCAAGAGATGGAAAGATTGGATCTCGAAAGCCGAGGCTTTCTCTTGTTCCTTGAACAGGTCGAAGTTCTAACGCCCGAGATTCGCGAGATGGTGATTGATCGAATCATGGGGTTAGAAACCAATGAATTTGAATTGGATGACTTAAAGTGGATCATTTTAATGGTGTTGTTTAACGTACCAGGCAATGAAAATGCTTATACGCTTATGGAAGAGTTGTTGTACACCAAAGAGCAAGGCATTTTGCATTGATCTCACCGTCCATCTAGTTGAGCGTTATGAGCCGTAAAATTGATCAACAACTTTTTTCCGCGCATGAACATGCGCTACAGCACGAACCTTGTCCTCAATGTGGCGGAGAGTTACAGATCCGCCATGGCAAACATGGCCCGTTTTTAGGCTGCACACAGTATCCTGCGTGTGGCTATATTCGTTCATTGCACCAAAATGACGGGCATATCATCAAAGAGTTAGGGGTTCCTTGTCCTGAGTGCGGGCATGAGCTTGTACTGCGCCAAGGTCGTTATGGGATGTTTATTGGCTGTAGTGATTACCCTAACTGTCATCATATTCAGAGTTTAGATACTCCAGAAGAAGACATATCACACCAAAAACTGCTTTGCCCCGAATGCTTGAAAGGGCACTTGGTTGAGCGAAAAACTCGTCATGGTAAAACTTTTAACGCCTGCGATAACTACCCTAAATGTAAGTTTGCCGTTAATCAGCCACCAGTAGCCGGTAAATGTGAAAAGTGTGGATTTGGATTATTGGTAGAGAAAAAGCTGGCTAGTGGTGTTAAACACCAATGTGCCGATCGAAAATGTGCACATACTCAAGTTGAAAACGAATAAAAAATAGCACGGTTAACGTGCCATTTTAGATCTTAGCGAGAGAATACAACCATCAGCGCATTCTCTAAGGTATTGCTCTATTTTAACTGCTTTGCAAAGTGATGCACGGCAGGAAATGCATTTGCATCCAGTACGTCTGCTAAATGGCAAAGCGTGCGTTGCAGCTCTGCACTGTAGTCAGCGCTGACATTGATGTGTCCCATTTTACGTCCAATACGTTTCTCTTTACCATACCAATGTACGTGACAACCTTCGGTTGC
Organism: Vibrio sp. 1180_3; assembly: GCF_029478545.1. Taxonomy (NCBI): domain Bacteria; kingdom Pseudomonadati; phylum Pseudomonadota; class Gammaproteobacteria; order Vibrionales; family Vibrionaceae; genus Vibrio; species Vibrio sp. 1180_3. The sequence continues at coordinate 72,576 of NZ_SJFM01000023.1, forward strand.
GAGCACTTCTTCCGGTAAGGTATCTTCGCCTAGAATATTAATCATCGATGTCGGGCGAACCAGTTTTGTACTCCCTAAAGGAAGGCCACACACCGCGCGTAAGTGGTTCTCAAATTGACAAGTTTCAGCGCCTTGCTGTGTCCAGTGACCTGAGTTGTGTACGCGTGGGGCAATCTCATTAACCAGTAACGCTCCTTGCACATCAAAAAACTCTAACGCTAAAATCCCAACATAATCTAATCGTTTTGCTACCGCGCTGAACATCTCTTGGGCTTGCTGCTGTAGTTCAAGGTCATCAATGGCTGTCGATAAGCTTAATACACCATCGGTATGGACGTTTTCAGCTAGCGGATAAACGGCAATGCTGCCATCTTTTGCGCGTGCGCCAACCAGTGATACTTCTCGGCCAAAAGGAACAAACTCTTCGGCGACGATAGCTTGAGTTGGTGTTGCGTCGATACAAGCTTGCATTTCAGGCCAAATTTCATCGGCTTGTTGTGCACCTTTCAAACGCCATTGACCTTTACCATCGTAGCCACCCAAGGCACTTTTCAACACCATAGGCAGGCCGATGTGAGCAATAGCTGCATCGAAATCTTCACGTGAATTAATCACAAAATATTTGGCACTTTTGACGTGAGCTTTATCTAGTAGCGCTTTTTCAAGGCGACGATCGCCACCGGCTTTGATAGCTTCCACGCTAGGTAAAAACTTCCCGCTTTGCTCGCAAATAGCGAGAATGTCATGTGGGATGTGTTCAAACTCCGCTGTTATTACATCGGCTTGCTGGATGGCATTTTCTAGCCCGTGACCAATAACATGCAAAGTCAGCGGGTGGACGATATTGCCACTCCCGACATCAAAAGCGGATATTTGAATGTTCAGTGGTGCACCAGCTAAGGCCATCATGCGAGCTAGTTGACCTGCCCCCAATACTAAAACGTGCATAGTATTAGTCCTCAGCTGGGTTAGGGTTAGCTAAGACCGTTTCTGTTTGTTCGTTGCGAAAGGCTTCCACTTTGGTCATTACCGTTTCATCACTGGTTCCAATGATCTGTGCTGCTAATAGCCCAGCATTGGCTGCGCCCGCTTCACCAATCGCTAGCGTACCTACAGCAATGCCTTTTGGCATTTGCACGATAGAAAGTAACGAGTCCATCCCTTTTAAGGCTTTTGACTGCACCGGAACGCCTAAAACAGGTAGGCTTGTAAAAGCCGCTGTCATTCCTGGAAGGTGCGCCGCACCGCCAGCTCCAGCGATAATCACTTTAATACCGCGATCTTTTGCACCGCTAGCGTAATCGGCCAGAAGTTGAGGAGTGCGGTGTGCTGAAACCACTTTGGTTTCGTAAGCGATGCCAAATTGGTCCAACATCTCGGCTGCTAGCTTCATGGTTGGCCAATCGGATTTAGAACCCATGATAATTCCGACTTTCATCTCAAACTCCTTCAAACATCTTAAAATTGGGTGATCAGGTGATTTGCGCGCATTATACGAGTATTTTTTCTTTAGGAAAACGTTTGCGTCGGCCTAATTTATCGATTGATACATTTTATCAACAAATAGCTTTAGCCTGTTTCCATCAGAGTTTGTACACTTAGCCTCAAGATCAGATCTAACTTATGGATGTTTTTGTGAATAATTTTGAGCATACCTTGCAAGCATTGCGTGATGGTGAAGTTATCGCCTACCCAACCGAGGGCGTGTTTGGGGTGGGGTGTGACCCAGATAACCCTGATGCCATTCAAAAATTGTTAACGTTGAAGCAGCGCCCAGTGAATAAAGGCTTAATTTTAATTGCCGCATCTTATGAGCAATTGCTGCCTTATATTGATGAAAGCCAGTTGACCAAAGAGCAGCTTGAACGTGTCCATGCTACTTGGCCTGGGCCTGTGACTTGGATTATGCCAACCAGCGATAAAGTGTCGGAATGGGTGAGTGGCCAATTTGATTCAATTGCCGTACGTGTGACGGATCATCCTTTGGTTCAAAAGCTGTGTAATGCTTATGGAAAACCGTTAACCTCTACCAGCGCGAATTTGACGGGTCTTCCCCCTTGCATGACCACGCAAGAAGTCGAATTGCAATTAGGTGAACGACTAGTTGCGATTTTAGACGGTGAGACTGGCGGTCGAAATAAACCAAGTGAGATTCGTGACGCAAAAACATCACAAGTATTAAGACAGGGCTAACCCTGCCAAGGAAGTAAGCGATGCCAACCATTGATAAACAAGCAGTGAAGCAATTTTTGCTTGAGCTGCAAGATTCCATTTGTCTGCAATTAGAGCAAGCCGATGGGCAAGCCCTGTTTGAGGAAGATGCGTGGCATCGCGAACCGGGAGAGCGACTAGGTGGCGGTGGTCGAACTCGTGTGATGCGAAATGGTCATGTCTTTGAACAAGGTGGCGTTAATTTTTCCCATGTTGCAGGTAAAGAAATGCCAGCATCGGCTACGGCTCATCGTCCTGAATTAGCGGGTCGAAAATTTGAAGCAATGGGTGTTTCATTAGTGATGCACCCTAATAACCCTTATATACCGACTTCACACGCAAACGTGCGATTTTTTATAGCAGAAAAAGAAGGTGAAGCGCCTATCTGGTGGTTTGGCGGTGGGTTTGACCTTACGCCATTCTATCCCTTCGAAGAAGATGCCCAGTCATGGCATGACACTGCGAAACAGTTGTGTACTCCATTTGGTGAGAGCGTTTATGCCGAGCATAAGGCATGGTGTGATAAGTATTTCTTTCTTCCGCACCGCAATGAAACACGCGGTATTGGTGGTTTGTTTTTCGATGATTTAAACGCTTGGGGTTTTGAGCGATGCTTTGCTTATATGCAGGCGGTAGGTCAAGGATATACCGATGCTTATTTACCGATCATTGAACGCCGTAAAGAGATTGAATATGGCGAAAGAGAGCGTCAATTTCAACTTTACCGCCGTGGACGTTATGTTGAATTCAACTTAGTGTATGACCGCGGAACATTGTTTGGTTTACAAAGTGGTGGCCGGACCGAATCAATTTTAATGTCGATGCCTCCTTTGGCTCGTTGGGAATATAGCTATCAGCCTGATGAAAATAGCGCAGAAGCAAAATTAAAACAGTTTTTAGTCCCAAGAGAGTGGTGACAAAAAGCGTATTCCAATGGTAGGGTCACAACAGTGATCCTTTTTGATTTTAGGTAGGCAGGGATATGGCTCATCACATTGATCAATATGCAGTATTTGGTAACCCAATTGGACATAGTAAATCTCCTTTTATCCATACGCTTTTCGCTCGTCAAACCAATCAAGAAATGAAATATCAGGCATTGCTTGCTCCTGTTGATGGTTTTAGGAATGCGGCTGATACTTTTTTTACTAATGGTGGCCGAGGCTGCAATGTGACTGCGCCATTCAAAGAAGATGCTTATCAGTTTGCGGATCGCTTGACTGAACGTGCGAAACTAGCTGGTGCCGTGAATACGTTAAAGAAACTGGATGATGGTGAGATCATTGGCGATACCACAGATGGTGCAGGGTTAGTTCAGGATTTGTTGCAACACCAAGTGCAAATAAAAGAAGCAACCATTTTATTAATGGGCGCTGGTGGAGCTGCTCGAGGTGTGATTAAAGATCTCTTAGACCAACAACCAAAGAAACTGGTCATCACTAATCGAACTTTTATTAAGGCGCAGCAACTTGCAGATGTTTTCCAAGATTTTGGTGATATCGATGCTATCCCAATGGATCAGATTGATCAGTCATTTGATGTTGTGATTAACTCGACATCAGCGAGTTTAAATGGTGAGTGTCCTGATATTTCCGTCAAAATATTTGGTGATAATACAGTTGCTTATGACATGATGTATGGTAAGGGGCTAACGAGTTTTAATCAGTGGGCGCATAACAACGGTTGTGCTCATGTCTATGACGGCTTGGGTATGTTGGTTGGACAGGCGGCGGAAAGCTTTATGTTATGGCGTGGCTTAAGACCTGGCTCTAGACAGATCCTGAGAGAACTTAGAAAAAACTTAGAAGGACAATAATGAACCAAGCCATTTTATTTCCAGATATGCAACATTGGCATCAAGCAAGTCAAAGTGTCGTGTTTCCTGCACAACATGTGGGAGCGCTGATCGAGTGTGTTGTTTCTATTTCTGTTTTGAGCAAAATTTCTGGTGAAGCAATAGAGAATAGCCAACAAGCTCTTCAAGTCTTCGCACAATGGCGTTTTGATCTGGAAGAGCTAGCGGAAACATTAATAGAAGATGAAGAGTTTAATGTGCAAGGCCAGATTGAAATTAGCGAGTAGGCTATTCCACTGTTTTGACGCTTGATAGATAGTCATTCTTGTTTTGCACATAGTTTGCGGAAGATTTAAGTAAAAAAGCGCGTTCTTTATCAGTTAATGGGCGCGCTTGTTTCACTGGAGACCCAACATAGAGGTAGCCACTTCCAAGTACCTTATTAGGTGGTACTAAACTGCCAGCCCCAACCATAACGTCTGATTCCACGATCACACCATCTAACACTATCGCCCCCATACCAATTAAAACGCGATCATGAATTGTACAACCGTGAAGCATCACCTTATGTCCGATAGTGACATCCTCACCAATCAGTAATGGATAACCGTTCGGGTTCTCTTCGTTTTTATGCGTAACATGTAAAACGCTACCATCTTGAATATTAGAGCGCTTACCAATGTAGATATGGTTAACATCACCTCTGGCAGCCACTAATGGCCATATACTGACATCTTCCTCTAGTACAATATCGCCCACGAGTACTGAACTGCTATCTATATAGACATTGCGTTCAATTTTTGGAGAGATACCTTTATAACTGCGAATCGATGACATAGTCGTTTCCTTTTATAGTGATGAGATGGGCAAATGAAACAGAAATAGTGGTAAAAACAACCTATTTGAATAAAAAACACTCCAACAAACAAAAAATCAAAAAAAAAC
>NZ_SJFM01000239.1:0-283 GCF_029478545.1 Vibrio sp. 1180_3
CCTTTCCTCAATGAAACGCGAAGCTTGCGCCAAATCTGACTCTTGCCCATAAAATTGACGATATAAATCAAATAATTGAGCAACAGTTTCAAGGTGGATTTTATCTGCTTCTACTATTTTCAAATTGGCTCTCCTTGTCGATATTTGAGGAAAAGGCATAACGCTGCGTTAAGTGGTGAGCAACGCGACCACAATCCTAAACCATTGTGCCTTAAACACAAAACTCAACCTAGAATCGAAACTCCCAAGCGTTGGGAATCCGTCTTAAACGCCTAGTTAGCTG
>NZ_SJFM01000240.1:0-282 GCF_029478545.1 Vibrio sp. 1180_3
CCTTTCCTCAATGAAACGCGAAGCTTGCGCCAAATCTGACTCTTGCCCATAAAATTGACGATATAAATCAAATAATTGAGCAACAGTTTCAAGGTGGATTTTATCTGCTTCTACTATTTTCAAATTGACTCTCCTTGCCGATATTTGAGGAAAAGGCATAACGCCCAATTAAGTGGTGAACAACGCACTGACCAAGTCGCTGCATTGCACCGTAAAACACTTTACCTGACGCATAGTAAAACTGCCACGCGTTGAGAATCCACTTGAATTGATTGTTATGTG
>NZ_SJFM01000241.1:0-280 GCF_029478545.1 Vibrio sp. 1180_3
AGACGGATTCGCAACGCTTGGTGTTTTTAGTGTAAATTCAGTTTTTGTGTTTTAAGTGGTTTGCCGAGGCATTAGTGTTTAGCGTCGCTCACCACTTAATGCGGCGTTATGTGTTTGATGAGTTTTTAAGGTCAAAGCTACGATTTCATTGAAAATTCGTTCCGTGTTTTCGGCAAGTTGGCTTGTCGAAATGGATTCTTGGACAACCTGAGATTAATCGTTTTCAAGGTTCTTGGGTTGCCTCACTTGAGTTTTGGATCTGGTTTGTGTTGAGTTTAGT
>NZ_SJFM01000242.1:0-279 GCF_029478545.1 Vibrio sp. 1180_3
CGACCTTCGGGTTATGAGCCCGACGAGCTACCAAGCTGCTCCACCCCGCGTCCGTATTTCATCATTCAAAGCATGATGAGCGCTTTAAGCTTTCTAACAAAAGAAGCTGGAGCGACACACGAGGTTCACTTTCTTTATACAAAAAGGCGTGACCTCAACCTTAACTAGGTTGTGCGGCGCTATTCTTTTCTTCGAAAAGAATTTGGAGCGACACACGAGGTTCGAACTCGTGACCTCAACCTTGGCAAGGTTGCGCTCTACCAACTGAGCTAGTGTCGC
>NZ_SJFM01000243.1:0-278 GCF_029478545.1 Vibrio sp. 1180_3
ACTAAAATTGGCCACGGTTTGAGAGTTTTCCCAATATAATCGTTCTGATTCATTGGGAGTTAAACCACCGTTATACTGATGTGGTCTGAGTTGGCAGTAATATCCGATAATGTAACGGGTAACCTCTTGTTGAGCCTCAGCGAAGCTACGGTAACCCACAGTTGGCACCCATTCCGTTTTCAGACTTCTAAAGAAGCGCTCCATCGGCGCATTATCCCAACAATTTCCTCGGCGAGATAAACTCTGTTTTATTTGAAAACGCCACAGCAATTGACGGT
>NZ_SJFM01000244.1:0-277 GCF_029478545.1 Vibrio sp. 1180_3
GCTGAAAGGGCGCTTTCTTTGTTGTTGATTCTGCGTGGCTCTCTTTGGCTAAGATCGCTGTGAAATTTAGGTTTTGGTAAGCATCGTTTTGCACGTAACTTATTAAAATTTCTTCATTTCTACGGTGATTTACTTTGAATTCACGGTAAAATTCACATAACAAACAATTCAAGTGGATTCTCAACGCGTGGCAGTTTTACTATGCGTTAGGTAAAGTGTTTTACGGTGTAATGCAGCGGCTTGGCCAGTGCGTTGTTCACCACTTAATTGGGCGTTA
>NZ_SJFM01000245.1:0-274 GCF_029478545.1 Vibrio sp. 1180_3
CTGCCTATGATCGTGCCAGAGGGAGCACGTACATAACAATAAATTTAAGAGTGATTCACAACGCTCGGCGCTTTCACTTCAAGCAAGTTTAGTGTTTATGGCACAATGCGTTAGGTAAGGTGGTGGCGTTGTTCACACCTTAATTTGGCGTTATATGCTTTGAACTCCTGCTAAGTCCTAGTGATACTGTTTTTATATACAGCCGTGGGTGGTATTGTTAGAATGCGATAAAAATCTTTCGGACTTTAACAATAAAAAGGACATTAACATGATT
>NZ_SJFM01000246.1:0-270 GCF_029478545.1 Vibrio sp. 1180_3
CTAGCAAATTACGCCAAAATGCCTAATTTGAAACACATTATTGCTTTCAAACGGCAAAGTAAAACAGACAGCTGTGAAATTAAAACCTAATCCACGAAATGCGCTTGGCAAAGAAGAAATGACCGAGAAAATCACCATTCCTGAGCATGGTAATTTGCAAAGAATTCTATCGAAAAAGCCAACGACAGAGCACACGAAATGAATTTAGGCATTCATGAATTTCAACAGCAAAGAAGCCGCGCCAACGAACTTAACAAACACAACATTTCC
>NZ_SJFM01000247.1:0-270 GCF_029478545.1 Vibrio sp. 1180_3
GCGTTAAGTGGTGAGCAACGCGACCACAATCCTAAACCATTGCGCCTTAAACACAAAACTCAACCTAGAATCGAAACTCCCAAGCGTTGGGAATCCGTCTTAAACGCCTAGTTAGCTGCTGCACTTTCGTTAGCAAATTACGACAAAATGCCTAATTTGAAACACATTATTGCTTTCAAACGGCAAAGTAAAACGGACAGCTGTGAAATTAAAACCTAATCCACGAAATGCGCTTGGCAAAGAAGAAATGACCGAGAAAATCACCATTCC
>NZ_SJFM01000248.1:0-269 GCF_029478545.1 Vibrio sp. 1180_3
GGTAGCCAACAAACCGTTGATGAAGATGATTTATCGGGTATGGGCTCGGATGGCTCAGGCAGTACGACGCTGAGTGGTAATTTTGACGTTGTGGATGGGGCGGATGGCATTGTTAGCTATCAATTGACCGACTTAGTGACGTCAGTAGCCGGTTTGCAATCTGGCGGCCAGAATTTAGTGATGGTTGAAGTGTCTAACCTCAATGGCATCACAGTATATGAAGCGCAGATCCAAGGCAGCAATGAGGCGGTCTTTAGGATCACGCTCAA
>NZ_SJFM01000024.1:0-75103 GCF_029478545.1 Vibrio sp. 1180_3
AGGCTTAACCATACAACACCGAAGGGGTTTTGTGGGCTCAATTAAAGAACATTGAATGTGAAGAACGAAGACAGCTTTCCGAATTTAAGAATTTGCTTGGCGACCATAGCGTTGCGGACCCACCTGACTCCATGCCGAACTCAGAAGTGAAACGCAATAGCGCCGATGGTAGTGTGGGGCTTCCCCATGTGAGAGTAGGACATCGCCAGGCTTGATAAACGTTTTCAGATTTTATTTTCTTCAAGAAAATCATCTGAAAATAACACTGAAATATAGCATTTTTAATATAAGACTAAATTTCGGTAACAATTTGTGGAGAGATGGCTGAGTGGTCGAAAGCACCGGTCTTGAAAACCGGCAACCGTTAATAGCGGTTCTAGGGTTCAAATCCCTATCTCTCCGCCACTATTAAAAAGCCCGCTGAATATCAGCGGGCTTTTTGCTTTTTTGATTCTGCAATAAGAAAGGGTCCATATATAGGTATCAAGGATCGTTTCGAATTTGAATTTTTTAAAATCGTCCAGTATTTCCTGAGATTACTTAGGGTGTTTAGAGCGGGAGTTATCCGTGAAAAGCCCATATAGTCGGGCAGATAATAGATGGAGTCTGGGTGGCATTGCTTGCCAAATTCTTGCACGATCTAAGCGCATCAGTCAGTCGTACACCTTGTGTATTATGAGCTTTGTCTTTGATTCGTTGGCTCCATTGTTTTCTTTGAACAGAAGTTAAAAACGGTGCCCTTCCGGTTCTTGGCTTTCCCAACAGTCCTGCCAAGCCTTCTTCCTGAAAGGTTTGAACCCACTTATTGACACTGCTACCGCTCACCTTTAGAAATTTAGCGATTTGAGTGCGAGAGCGTCTACCTTTGAAATGAGCAAGGGCCAGCAATCTCTCTCATCTGAATGGATTTTTGCTGACTAGTAAGCTTTTTGATGTCGATATTTTGGGGTGGTTTGCTGCATATAAATCCGCACATTGAATAACCTTAATCAGATTATGTTTTACTTAGATTACTCTTACTTAAAGTGATTGATATAAAAAAGCCGATGCTTTGGCATCGGCTTTCAGTTTCGCTCTGCTTAAATGAATTAAGCCTGCTCAGGTTTCAGTAAGCTTAACGCTTTGCGAGAAACTTCTGCTGCCGCTTTCGGGTAGTTTTGTTTCTCTAAACTATCAGCAAGGTAGGCGTAATCAGAAATATTGGTTCGGATAGACAAGGCTTTTTCTAGGTGCTCTTGTGCTTGTGACCATTTTTGTTCGCGCATATAAAATTGAGCGAGAGAGCTATGAGCTTCTGCATTATTACCATCTTTCCTAATGGCTTCTTGCAGAAGCAATATAGCAGGATGACTATCAAGCAAGTTCAGCTCTGCCAGTAATGCATACATTTCTGACGATGGGTGTTTCTTTAGGGTTTCTTTGATGATGGTATAGGCTTCTGAATCGGCTTTTCTTTGAATCAGCAGTTTAACAAAGCACTGAGTTAAGTTGGGTTCAGCTTTGGTTTTTCTCGGAAGTTTATTCCAGTAATTGATCAACCCTTCACTGCCTTGCTGTTGAGCGATATCTGACATTAATCCTGCTTGTGCTTTTTGGGTGAGCAGAGCTAATTCTTGATCGTCTAATTGTTTCGCTTTATGAAGTTTTGGCAGCAAAGTGAGAAGCGGCTGCCATTGATGGAGGTTCAGGTACGTCGTTTTTAGGAGATTAAGCACAATCGTATTGTTAGCATGCTGTTCTTCTAGCGCCGCCAAGGTTACGAGTGCTTTATCGTATTCTTCTTGCCTAACTTGCTGTTTTGCTCGGGTGAGTTCGACAGCGAGGCTTGAGTTTTCTTGCTGACTGGCTAAGTTTAAATAGTGATCACGCTTAGCGGTGTCACCCATACCATGCGCTGCTTCAGAGGCAACAAGATAGCAGAGTAAAGGCATATCATGGTGGTTAGCCCAGCGAGTGACTTTTTTCTCTGCTTGTTTCCAGTCACCTTCAAGAAGTTTTATGATGCCTTGATTAGTATAACGACGAGAGCGTTTCAGTTTACGCACGCTGAACCAATTCCAAGTTGTTGAGCTTGCGTACATCGCTTTTTTCAATAGGTATTCTAGACCGAATAACCCAGCTAAAGCTGCGATTATGAAGATAACTAAAGTTGTGACGCTCATCTCTATAGTTTTGTTCGCAATAGAGATGAGCACATAACCTTGCTGACCTGAGTATTGAGTACCAACAAATAGACCCGCCCCTAAAATCGCAAAGAGGAAAATGATACGAAACATTATTTTTCCTCCGTAATGACGGATGAAACTTCACGGCGCAGACGTTCAGTGATGATATCTGCCAGTTTGTTTTGAGTTTCAAATTTTACAGGGTATTCAACTTGTATGTTCTGCTTACTTAGTTGCAATACCGTATCGTTGAACTGTTTGACGGCGTTGTCATTTTGGTTAAAGAAAGCGGCTGACCATTTGTCTGCGGTGGTTAATGCTGTGGTATAGATCTCTTGCTGTTCGACGTAGACCGCTTTGATTGCTGTCTCTAATTTGGCTTTTAGATTTTCTTTTAAATAAAAGTGCTGTTGTGGTGACAGCAAAGGCACGACGTTGCCATCACGAGTTCGGAAGGTAATAAAGTTTTCCGAGAACTCTTTGAGGGAAGTCAGCAGGTTATTTTGCCAATCATTGATGTTTTCTGAGACGTGAGCGACTGGTTCTTGTTGTGCTTCAGGCAAAATGGCGTTCGCTAGAGGTAGTGCATCGACTTGTTGTTGCAAGCTAGTCAAACGTAAAACTAACCCTTCTCGGTCAACAAGAGGTATAACTTTCAGTTTCGTGATGTCATTAGCCATCGCTTTACGCAAAGGAACCAAACTAGGGTCATTTAATGCCGCAATACGTTGGTCTGCACTTTCCATTAGTTGGGTTGCGCTGACAACATCATGCTCTAGAAATAGTTTACGTCCAGCCAGCTTGACCAAGTAGTCTGCTTCGGCAAGTAGCCAATCATTAGGACGACGACCTTTAATATCAGCGACAGCCAACTGTAAGCTCTCAATACTTTTTTGTTGTTGAGCCAAAGAAACTTCTGCTTTATGGGTCGCTTCTGCCGCTTTAGCTATAGTGTCTTGCTTTACTTGGTTGAGTTCAGTTTCTACATTGCGTTGAGTCTGGGTCAGTTGTGTTTTTAACGCTGCAATTTCTGCTTGATAGAAGGCGTCTTTCTGCTGCATTTGAAAGACAATGCCACCGCTAAAAATAACCGATAGAACAATGGCAACAGCGGCCAGTTTCACTCCTCGCTTGCCCTGTTTCTCTTCATTTTGTGTCGGTTGAGAGCTAGTAAGAGGAGGCGATGTTTCTACTTTGGATGAGTCAACATTAGTGGCCGCATCTTTGTCTGGAGAAGAAGAAGATGCTGATGAGGTTAGTTTATCTTCAGGTTCAATATGCGGGTTCTTATTTTTACTTGTCATGCTTAGAGTCCTGTTTATGTTGGCTAAGAGTAGCCACGAGTTCGGTATTGGATGCGCTTTTTACGTTAGTGACACAACTAAACCCCATGAGTAGTGCCGCTTGTCGAATGCGCTCACTGGGGACAAAAAGATGTAAATTAAATAACCATGGCAATGCAATTTCAGACATTTGAGTAACCAAAAACTCTAACTGTTCACCACTGGTTACGACTAATTGGTGAACATTTTGCTGTTGCCAAATTTGAGCGTGTTGGTTGGCCGAGAAAGCCAGCATAGTGCGCTGATACACTTCTTTATAGGTCACCTTTGCACCACGCTCAGTCAACGTATTGTGGAGCAGTTCTCTTCCACCATTACCACGTAAAATCATGATCTTAAGACCTGATATTGACTGTAATAGCGGCATTTCGATGAGATGCTCACTATCACTCACCGCGGGGTAGTGTACTTTTTGTTGGCTTAGTTTGCTTAAAACATGTGCAGTTTTTTGACCAACGGCAAGGTATCTTGCTTCATTTGGCCAAAAAGATCTGTGATCTTGCAAAAATTGGTGGCTAAATGTGACTGCATGTTGGCTGACCGCGATAATGATGTCGCAGTTGTGAATGTCTGGCAGTAAAAGTGGGAGATCAACTCCCGCTTGAATTTGAATAAGCGGATGGTGTATGGCAGAAATGCCGACCTCCGCGAGCTGTTGGCATAGTTCAAGCCCTTGAATTTCAGGACGAGTGACCAGCACTGCCATGATTTATTCGTGCTCGCAGTAGAGTTTGGTGAGAATTTCTCGAGCTCCTTCATTAAGGAGTTGCTCTGCCAGTGAAATACCTAGTTTTTCAGCATCAGAACGATGGCCTCTAATTTCACCACGTACAATTTTGGAACCATCAGGTTCGCCAACTAAGGCTCTCAGCCATAGTTGGTCACCATCCAGCAGCGCATAGCTACCAATCGGAACTTGGCAACCACCCTCTAGGGTTAAGTTCATCGCTCGCTCACATAAGACGCGATCTGCCGTGTCTTTGTGGTTTAATGGCTCTAGCAGTGTTTTCAAGCGTTGATCATCGATGCGACATTCAATACCAACGGCACCTTGACCAACAGCAGGTAGTGATTGTTCTGGTTCGATGAAGCTACGAATACGTTGTTCCAGCTTTAATCGTTTCAAACCGGCGGCAGCAAGAATAATAGCGTCGTATTCTCCAGCATCTAATTTACCTAAGCGAGTGCCTACATTGCCACGTAATTCTTTGATGACTAGGTCTGGGCGAGCTTCTTTTATCTGACATTGGCGACGTAAGCTACATGTCCCCACGATGGCTCCTTGTGGCAATTCATCAATATTGTTGTAGCCATTGGAAACAAAGGCATCACGAGGGTCTTCACGCTCGCATATCGTGATTAGTCCTAATCCTTCAGGGAAATCGACGGGGACATCTTTCATTGAATGAACGGCAAGGTCGGCACGACCTTCAAGCATTGCGACTTCGAGTTCTTTAACAAAAAGCCCTTTACCGCCAACTTTAGCTAAAGGCGTATCCAAAATGATGTCGCCTTTGGTTACCATGGTCACCAATTCCACCTCTAAGCCGGGATGAGCTGCTTGTAGCGCATCTTTAACATAATAAGCTTGCCATAAGGCGAGTGGACTTTTACGAGTGGCAATTCGAATAGGTGTACTGTGATTCATGATAATCCCGCATGAAAGAAATGAAGGGCTTAATCCTACCATCCCATACTAGAAAGGTTTACTACTAGATCGCATCAGTGAAAAATTGCTAATGACATAGCATAGATTGGGTAAAATAGTGTGATTTAGCTCTCCTTTATATAATGGGCTATTATTACAAAGTCTAGATAGCAACGACACTGTAGCGAGTCAGTGAAAGTAGAGTGGTCAATAGAGGTAGCTTTGGTGTGATATGCGCCGAGATTACTTTACCAAAACAAAAGAAAGTGTTAAATTGATCACGTTTTTTCGGCGCTTTAGAATAAAAGATAATCAAGGCGCTTATTAATGTTTCAACCAAGGAATCAACCTTGCAGGCTTACACAAAGACGTTAATCAAACGATTAGATAATCTTAACCAGCAACGAACTGATCGTGCGCTGGCTCTTATGGATTTGCAAAGTCAGCGTGTATTCCATTTTATCCCCGCTTTATTTCACTTTAATCACCCGGTTATTCCTGGCTATTACGATGCTAACGTCCCTTATGGCATACATAACTTCGAACTCAATGATGTTCAGCGCCAACTGATTGAAGATACCGAGCTAACGTTAGGTCAATCATTAAAAACCTCACAAACCCCGGCCATTCTTGGTTTGTATACGATGGGAAGTACCTCTTCGATCGGTCAAAGTACATCCAGTGATTTAGATATTTGGGTTTGTGTCTCATCAGAGATGAGTTGCGATGAACGTGAAAGCTTAAGTAATAAATGCTTATTGATTACCGATTGGGCGAAAAGCCAAGGGGTTGAAGCTAACTTTTTCTTGATGGATGAAAAGCGTTTTCGCAGTAATCACTCCGAGCAAATGACGGGTGAAAACTGTGGCTCTTCGCAGCATCTTTTATTGTTGGATGAGTTTTATCGCTCGGCTGTGCGTCTTGCTGGTAAGCGTTTGCTGTGGCAAATTGTGCCGCCTGAAATGGAAGAGTGCTACGACGAATACGTCAATCAGTTGTGTAGTAAAGCTTACATTAACTGCGAAGAATGGATTGATTTTGGTAAGCTCAATCGCATTCCGGCCGAAGAATATTTCGGCGCTAATCTTTGGCAACTGTATAAAAGTATCGACTCGCCCTACAAGTCGGTACTGAAAGCTATTTTGCTTGAGGCGTATTCGTGGGAGTACCCACATACTCAATTACTTAGTATTGATACCAAACGCCGTTTTTTCGCTCACGAGCCTGATCTTTATAGCATGGATGCCTACTATTTGATGCTCGAAAAAGTGACGCGTTACCTCGAACGCATTGGTGACTCCGCTCGTCTTGATTTAGTCCGTCGCTGTTTTTATCTCAAAACACATGAAAAATTATCGCGTGAGCCGGGTATCGGTTCTGTGGCATGGCGTCGTGAAGCGCTAGGTCACATGATTAAACAATGGAATTGGTCTGAGTCGGTGGTACAAGAGTTAGATAACCGCCGCAACTGGAAAGTCGCACAAGTTAAAGTAGTGCACCATGCTCTGCTTGATGCCTTAATGCTGAGTTATCGAAACTTGATTCAGTTTGCACGCCGCAATGACATTACTTCTGCTATCAGTCCACAAGATATCTCTATTTTAGCGCGTAAATTGTATGCGGTATTCGAAGTATTGCCGGGTAAGGTTACGCTGCTGAACCCACAAATTTCTCCAGATCTCCATGAGCCAGACCTCTCCTTCATTGAGGTTCGTGAAGGCCGAACTAACAAAGCTGGTTGGTATCTCTACAAGCAGCCATTAGTTGCTCATCGCCTTATTGGTCAGCCTTTTTTAGAGCATAATGAATACTTGAGTAAGTTGGTTTCTTGGGCATTTTTTAATGGTTTGATCACCGAGTCGACACGTTTGCATTCCGTGGTGCGTGATGCTCATTTGGATATAGACAAGTTCTACCAAATGGTCAGCGATTTACGTAATACCTTTTCGTTACGCAAACGTCGTCCAACGATGCAAGCGTTGGCTAGCCCTTGTGAAATAAGCCAATTGGCAATGTTTATTAACTTTGAAAATGATCCAACCGCAGAATTGAGTGGTAAGTCGTTAAAAGTTGATTTGAAAAATATTGATATTTTCAGCTTCGGCTCAGAACAAAAAAGTTTAGTGGGCAGTGTTGATTTAGTGTATCGCAATTCATGGCACGAAGTGCGTACGCTGCATTTTACTGGTGAAACCGCAATGCTTGATGCATTGAAAACGGTGCTTGGAAAAATGCACCAAGATGCACTTCCACCGGAATCTGTTGATGTTTTTTGTTACAGTAAAAACTTACGTGGCGTGATGCGTAATATGGTGTACCAATTGCTCGCAGAATGCATTGAGTTACGCTTAAAACCAGTTGAGCAAGAAAAACGTCGTCGTTTTAAAGCATTGCGCATTGGGGACCAAATGTATGGTTTGTTCTTCGAACGTCGCGGTGTATCGGTACAGAAATTAGAAAACTCGGTCGATTTTTATCGCAGTATTTCAACCAACAAGCTGAAAGGCTCACCACTGTTAATGCTCGATCGCGATCAAGATTATCAGCTCCCTGAAGTGGTTGATGGTTTTGCCAGCGAAGGTTTGGTGCAGTTCTTCTTTGAAGATACTGACAAAGGCTTCAACATTTATGTACTAGATGAGTCTAATCAAATTGAAGTGTATCACCAGTTTAGTGGTGAAAAAGATGAGATGATTGCCAGCGTAAATGGTTTCTATACTTCAGTGCTAGATGATAACAAGCTGTCGGCTAAGTTCATTAACTTCAATTTGCCTCAGTATTATCAGATAGTACATCCTGAAGACGGCGAAAGTTATGTTGTCCCTTATCGTAATGATTCAGCTCTTTACTCTCGCCCTTCTAAAGCGGTTAATGCTTAACAGTGATGGAACCAAGCTACCGTTGAAATAGCGCAACTTGGTTCCTTCTTATTTAGATTCCAACGCCTATTTAACGATAGCGCTCTCAACTAGATAGAACCTTATCATCGCCACTCGATACTTTCACCAGCGTGTTTTTCACACTCTTGTTTGACCATCGCAACCAATTCCAAGCCAGTTTTTGAGCAGATCCATTGGCCATCTTGCAGTTTGAAATGAAACCCACCCGATTTAGACGCAAGCCAGATTTCATGCATCGGCTCTTGGCGGTTAATGATGATTTGGCTACGGTCATCAAATTCTAACGTCATGACATTGCCAGACGTTTCGTAATCGATGTCTGCGCCAGCATCATCGATAGCTTGTTCAATAATTTCGAGCTGCTCATCGACTTGTTGATGAAATTCAGTATCGTTCATCCTATCTATCCTATTGCTTTTCCTGATTGTGGTGCGATTATAGGGGGCATTGAATCAATAATCACGATATGCAAAATGAAAAAATCAATCACTGCACTATTTATGTTGTCAGTCCTTGCATTGGCAGGCTGTGGTCAAACCGGCCCATTGTATATGCCAGATGAACCGACGCAGAATGAACAACCTCAGCCATAGTGGTTGATTTAGATTAAGGGAAACGAATTTTGGATTACTTCAATTATCAGGACGATGGCCAACTTTGGGCTGAAAATGTCTCACTCTCTCATTTGGCTGAGCAATTTGGCACGCCGTTGTATGTCTATTCACGTGCGACGCTAGAGCGTCATTGGCATGCCTTTGATGAGTCAGTCGGTGAGCACCCACATTTGGTGTGTTATGCCGTAAAAGCAAACTCGAATTTAGGTGTGCTGAATACTTTGGCGCGTTTAGGCTCTGGCTTCGATATTGTATCGGGTGGGGAACTCGAACGTGTTGTGGCTGCCGGTGGTGACCCATCTAAAGTAGTCTTTTCGGGT
The DNA here is from genome assembly GCF_029478545.1 of Vibrio sp. 1180_3. Taxonomy (NCBI): domain Bacteria; kingdom Pseudomonadati; phylum Pseudomonadota; class Gammaproteobacteria; order Vibrionales; family Vibrionaceae; genus Vibrio; species Vibrio sp. 1180_3. The sequence continues at coordinate 8,991 of NZ_SJFM01000024.1, forward strand.
GTCGGTAAAACCGAAGCGGAAATGAAGCGTGCGCTAGAACTGAAGATTAAATGTTTTAATGTTGAATCTGAACCAGAGCTGGAACGCCTCAATAAAGTGGCAGGAGAGCTTGGTGTGAAAGCGCCGATTTCTCTGCGTATTAACCCTGATGTTGATGCGCAAACTCACCCTTATATCTCAACCGGTTTACGTGATAATAAATTTGGTATTGCGTTTGACCGTGCGCCAGATGTTTACCGCTTGGCGCAGAGTTTAGAAAACCTCAGCATACATGGCATTGATTGCCATATCGGTTCTCAATTGACAGCGATTGCGCCATTCATTGATGCAACTGACCGCCTGTTGGCATTGATTGATGACCTTAAGCACCAAGGCATCAACATCAAACATTTAGATGTCGGTGGTGGTTTAGGGGTTGTGTATCGTGATGAACTGCCTCCTCAACCCTCTGACTACGCAAAAGCTTTGCTTGCCCGTTTAGAAAATCATCAAGATTTAGAACTGATTTTTGAGCCTGGCCGAGCGATTGCTGCTAATGCGGGCGTGCTGCTGACTCGAGTTGAATTTCTCAAACATACCGAACACAAAAACTTTGCCATTATTGATGCTGCAATGAATGATTTAATGCGCCCTGCGCTGTACCAAGCTTGGCAAGATATTGTTCCTGTTGCACCGCGTCAGGGTGAAGCTTCAACCTATGATCTCGTTGGGCCTATCTGCGAAACGGGGGACTTTTTAGGTAAAGACCGTTCTTTAGTCCTTGCTGAAGGTGATTTGTTAGCAGTTCGCTCTGCAGGGGCTTATGGTTTTGTGATGTCTTCAAACTACAATACACGTACTCGCGTAGCGGAAGTGATGGTTGATGGTTCACAGCATCATCTAGTTCGCCAGCGTGAAGAACTATCGAGCCTATGGGCATTAGAGAGTATTTTGCCGGAGTAAATTGAAGCACTATGCATTTCCATTTTTCTAAAATGCACGGTTTGGGTAATGACTTCATGGTTGTTGATTGCATTACACAAAACGTCTTCTTTTCCCCTGATTTGATCCGCCGTTTGGCGGATCGTCATACAGGTGTGGGTTTTGATCAGCTTTTAGTGGTTGAAGCCCCTTATGACCCCGAAAGTGATTTCCACTATCGTATTTTTAATGCCGATGGTAGTGAAGTTGAACAGTGTGGTAATGGGGCTCGCTGCTTCGCACGGTTTGTTCGTATGAAAGGGCTGACCAATAAATACAGCATTGGAGTGACGACCAAAAAAGGCAAGATGATTCTAAATATTGAAGAGGATGACCAGATCACCGTCAATATGGGGATCCCTGAGTTTGAGCCAAATAAAATCCCATTCCGCGCTAAGCAAGCAGAGAAGACCTATATTATACGAGTAGAAGATAAAACTATTTTCTGCGGCGCAGTGAGTATGGGCAATCCGCACGTAGTAACCGTGGTCGACGATGTTGCTACTGCTGATGTAGAAACACTAGGCCCGCTACTTGAATCTCATGAACGTTTTCCAGAACGCGTGAATGCTGGCTTTATGCAAATTGTTAATCGCAATGAAGTTAAACTGCGAGTTTATGAGCGCGGCGCGGGTGAAACGCAAGCCTGTGGTAGTGGTGCGTGTGGTGCTGTGGCGGTAGGTATTGTTCAAGGGTTATTAGCTGAAGAGGTCAAGGTACACCTACCGGGTGGTTCATTGCATATTCAGTGGCAAGGTCCAGGCAAGCCGCTATATATGACGGGGCCTGCAACCCATGTGTTTGATGGCCAAGTGTCTTGTTAAGTTAAGGAATTGTTTTGTCGCAAGTTGAAGCGGATGTACTTACAGCTGAAATCGTAGCGGAGTACTTACGGGATCACCCTGATTTTTTCCTCCATCGTTCAGAGTTGGTTGATCGACTTTCTTTACCGCACCATCAGCAAGGTGCAGTCTCTTTGGTGCATGTGCAGCTTAATCGTCAGCGTCAGCGTATCGAAGAATTAGAAGAAGAGATCACCGCTTTTATGTCTCTAGCGGCCAATAATGACCGCACTTTTCATGAATTTATGGATCTTCAAGAGCAGATCCTAAAATGCAGCGATATGACGCAAGTGGTAAAAGCGATTGAAAATAAAGCGCAAGCATTAGGCTTGTTAGCTTATGTGCGTTTACTGGCTTCTCCTAAAGCGGATTACCAAATCACACAGGAACAATGGCAGCGTTTTTCAACCAACCATTTCAACGGTAAGGCGGCGTATTTGGGCCGGATGAGAAAGGTTGATCGCCAAGCGTTATTTGGTGATGAAACGCTAGCACCAGAAATGGGTTCTTATGTGGTACTACCATTAACCAAAGCGTCACCGCAAGGTATTTTGGCTTTCGCCAGTGAAGATGGCGGTCATTTCCAACCGAGTATGGATACGCTTTTCCTGCGTCACTTGGCGTTAGTTTTATCTCACCTAATTGATACTCTACCTTGGCAGCCTATTGAGCATGAGCGAATCAGTCATACCTCTGTCTAACGGCTTGCAGCAGCCCTTGAATCGCTTCTATGAATATCTACGAAGTGAGAAAGGGCTGAGCTTGCACACGCAACGTAATTACAAGCAGCAACTTGAAACGATGGCGCAGCACCTAATGCAAATGGGGCTAAAAAATTGGCAGCAGGTTGATGCAGCTTGGGTGCGCCAATTAGCCAGTAAAGGCATGCGAGAAGGTATGAAGGCCAGTAGTTTGGCGACGCGTTTATCTTCATTACGCAGCTTTTTTGATTTTTTGATTTTACGTGGAGAGATCACTGCTAACCCGGCTAAAGGTGTATCGGCCCCGCGCAAAAAGCGTCCATTACCGAAAAACTTAGATGTCGATGAAGTTGCACAACTTTTGGAAGTGAATGCTGATGATCCGCTGTCAGTGCGTGATCGCGCCATGATGGAGCTGATGTACGGGGCTGGCTTGCGTTTAGCTGAATTGGTGAGTATTAATGTCAAAGACATTAACCTTAGCCAAGGTGAAATTCGAGTAGTCGGTAAAGGTGACAAAGAGCGTAAAGCTCCATTTGCTGGCAAAGCAAAAGAGTGGGTCGCGAAGTGGCTAAAGTTACGAGCTCAGTTGGCTAATAGCGATGAAAAAGCGCTGTTTGTTTCTAAGCTAGGTGTCAGAATCTCTCACCGCAATGTACAAAAGCGTATGGCGGAGTGGGGACAGAAACAGGCGGTATCTAGTCATATCAGCCCGCATAAGTTACGTCACTCGTTTGCGACTCATATGCTGGAATCAAGCAATAATCTTCGTGCGGTGCAAGAGCTGCTTGGCCATGAAAATATCTCGACCACACAAATATACACGCATTTGGATTTTCAACATCTTGCTCAAGCGTATGACCAAGCGCACCCCAGAGCAAGAAAAAAGAAACAAGACGAGTAACTCATGCATTTTTATCGCAGTATTGGGCCAATTAAAGCAATGAGCTTTGATTTAGATGACACGCTCTATGATAACCGTCCAGTGATACGCCACGTCGAGCAGCAAATGGTGTTATGGCTACATAGTCATCATCCGCTGTCGGCCACACGTTCTTTAGCATGGTGGCAGCAACTCAAATTGCGCTTAGTTCAACAGCAACCTTTGCTGCACCATGATGTTACTCAATGGCGTTTTAAGCAGATTGAACAAGGTTTGATTGAGCTAGGTTACAGTGTGGAACAAGCGCTTGAGGCGGCAAATGCTGCGATTGAAGAAGTATTACGCTTGCGAAACCTTGTGGCGGTGCCGCAAGAGACTCACCGCGTGATGACGGAGTTAGTTAAGCGTATGCCGCTAGTCGCGATCACCAATGGTAATGTGGATCCGCACCGTATCGGTTTGGGTGACTATTTCGAAGTGATTTTAAAAGCTGGGCCGGATGGTTTTGCCAAGCCTCATCCTGAATTGTTTGATAAAGCGCGTATCCATTTGGCATTGCCAGCAAACTCAATTTTGCACGTCGGTGATCATTTAGTGACTGATGTGCAAGGCGCGAAATGCAATGGTTTTCAAGCCTGTTGGTACAATGACCAAGGCAATACCTTGCTTGCCAACCGCAAGGCAAAAATCTTACCGGATATTGAAATCAACCAATTGAGTTCGTTACTGCTGCTTTAATGCATGGCCGCTTTTGTCGGCCTGATAAACCTTCATGTAGTAAGCAAAAAAATCTCTTAGTGTGTCAGCATTCGTTGTTTCATTGATATGGTTAAGCAGTTCAAGCCCCACTTCCAAAGTACATAAATTTCCTTCACTTTGGTTACGCCTTAATGTGTAGAGTGACTGGTGATGAGGCGTGAGGTGTACGTGTGGTAATGCTGACAACCAAGGGCTTTTATTGATCATCTTCTTCGCTTCTTGCCAGGTGCCATCAAGAATAATAAACAATGTGTTTTCAATGTTTGCCGAAGACTGACATTGTTGTTCGTCGAGTGGTTTGCTGTATGGTGATGGGAAGATGAGCACAGGCGTGAGTCGTTCGCTTTCAATGAGTATTTGTAATGACTCTGCGGGCGATACACGGCTCCACACATGCACTGAAGCCTGCGGCAAGCTGCACAAGAGTAGCTTGCCAGTATTGGTTGCTCTGCGTTGTTCATTTTCATGCATCAATAATGCAACGCGTAGCTTACTATCGAGTCTCGGATAAGCTTGGCAAACACATTGATGCACGAAACCGCAGCGCGAACAGGGTAATTGGGAATTCATTGATTACTGCGCTAGATCTTCAGTAAACAGCGTTAATCCACCATTACTGATGGGGTAAATAATGTCGCCCACCTTTTCTTTTTCTGCTTGGATCTGATTGCCATTACGAGTGAAAATGCGTTCCGCAAGCAGGTATTGCCGCTGATGACGAGTCATCACAACGTGCACTTGTTTATCATTAAGCTGCTGCCAGAATCCTTTTTCAACCATAGATGGGTCACCATTGTTGTAGTCGTAGCTGGTGGTTGCCGAATGGTCAGCATTTAGCTGTAAGCTTACGCTAAAGTTATTGTTTTGCGTTGACGCGGCTTGGTAAACACCAACCCATTGCAGAGTTGGGTCGCTATTGCCTAACGTCGCACAGCCTTTATAGGTTTTGCCGTCCAGAGTTAAGCTAGAACGCCATCCATAAAAACTATCACTCATCCCATCGTTACAAGCTTGTTGCTTAAGTTGCAGTGAGCCATTTTCAAACTGGTAGTCACGTTGTTGTGCAGATAGTTGGCGTTGAGTGATCGGCAACTGCTGTTTTTCACCACTAATGGTTTGAAAAATAACGGTATTACTATCAAAGCTAGCAGACCATGATGGCTCATTACCGAAAGCTCGCGTTGGTTTGAGTGGTTGGTTGCAACGTTTAGGATTTTCAGCACTGAGTAGATTAATGCTCTTTACTTCTAAGCGTGCATTGTAGTCAGCATCTAATCCTATTTGCTTTGGGGCTGCTAAATAACCTACAACTTCACCGTACATTGGTTGGTAGGGTGAACGAGATAATAGTAAGGCTTGTTTAGCTTGCTCTGGGGTTAAAGCCAACCAATACTGTTGGTTGCTGCCGCAAGGTGTAAACGTTCGGGCTTCATGACCGACCACGATTTCACCACGCATCACAAAGGTTTGTGGTGTTATAGTGCTTGGCTTGTCGAGTGTCGCGCTGGTTGTTGCTTCAACAGAAGCTTGTTGCATTGAGCAAGCCTGCAGTGCTAGAGCTGACAATAATAGGATAGGGGTGTTAAACGCCTTCATTGAATACCGTCCTTAAGACAAACAGATAGGACAATATTATGGCACATTGGGTGCTTAGAACTGAACTTAAGCCCACGTTAATTAACAGTCAGCGAACAAAACCTTGGTTTTGGTTGATATTCGCTACTACGTAGTGGGCTTCAAGCGGCGTACTCTAGAGGGCATGCAAACGTTGATGACTAGAATAAATGTTCACGCAGATAATGAGCGACAGCATCTTCAGCGTTACTGCCAATAACGGTATTGTTTGGCAATGCTTTCATCACTTTTGGATGCGATGTATTCATCACTAACCCTTTACCTGCCATGGATAGCATTTCGACATCATTCATGCCGTCGCCAAAAGCGATGCAGTTGTCGAGGGTACAACCAAGCGATTCAGCTACCACTTTAAGCGCATCACCTTTTGACACTTCGGCCGCCATGACTTCCAAGCACCAAGGGGTTGAGAAAGCAACGTTGAGCTTATCACCAAATTTTTCGTTCAGACGGTCTTCAAATTGAGTGAGTAGCTCATGATCTTTGCTTGGGTGTGTAAAGAAAATTTTCGCAATGCCATCGGTTGGAGCATGGTCTATATCAAATACTTGATAGTTAAAACCACTCTCTTTATGGAAATTACGCAGGGTTTCGTCTTCTTTATTCAATAGCCAAGATTCATTTCGATAGATATGGACATAGATTTGTGAGTCTTGTTTAACAACGTCAATTATCGCTTGAACGAGATCTTGTGGAACATTCTTGCTGTACATTAAGTTGTCGTTTTGGTCATGCACGCGAGCACCATTTGAGGTGATCATATAAGCGGGGATGCCCGCTAACTGACGAATACCTGCTACATCCACGTGGTGACGACCGGTTGCAAAGATAAAGGTAAAGCCTTTTTGGTGCAGCTCTTTCAGTGTTTGCTTTGTAAAGTCGCTCAACTGATGATTTGGGGCAAGCAGAGTCCCGTCGAGATCGGAAGCGACAATGTGAATAGCGTTATCTTTGCGTTCGGTGGTCATAAAACCCTCATTATCATGGTTATTTGGGTTTGTTCGCTCTGGTCATGAACAAACCTTTAGGTTGCCTAGTCTACGCCATATTAAAGAGGAAAAAGAGGGTAAAACTGCAAATTGAAATTTCCCCATTTCCCCCACCATTTAGGCTTTGCTTTCTATCTGCTGAAACAGTTCAAATATTGCATCAAGAGCCTGGTTTCTGTAGTCATCTTTCTCAAAAAGTAGCTCATGTTTAGCCTCATTAATGGTAACTAATTGGCTATCTGGGTTGGTTTTTGCCAATTTAGTCGCAAAGCGAATTTGATCGGCATTACTGACTATGGTGTCTTGCCCAGCTTGTAGAATTAAAGTCGGTAGTTTTACTTGTCGAGTGAGTAACTGGCATTGTTTGACAGCCATCAATCCTTGCCATACCCAGCGCGTCGTTGGGCCACCGATTTTCAGCTCTGGTTTGTGTTCATACAGCTCTCTAAACCAACGGTAGCGTACTTCACTTTGCGTTAAAGGGTTCATTTCGAAAGGTTTCGGGGTATAAGCCTGATAACCTGGAGCGTAGGTTGGTTTCGAGTAGATTGCTGTTAACACTTGGCTCAGTTGCATCGCCACTGGGCGTAACTGCCAAGGCATATTGACGCCAAACATCGGGGCGCTGAGAGCCATGGCGTCGAAATTATGCTCGGGATGTGTTTGCACATATCGTGTTGCGACGGCTCCCCCCATGGAATGAGCTACAATAAAACGATGCGAATAACGGCTAAGATCAAAATATTGGATCAGATGGTGCAAGTCTTGGACATAGTCATCGAATTCCTCGACATAGCCCATTTGTGGGTTGTCGATTAGGCGTTGAGAAAGCCCTTGACCACGATGGTCAAAGGAATAAATGTCGTACCCTTGTTGGAAAAGGTCATAAAACAGCTCTTGATACTTCCAACATGACTCAATTCTGCCGTTCACTACCACAATCGCTTTAGAGTGTTCGGATGAGGTGAGCTTGCAGCAATAAATTTTTGTTTTATCGAAAGATTTGATGAAATTTTCTTCTTTAGAATGCCAGAAATCGGCAATCGTGGTATTGATCACTTGCTCAAAAGATGACTCTTGAGTATAACGTGGAGTGTTTTGACTCGTCTGATTCATAGATATTCTTTATTGGACAGATCCGAGGGATAATTTGTTTACGCTAGATTAGTCTAGTCGAGAGGAATTGCAATGGATACTCATGTTTGGTTCGCCTATGTGCTGACCGCGATTGTGTTTAGTTTGGCGCCCGGTTCGGGCACAGTCAATTCCATTAGCAACGGGCTTAGTTATGGTACTCGCAAATCTCTGGCGGCGATTGTTGGTTTGCAGATAGGGCTAGCGTTCCATATTATTTTGGTTGGCGCGGGAATCGGTGCGTTAGTAGCACAATCAGCGTTGGCATTTAGCATCATCAAGTGGGTTGGTGTGGCTTATTTGGTTTGGCTTGGTATCCAAAAATGGCGAGATCATTCCAGTTTAGTGACCAGTGCTGCCGAACAAGCACTGTCGAGTGGCTCCTTATTGCGTCGTGCGGTATTGATTAACTTGACCAATCCCAAATCGATTGTCTTTTTAGTGGCACTTTTTCCTCAATTTATTGACCCAAGCAAAGATCAACTGACTCAGCTACTTGCATTGGGTGTTACCACCGTAGTGATTGATTCTATCGTGATGTTGGGTTACACCTCATTAGCGGCTCAGATGGGACGTTTTATTCGTTCTGATCGCGTTATGAGTAAAATCAATAAAGTGTTCGGGTCAATGTTTGTTGGGTGCGGTGCGTTACTTGCTGCAGCGAAGTCTTAACGTGTTGCTACTTACTCAAGTCGTCGTTAGTTAGATGTATTATACCTACGTAGCTCGACAACCGATTCTCAACGCGAAGCAACACACGCTTGGTTATGAACTCCTATTTCGAGACGGAGAAAATAATGCTTTCCCTGCTCATATTGAGTCAAATCGTGCCACTTATCGTCTGATTGTTGAAAACTTCCTCTCTGTTGGGATGAATCCTGCAATTGCCAAATCGCGTTGTTTCATCAATTTCCCCTATAAGAGTTTAATTCGTCGTCTGCCACTGACCTTGCCAAGAGATCAAATCGTGGTTGAAGTGTTGGAAACTTGTGCTCCAAGTGATGAGTTATTGGATGTGATTAAAGATCTTTATAAGCGCGGTTATATTGTGGCGTTGGATGATTTTGTGTATTCGCATGAATGGGAACGATTCCTACCTTATGTGCACATCGTTAAACTCGATATTATGGCGCTGGGCTTGGAAGAAGCGTGCGAATTTGTTCGTAAGCGGATTGCAGAGGGAAGTAAGCGACGTTTTTTGGCAGAGCGAGTAGAAACTGAGCATGAATTTAATGTTACGCGCTCCGCTGGGTTTACTTTTTTCCAAGGCTATTTTTTCAGTAAGCCACAGATCATTAAGCAACGCTACGTTAGCCCCGAGCAAATTATCGCGTTAGAGCTGTTTCGTGAAGTGTGTAAACCTGACGTCGATTTTGAGCGAATTGAGTGCATTATGTCGCAAGATGTTGCGTTGTCATACAAACTGCTCAGATTTGTTAATACCATGTCGGATCGCCTCTCGATGCCGATTTCCTCTTTTCGTCAGGCTCTGGTTTACCTTGGTCAAGACCGGTTGAAAACGTTTGTTTCATTGGCCGTGGCTTCGTTCGTTTCATCCAAGAAGCCGAAAGAGTTGTATAACTTATCGTTGCAGCGAGCTCAGTTTTGTCAGTTAATGGCAAGCCATCACTCGCTATACGAATACCGTGAACAGGCTTTTTTGATTGGTCTTTTTTCAGTACTGGATGCTCTGTTAGATATCTCTATTGAAGAGCTTGTCGAACAATTACCGCTTTCTGACGCGGTGAAAATAGCCCTGCAAAGGCGTGAAGGTCCTATTGGTGAGCTGTTAGCGCTAGAAGAGTGCTTTGAACAAGCCGATTGGCAAGGTGTGGAAGCGCGTTGTGATGCGCTTGGTTTGGAGTTAGGCGTTGTCAGTGACGAATTATCTGCCGCGTTGCGTTGGAGCCAAGATGTGAATCGCTTAATTTAACGTGAATTTTTTATGACATGAAGAGCACGCGCCTTGACGCGTGTTTTTTTATTTCTAATATATATGGATATGCGTATGTGTGAGATTGAAATATGTTGCCTCATCAGTTTTTTAAAATGTTGTCCGATGAAACCCGCCTGCGGTGCTTGTTGCTTATTGCCCGTGAAGGACGCTTATGTGTGTGCGAGTTAACGGGCGCCCTGCAACAAAGCCAACCGAAGATATCACGCCACTTAGCCCTACTTCGTCAATCTGGGGTGCTGGTGGATGAGCGCCATGGGCAGTGGGTCTATTACCAAGTATCCAATCAATTACCTGGTTGGTTGCGTAAAGTAATTGAAGGACTTAAAAATTCAAATTGTCTGCAGCAGCAATATGCTGCTGACAGCCAACGTTTACAGACAGAAACTCAGCGCCCATGTGCCTGAACAAGAGAGATAATCATGACGATTAAAGTAGGAATTAATGGATTCGGCCGTATCGGTCGTTTGGCAATGCGCGCCGCGTTTGATTGGTCAGAAATAGAATTTGTACAGATCAACGATGTCGCTGGTGATGCTAAGACCTTGGCTCATTTGCTCGAATTTGACTCTGTACAAGGGCGTTGGCAGCATGCGGTTAGTGCAGAAGAAGAGATGATTATCATCAATGGTCAACGCATTAAAACGACTCAAGAGCGTGAAATTGCCAGTGTTGATTGGTCAGGATGTGATGTCGTTATTGAGGCGACAGGCGTGCACCGTAGCCGCTCTTTTTTGAATCAGTATCTTGAGCAGGGAGTAAAGCGAGTGGTCGTTTCTGCGCCTGTTAAAGAAGAGGGTATTGCCAATATTGTTGTCGGGGTCAATGACCATATTTTTGATCCACAGCTGCATCGTATTGTCACGGCGGCTTCTTGCACAACGAATTGTATTGCCCCGATTGTTAAAGTGATTCATGAGCAACTAGGCATTGAGCAATCTTCATTTACGACTATTCATAACCTAACCAACACGCAAACTATTTTGGATGCGCCGCATAAAGATTTACGCCGCGCTCGAGCTTGTGGTACCAGTTTAATTCCGACTACCACAGGCAGCGCGACTGCCATTGTCGAAATATTTCCAGAACTGGAAGGAAAAATTAATGGTCACGCGGTACGTGTGCCGCTGGCGAATGCCTCGTTGACCGATATTATCTTTGATGTCAAAAGAGACACCACAGCGCAAGAAGTCAATGCACTGCTGAAAGTAGCAGCACAAGGTGAACTGCAAGGTATTCTTGGTTATGAAGAACGTCCATTAGTGTCGATTGACTATAAAGGCGATCAACGCTCAACCATTGTCGATGCACTGTCAACGATGGTGGTCGGTAAACGCATGGTGAAGATCTACGCGTGGTATGACAATGAAATGGGCTACGCAACGCGCACCGCAGAGCTGGTCCGTAATGTTGGCTTGGTATAGGGAGCTAGAAATGACACATCCAACTTGGGAATTAGCGGTTGATGAAGCGGCATTAATCCTTACACCATGTCCGGGCACGAAGGGCGTAAGCTTGGAAACATCACTGCGTCAGCTAAAAGCGCAAGGGGTAGCCGCGCTTGTTACGGCAATCAATACTAGTGAAATGCAAGAGAAAGGCGTGCTAGCGCTAGGTGAAATGACCCAAGCGCTTGATATGCAGTGGTTCCATTTACCTATTGAAGATGATTGTGCCCCTGATGCTGACTTTGCCTCTCAATGGGCAAGCATTGGACCACAATTGCAGTCACTGTTGGACAACAAGCAAAAAATTGCGCTGCACTGCATGGGAGGCTCTGGTCGAACTGGGTTACTCGCTGCTCATCTTTTGTTAGATCGTGGTTGGGATATCAATACGATCATTGAACGTGTTCAAGTGCTGCGTCCGGGGGCTTTTACCAAGCCAGTTCAATGTGACTATATCCAGGCTGTTGCTCAATCTGCCTAATATGATGAGCTTTGGGACTATGATGTTCTCAAAGCTCATTAACCTCTCCTTTCAATGCTTACAGTGGCTATCTTATGTTTTCAACATTGGAAAAAAGTATCCGACAATACATTTTAGTGACGTTTAATTATTGGAACTTCACACTAACAGATGGTGCTTTACGCATGCTGGTGGTGCTGTATTTTCACGACTTGGGTTACGGCACACTCGCCATCGCTTCTCTGTTTCTGTTTTATGAGTTTTTTGGTGTTGTGACTAACTTGATCGGTGGTTGGCTAGGAGCACGTTTAGGCTTGAATAAAACCATGAACATCGGTTTGCTGATGCAGATTGTTGCGTTGAGTATGCTGGCGGTTCCCAATGAGTGGTTAACCATTGTGTGGGTAATGGCGGCGCAAGCACTCTCAGGCATTGCGAAAGATCTCAACAAAATGAGTGCCAAAAGTGCCATCAAAACGTTGGTGCCTGATGATCAGCAAGGCGCATTATATAAATGGGTCGCCATCCTAACTGGCTCTAAAAATGCGTTGAAAGGGGTTGGTTTCTTCCTTGGTGGAGTACTGCTGTCTTTGTTTGGCTTCCAATATTCAGTGATTTTAATGGCTAGTATGCTTGGTTTGGTGTTGATTGGTAGTTTAATTGGACTCGATACCGATCTTGGCAAAGCGAAAAACAAACCAAAATTTAGCCAGCTTTTTTCTAAATCAGACTCAGTAAATATTTTATCTGCGGCGCGCTTATTCTTATTTGGTGCTCGTGATGTTTGGTTTGTGGTGGCTTTGCCTGTTTATCTTGGCACTGTGTTTGGTTGGGACCATTTGTGGGTAGGTGGCTTTCTTGCTGCGTGGGTAATTGGTTACGGTATGGTACAAAGTATTGCACCGCGCATAACAGGAAAAGCGCAAGGAAAAGTACCGGACGGCAGCGCGGCTGTTGGGTGGGTTGGTTTACTTGCCGTAATCACAGCTTTGATTGCCTATTGTGTGCAAATAGGTTGGCAGCCGCAGTGGGTGATTGTCATCGGGCTGATGTTGTTTGGTGCTGTTTTTGCGGTTAACTCTTCGCTCCACTCTTATTTGATTGTCAGTTATGCCAAAGGTGATGGCGTGTCACTGGATGTTGGATTCTATTACATGGCCAATGCCATGGGGCGCCTAATTGGCACTATTCTTTCAGGCTACGTGTTTCAAGTGGCTGGGTTGGCGGCGTGTTTATGGGTATCATTTGCTTTTCTTGCCATCACGACCTTAATTTCTTTCAAATTACCTAAAGCTTCATTACAAACGGTTTAATACTTTTTAACTTAAATTTGACGCAGTGCTTCGCTGCGTCTTTATTTTTATTGCTATAGTCAGACAAGTTTCTTTTCAAATGAGTAGCTTATGAGACAGCGTGTCCTCTTTTTTGATCTTCTCCGTTGTGTGGCAGCGGTTGCTGTTATTGGCATTCATGTTCTGGCTCCTTATCGTCAGCAATTTGGTGATATTCCTTTTGAGCAGTGGCTGACCGCGATTACTGTTAATAGCGTTAGCCGTTGGGCTGTTCCGGTATTCATTCTTATTTCCGGTGCATTAATGCTCAGTGATCGACGCCCTTTTGATGCGAAATATTATGTAAAGCGACGTTTAGGCAAAGTGTTACTGCCATTTTTAATTTGGTCGTTGTTTTACGCTTATTTGTCCGGCTGGAGTGCTGACGGGTTTAATGCTCAAGTGGTGAAAGATGTATTGATCCATAGCCCAGAGCATGCGACTTACTACCATCTTGGCTTTTTCTACTACTTTATTCCGCTCTATTTTGTGATTCCATTTCTGCAAGTCTTGGTGAGACGAGTAGATGATAAAGCCTTGTATGCGTTGGTCGGTGTATGGTTACTTACGACCACCTTATTTCTGTTCGGGATTGATGGCCCCTGGAGTCATGAACTGTGGTTATTTTCTGGTTACTTGCCTTTAGGTTATATCCTTTATCAAAAAGTGCCGTTAAATCGTCTATCGGTTACAACGGCCACGCTACTTGGAGGCATTGCTCTATTTACGACGATATGGATGGTGACGAGCCATAGTATTGCGGCTGGTGAGTATACGATAGGACGCTGGCTTTCTTATAAAACGCTAAATGTGGTGTTAGCTGCCAGCATGGTCTTTATGCTGTGCCGTTATTTTGGTGAGGGGTTATCTGCCCGTATAAACCAAGTGGTGAGTTTTATTAGTCAATACAGCTTGGGCATTTATATTTTACATCCGATTTTCTTATGGCCCGTGAAAGCATATGGATGGGATCAAGGGCATCCAGCTTGGGTTATTCCGTTGTGGATTATCGTCAGTGGTGCGGGATCACTCGCTGTCAGCTGGCTTGTTTCCCGTTCGGCTAAAACGCGCTGGCTACTCCCTTAGCGTTTGAGAGCAAAGTGTAGAAATTTATGACCGCAATAGGTCAGCGTCCCTTGGTCGCCTGGGTTTAATGCATGGTAATAATGTACGCCAACTTGGAATTCTCGTTTAGGGCCTATTTTGCCTTTCTGGACATAAATCCAGAACTCTTGGTCTTCTTCACCGGGGCGAGGATGGGGAATAGCAATGGATTGTTTGTCGATTATGGTGACATTGGCTGTACGCTCGGGAGCATTTTCACCTTGCATGTGACGACGATAAAAATGGTTAAATGCCCAAGCTGCTGCAATGGCCAGTAAAGCTACTGTGATGATCAAGAAAAATGGCATGATGCACTCCTTAGGGATGAAGTCACTATTTTAACGAGCAACATATATTAAAGAGTTATAAGTCTCAGCAAAGCGTGATCTAGAATTGTTTAGAGAATTTTTTTTCGGCTGATATCACACTTTATTGGCAGGTTAGCCAACTAAAATAAGTCATAACCCTTCGAAAAAGTATGATACAGATAGTTAAGCTCCACTATGATTGGCAAAGGAGGGCGGTCATGTCTGATATTGAACAAGTTGTACTGCGAACGCGTAAATTAGAAACCTTACTAAGAGAGCAGTATCACGCCAACGGTAAAGGCCTTCACCAGTTGATCACTAGTTGTGAAGAGCGCTTACCACACGATGTGATTAGTAAGCTGCGTTATATTGCGACAATTCGTAATAAGGTGGTACACGAAGAGGGGTACCAATTAGATAATCGTAAAGAGTTTTTGAATGTTTGTGGAGAGTGTGAGAAGGAGTTGACCCCGCGGAGTGGCCGTTTTATTTGGCGTGTTGCGATTTCATTGATGACTCTGATTACACTTGCTGCATTGGCGTTTTACTACATGCATTGGGAAGTTTTATCTAAACATTTACAATGAGATAGTTAAAAATTTGATAAAAAAATGGGGATGCATGTGCATCCCCATTTTTTGTATTCAGTACTTAGTACATCATCGGCAGTGTCATTAGTCCAACGATAACTGCGATCATTACAAGTCCCTGTTTTTGAGATGAAGAAATCATAACACTGCTCCTTTAAATTAGTGAATTCATCTTATGTCTTTTACAATAGCACTACTTTAGTGGCTTGATCAACATCAATTTGATGAAGTATCTAAAAATATAACTAAAAGTGGCTTGTATTGACCTATATTGGCTATGTTTAGTTATGTTTTTGAAGTGGTTGTATAGTGTGCTTGTTGGGTTTTATTTAACCTTTTATGTTTTTATCTTGTTGTTTTTTATTGATTTTTAAAGTTTGAATTATTGTTATTGGTATGGTTTTTTCTGGTTTTGGTGCTTGGGTGATCTCACTCTGTCAAAGTTTGGTGAATTCTCATTTTCTGAGAAAAAATGAATGGTTTTTTAGTGGTGGATGTATTGCTATCTGGTTAGTACGGTATTTATTGATATTAATCTCATGATTATCGCTTTGATTTTGCTTCTGGTTGGGTTGTGTGGTTTTATGATGGCTTGTTTTTTATAGTTATATGTTTTTATTTGATTTTTTATTTCTAATTTAAAAATTATGGTCAGTGATATGTGCGTTTTTTGGTTGGTGTTTCTTTTTAAATTCAATAAAAAACAGTGTTTTCTATGGTGGGGTGGTGCTGGACTGCAAAAGTGTATGTTGTTGGATAAGTATTAGTCGGTGGCTTATTATTTATCTGTTTTAAACAACGCGAAGTGAATCCGTGGATTCGCTATCAAGATCCAACTTTTGTAGTCATATGCTGGACTTCAACGACCACATCCCTACACTGGCGGCAGATTCATAAAGGGGTAATGACATGTGGAGCTGGCTCTCCGTTGCTTTGTCAGGATTCATCAGTATTTCTGCACTTGAAAGTAACAACATAAAACAAGCAGTAATGTTTAAAACATTCAGTATGTTGCTGTTGGTTGTTATCTTATTGAGCCAAACAAATCAGTTATCTTCTCCGATGTTATGGATTAGCCTCGGTTTATGCGTATCCGCCTTCGCTGATAGTTTGCACGTACTACAGCGCTACCCAAGAGTGTGTTTTACTAGCTTTCTTTTAGCGCAGCTGATGTACAGCAAGGCATTTTGGTTGCAACTCTCAGGGGCGATGGTGTGGTGGTTACCCGCATTACTGATTGCAGCCAGTATCGTCGCCTTTTTCCTGCTACTTCCCCAAATTGATACATTAATTTTTCCCGTTGCTATTATGGGGTTGATGTTAATCCAATTGGCGTGGGCTTCCGGTGAGCTATGGTTACAAACTCATACCATGGGGGCTTTGTGCGGATTTGTGGGTAGCTTAGTGCTAATACTGTCAGCTCTTTTGTTAGCTATTCATGATTACCGTCGTCCTCTTCCATTTGGCCGCTATTTAATTTCGGGCAGCTATCTGTTGGCTCAAGCTTTGATCACCGCATCTGTGGTTTTATAAACGCTGGCTGTGACTAGCATCGAAATCTGTAAATTAGGCTGATATACTGCGCCAACTTTGAACTAATGAGAGTTGTGCGAGATGGAAATTCTATCGGCTGCAACCATGCTATTTTTAATCATGGACCCACTTGGCAATTTGCCGATCATGCTATCGATATTGAAGCATCTTGATCCGAAGCGCCGTCGAGTAGTCCTAATTCGTGAGCTTTTCTTTGCGCTGATTATTTTGATGCTGTTTCTCTTTGCTGGGAAAAGCATTATGGGCTTTTTGCACGTGCAACCCGAAACCTTGAGCATCTCTGGTGGTATTATTTTATTTATCATCTCAATTAAGATGATTTTCCCAAGCGCAGGCAGCATCACCGGTTTGGCTGCGGGTGAAGAGCCGTTTATCGTGCCGATGGCAATACCAATGATAGCAGGGCCTTCTGTTATCGCCGCGCTGCTTTTACTCTCGACTCAGCATCCCGATAAATTATTCGAGCTCTCTGGCGCGGTACTACTAGCATGGGGCGGAACCTTCCTCATTCTTATGTTCTATAACTTCTTCCATAAGGTATTAGGTGAGCGAGGGCTGAAAGCGGTAGAGCGGTTAATGGGGCTGCTGTTGGTAATGATTTCGACCCAAATGTTCCTCAATGGCGTGAAAAGCTATATGGGTATGTAGGAAAAAGAATACCGTTAAATTTACCAATGAAAAAAGCCGCACAACTGGCAAGCAGTGTGCGGCTTTTTCCTTTTTATAGCGAGGGGTTACATCATGTGTTTACGGCGAATATCGAGCAGTGAGAAGACTCCAAACACAAGAATTGACCATTTCTCCCAACGGCTCATGTTTATCTTGTCACCGAATGCGCCAATAAAAATCAGCATTTGCAGGCCATGCATGATGAATAAAAATGCCGTCATAATATAAAGCGCAATGGCCGCTTTCCCTGGAAATGGCATAAAAATATTAAGTAATAAAATAAACCAAACAAAAGCAATGGCCGCTTTTGCTAATACGAGTAACACTTTCATTCGGATGTCCTTTCAAAGAGTCGATAGCTCACTTGGCCTGCCGTTTTTTCACGGTGTAGGCACCAATTGTTTGGGATGCCATCAAGAGGAAGTTCTTTTTCAGTTTCAATATAGATCATTGCATCGTCTGCAAGCCAGCCGTTTTGCTCCAAAAGTGTTACGGTTTCATTCAGTAAACCTTGGCGAAATGGAGGGTCGATAAAGATGATATGTTGAGGTGTGCCAACTTGTTGCAGAAACGTCAGCGCATCGCTATTCACCACGTGCACGTTTGAGGCGTTGAGCGCAGCGATATTTTGCTGAATTTGTTTAAAAGCGGTCGGATTGAGCTCAATCAGTGTCACTGATTCCGCTTGTCTGGATGCAGCTTCAAACCCGAGTCCACCGGAGCCGGCAAATAAATCGAGACATTTTGCACCAGGAACTTCTTGTGCCAACCAATTAAATAGCGTCTCTTTGACGCGATCAGTCGTTGGGCGAAGTCCTTGGGCGTCATGAACTGGCAGTTTACGACCTCTCCATAAACCACTAATAATGCGAACAAAGCCGGTGGATGGCTTATTTTGTGATGAGTTTTGCTGGCGACGTCTTACCATAGATTTTTTGACCGCTAATAAAGTGATACTATGTCCAGTCTACCCACCAAAATGGGTGTTGGCATAGCCATTGAATTTCAATAATGACAAAGTTTACCAAGCTAATTGGAAAGTTTTCACTGCTTTGTCATTTTTCTTTTTCTTAAGAGAGATAATTCTTTAAGAAAAAGGTCGTAGTTAGTTTAGTAAATCTAGGATATCCCCAGATGACGGAAAAAAAGAAACGCGGATTACTCTCTTGGCTAGGTTTTGGTGAAGAAGAATCAAGCAAACCAACCACAGCAACAGAGCAAACTGAAGATCAATCTGTAGTTGAAGAAACAGTGGTTGAACATGCAGAAACAGCAGAAATTGAAGAAACAGTCGTTGCTGAGGTAATGCATGAGTCTGACACTGTTTTAGCAGAAGCAGAAGCAGAAGCAGAAGCAGAAGCAGAAGTTCGAGTTCAAGAGCAAGAAAAGCCAAGCGAAAGCTTTTTCGCTCGTTTAAAGCGCAGTTTAACTCGTACTAAAGCCAATATAGGCGCCGGTTTTTTTGGCCTTTTTAAAGGCAAAAAAATTGATGACGATCTTTTTGAAGAGCTAGAAGAGCAGTTATTGATCGCCGATGTGGGTATGGACACCACGCTTAAAATTATTAATAACCTAACAGAGAAAGCATCTCGCCAAGCATTAAAAGATGGTGAAGCACTGTATGGTTTACTCAAAGATGAAATGGCAGATATTCTGGCTAAAGTCGAGCAGCCGTTGGTGGTTGATAGCAGTAAAACGCCCTATGTCATTTTGATGGTAGGGGTAAATGGTGTCGGTAAAACGACGACCATCGGTAAGCTTGCCAAGCAATTTCAAGCACAAGGTAAGAAAGTCATGCTGGCTGCGGGAGACACTTTCCGCGCCGCTGCGGTAGAGCAGTTGCAAGTGTGGGGTGAGCGCAATAATGTTCCCGTCATCGCGCAGCATACTGGCGCAGATAGTGCGTCTGTTATTTATGATGCGATCGAGGCTGCTAAAGCGCGTGGTGTTGATGTTGTTATCGCTGATACCGCAGGTCGTTTGCAAAACAAGAGCAACCTAATGGAAGAGTTGCGTAAAATTGTGCGAGTAATGAAGAAAATTGATGATTCCGCTCCGCACGAAATTATGCTGACCTTAGATGCCGCGACTGGGCAGAACGCCATTAGCCAAGCCAAATTATTTAGTGAGGTGGCTCCGGTGACAGGCATTACTTTGACTAAACTTGATGGCACCGCAAAGGGTGGCGTTATTTTTGCCTTAGCGAACCAGTTTGAAATTCCTATTCGCTTCATTGGTGTTGGAGAAGGGATCGATGATCTGCGTCCATTCGAAACGCAGCAATTTATCGAGGCGCTATTTAGCCGCGAAGAATAAGATCGTTAAGGTGCTCCTTGAGCACCTCATTAACCAATAAGGCACTGGTAGGGGAATAGCGAGTGATTAGATTTCAACAAGTGAGCAAAGCGTATCGCGGCGGCCGTCAGGCACTGCAAAAAGTTGATTTTCACTTACGTCGTGGAGAAATGGCATTTTTAGGTGGTCATTCGGGCGCAGGGAAAAGTACTTTGCTGAAGCTAATTTGTGCTATCGAACGTCCAACCGATGGGCGGATAAGCTTTAACGGCCACGATATCACGCGCATTCCAAACCAAGATATTCCATTTTTACGCCGTAATATTGGGATCGTGTTTCAAGATCATCGTTTACTGATGGACAGAACTGTCTTTGATAATGTGGCGCTGCCAATGCGAATTGAATCGATCTCTGAAAGTGAGATTAAACGCCGCGTATCGGCTGCCTTAGATAAAACCGATTTACTTGACAAAGCACGTTGCTTGCCGAGTCAGCTTTCTGGCGGCGAGCAGCAACGCGTTGGTATCGCAAGAGCGGTCGTTAACCGCCCAACATTATTACTCGCTGACGAACCGACCGGAAACTTAGATCCCGAACTTTCTAATCGAGTGCTTAAACTGTTTGAAGAATTTAACCGTGCTGGTGTCTCTATTATTTTGGCAACACACGATATTAGCTTAGTGAATACACGTCCTCAATACCGTCATTTAGAGCTTAATCAAGGATTTTTAAGCGAGGTAGAAGACTATGGCAATTAAGCCAAACAATAAGAAGAATGCGAAAGTGCGTGAGCCAAAACGCGTGAAAACCGATAGTTTTTTCACGGTTCATTTTAAGCAAGCTAAAGCCTCATTTTCATCATTATGGCTACGACCACTCGGTAATATCCTTACCTTGGCTGTAATTTCAATGGCTTTGGCAATGCCAGCATGTATGTACCTATTAAGCAAAAATATTGCCTCTGTTGCGAGCAATGTAACCAGTCCTTCACAAATAAGTGTTTATCTACAAGAAAACACACCAGAAGCTCGGATCATGGTGTTGAAGGATGAGCTAGAAAGCTTAACGGACATCGCCAGTGTTGAGTATATTTCTTCGCAGCAAGGGCTGGCTGACCTTAGCCAATATGCTGGTTTTGAACAGGCAATAAGCTTATTGGATGATTACGCTTTACCTGGCGTATTGATCATTACCCCAGACGTTGAGCAGCAAGATCAAATCAAAGCCTTGGCGAAAAAAATACAGACAGAACAAGAAGTAACTGATGTGCGTTTAGATGAAGACTGGCTTGCAAGGTTAGACGCAATCCGTGCTTTAGCGACAGTGATTGTTGCCAGCTTATCGGTTTTGATGTTGGGGTCCGTGTTTTTGATTGTTGGTAATACACTGCGTTTTAATGTGCAGGCCAATAAAGACGAAATCCAAACCATGAAGCTGATTGGGGCCACTGATGGGTACATATTACGTCCCTATCTGTACTCGGGGATGTGGTTTGGTTTATTAGGGGCGTGTACTGCTTGGTTGTTAACCGCTTTCATTACGGTACTGCTGAACGGTGCGGTGGAAGATCTCGCCCTTCTTTATGACAGTCGTTTTCGTTTGATTGGGCTGAGTTGGGATGAATCTTTATTACTACTTATGCTTGGCACCTTCTTAGGTTGCATTGCTGCAAAAGTTTCAGCTAAGCGCCATTTAAAAGAAATTGAACCAGTTTAGGCTAAGGGGGTCAAAAAATGGTTAATAACTATGACGTGGCTATGCATAGCGGGCTTGTATAGACGATTTGTTTATGCATAATAGCTTCCCCCTGCTTGATTCTTGTTCATTTTGGGTTCAAGATTGGCGGGTTAAAACATCCATTACTCCAGATCAGATATTGATGAGGAATTGAATGACAAACCAAACGTATACAATGGCTCTCGTTTCACAAGATAGCTTAGACAGCTACATTCGTTCAGTGAACAGCTACCCAATGCTGACACAGGAAGAGGAGCAGTCACTCGCAGAGCGATTACATTACAAAGGTGAAATTGAAGCCGCGAAAGGATTGATCTTATCGCACCTTCGATTCGTCGTTCACGTTGCTCGTGGTTATTCTGGTTACGGTCTGCCAATGGCTGATCTTGTACAAGAAGGTAATATCGGTTTGATGAAAGCGGTGAAGCGTTTCAACCCTGAAGTCGGGGTGAGATTGGTTTCATTTGCTGTGCATTGGATCAAAGCCGAAATCCACGAATACGTGCTACGTAATTGGCGTATTGTGAAAATTGCCACAACGAAAGCGCAGCGTAAATTGTTCTTTAACCTACGCAAGTCTAAAAAACGCTTAGGTTGGTTCAATAACGGTGAAGTAGAAACTGTTGCTCGTGAGCTAGGGGTTGCTCCAGCTGAAGTGCGTGAAATGGAATCTCGCTTAGCCGCACAAGATCCGACATTTGAAATGTCGGCTGACGATGATGACTCAGGTGCTTCTTACAGTGCACCAATGCTTTATCTTGAAGATAAGCACTCGGATCTAGCTGAAAATGTTGAAGCGGCGAATTGGGAACACCACACCAATAATCGTTTAAGTTTAGCATTAGCAAGCTTAGACGAGCGGAGTCAACATATTGTACGTTCGCGTTGGTTAGATGATCAAAAAGCGACACTGCAAGAGTTGGCAGAAGAGTATGGCGTTTCAGCTGAGCGTATTCGTCAGCTTGAAAAGAACGCAATGAAGAAGTTGAAAGAGGCTGTTGGCGAATTCTAACTTCTTAACGCGATAAGAGTTATTTGAAGGCCGAGATCTTTATGATCTCGGTTTTTTTATGTCCGATCGAAAATAAGTGACACAATTTATCGTTATGAGTTGTGGATAACTCTGTGACAAAATTATTTGCGAGCTGTCATCAAGTCGTTTAAATCAAGGCTTGAACAGCGTTTTATGTTTGGGGATATGTATTACGTTACACACAGAAAAGTAAGGATCATCACTACATGTTGTGGATCAATTTTCACTTTGCTACTTTATCAACGTAATCCACAAGATTATCCACAAATGGCGATAAAGTGTTCAGTGGTGGATAACCTTATAAAGGCTGTGTACTTGATCAATATTGTATAGGTTACAATGAGTGTCTAAAAACAATGCGGATAGAAAGAGAAAGTGATGGATAAATTTCAACATATTGATGCTCATGGAGCACAAGCTTTAATTGAACAAAATAATGCAAAATTGGTGGATATTCGTGATACGCAGTCGTTTACAGTGGCACATGCCCAAAGTGCTTTCCACTTAACCAATGACACTATGGTGGCTTTCATGAACGATACTGAATTTGAACAGCCAGTTTTAGTGATGTGTTACCACGGTATTAGTAGCCAAGGAGCTGCGCAGTATCTGGTTAACCAAGGTTTTGAACAGGTGTATAGTGTTGATGGTGGATTTGAAGCTTGGCATCGCGCCAACTTACCAATAGTAACCAACTAGGACAATACAAATATATGTTAAGGCTGATCACTCTCAACAACCCCAGAATGGCGCAAGCTTTTATTGATTACATGGCATCTCGACGTATCGAGATCCAAATGATGCCAGAGGGGAGTGGTCAGTTTGTATTATGGCTGCTAGACGACCAATACCAAGTTGAAACGGAAGCTGAGCTGACACAATTTTTGCAAAATCCGAATAACAAAAAATACCAAGCTGCCTCTTGGGATGTCGCTGAAACCCGCAATAACCATTTTCAATACCGTTCCCTGAGCATGTTAGCTATGGTTAAAGCAAAAGCAGGCCCTTTAACTTTGGGTGTAATGAGTGTCTGCCTTGTGATTTTTACTCTTCAGCAGTTCGGGTTGGCTAATGAGGTTTTTTCCGCATTACATTTTCCTGCCGTTACTGGCCAGCAATGGCAAATTTGGCGTTGGTTTAGTCACGCGTTGCTTCATTTCTCAGTGCTGCACATTGTTTTTAACCTGTTATGGTGGTGGCAATTAGGTGGGGATATTGAAAAGAAATTGGGCTCTTTCAAACTAGGCCAGTTATTTTTACTATCAGCCGCCTTATCCGGTGCAGCTCAGTACTGGGTTGAAGGCGCCAATTTTGGTGGTTTATCGGGTGTGGTTTATGCGTTGGTTGGATATTTATGGATGCTCGATTGGAGAGCCCCTAATGTTGGTTTGCAAATGCCTAAGCCGCTCATCGGTTTTATGTTGGTGTGGTTAGTTCTTGGTTTTGTACAACCCTTCATGGCGATAGCCAACAGTGCTCACCTAGCAGGGTTAGTTGCTGGTGTTGTTTTGGGGCTTAATGACGCCTCTCGCTATCGCGCTCGTTAGTTGCTTTCAGCGGTGAGCAAAGTGGAAAAAATAAAGCGGCTGTTGCCGCTTTATTGGTAAATGTATTTAGTAAACAGTAAATCAGCAATAACGGTTCGTCCCGTTTCTGGTAGCAATACTGCATTTAATTGTTCTACCAGTGACTTTCTTAAGTCTTCACGTCCAGCAAGAGACTTGATGGTTTCTTCTGTCTGCTTACCAAGTAACTCGACTACGGCATCACGTATAAGAGGTTGATGCAGTTCAACGATGGGTAAATCTTTACTATTGGCCACCATGACATCGATACGAACTTGAATATAACCAAGTTTTTTCCCTTTGGTAAAAAAGTTCGTTGTCAGATCCGGTTCCAAGGTAAAGTAAGCGAGTTTAGGTACGCCTTCTTCTTCGGCCTTACTGGGTAGGGCACAAAGTAGGCTCATGGCGATAATTATTTGGGCTACATAACGTTTAAGCATATTTCTATCTTTTCTTTCTTCTGTTCACGATACTCGAATCGCTTTAGTCTTGTTACAATAGAGCATCTAATTGTAATCAAAATGCCTATCTCGTTGTTAGGAATATGCTGTGTCAGCTTCTTCCACCCAGTCATTTTTTTATGGATGGGTTTCTGATTTCTAACCTAATCAGTATTTCTGAGAGAGCGCGTTTTCTGTGGTTATTTTAACTCCAAAATGGATCTTTATTGTATGTTGATAAAGCCACTAATTGAATACTAGTATGAATCAATCAATTTCGCTCTATCTGTCTGCTTTACGTGAAGTAATTTGGCAGCAACCTGACGATTTTTGCTTCCCAGATCAGGTTTCTCAGTCTTGGCTTTTGGAGCAAGGCTCATTATCTCGTGTTTTAGAAAAGCATTGCCAGCAATTGGGTGTCGAGCTACTGCACAATAAAATAGTAAAAGCAGAACGTTTGCAACATGATGAAATTGCTTTGTTATCGAAAGAAGAATGCTTGTTACGCAAGGTGGTATTGTGTGGTGATAGCGAACCATGGGTAGTGGGTCGAACCTTGATTCCACAATCTTCCATGCTTGGTCAGCAATATGATTTAACTCGTCAAGGTAAAATTCCTCTTGGGCTGACGGTTTTTAGCGCTGAAAACGTTAAGCGTGATGCATTACAAGTCGGGTGGGCTAAAACGGCTGAGGGGCAATTTCTCGCGCGCCGTTCTCGATTATGGATGAACCACAAACCGATGTTAGTGGCGGAACTGTTTTTACCGTCTTGCCCTATTTACTCTAAGGAGAGAGTCTAATGACCTTAGTTAAGGCCCGTGCTTATTGGCAGTTAATGCGAATGGACCGTCCAATTGGTTCATTATTGCTGCTCTGGCCGACGTTGTGGGCATTGATTATTGCTGCGCAAGGAGTGCCGGATCTTCATGTGTTAGTGGTTTTTGTGCTGGGAGTTTTGTTGATGCGCTCGGCTGGATGCGTGATCAACGACTTTGCCGATCGTAAAGTGGATGGGCATGTCAAACGAACCAAACAGCGGCCACTACCCGCAGGGATCGTCAGCACTAAAGAGGCGATTATCCTATTTTTGGTACTAGGCGTGACCTCGTTTTTGCTAGTACTGACCATGAATCCGCTGACGATTCAGCTTTCATTTGCTGGGATAGTATTAGCGTTTGTGTACCCTTTTATGAAGCGTTATACCCATCTTCCACAGTTAGTTTTAGCCTTGGCATTTAGCTGGTCGATTCCCATGGCATGGGCAGCACAAGCGAATGAATTGCCGATGGTGATGTGGTTTGTTTTTATGATTAATGCGGTATGGACAGTGGCATACGACACACAGTACGCCATGGTTGACCGCGACGATGATATCAAAATTGGCATTAAATCAACGGCCATTTTGTTTGGTCGTTTTGATAAGATGATCATCGGTATTTTACAATTGCTAGTGTTAGTGATGATGATTGCATTGGGCTGGTATTATCACCTAGGGGCAAGTTTCTACTGGTGTGTACTTGCGGCGGCAGCGCTGTTTGTTTATCAGCAACGTTTAATCCGTCATCGTGATCGTGATTTATGTTTTGATGCATTTTTGAATAATAACCATGTTGGCATGGTATTAACCTTGGGTCTGCTAATCGCCTTTTGGTAGAGGTGTGATTTCCACAGGGTAGGTAAAACAAAGGCATCATCATGATGCCTTTGTGGTTTCTTGCCTTTAGTCGACTTGGCAGACGCTTTCTTGAATGGTTAAGCGAATTTCAGGATAGAGCATCGAATAGAGTAAGCGTGCAAGCTGTGTGGTCGGTTCGCGGTTACAGTTGCCATCAAGCTCTAAATAACCTTGTTCTTTTAGCGTGACAAACATTGCAGAGAAAACCCCTTTATCGAAGAACTCTGGTGCGTTGATGCCGTGTAAGCGACCAAGACGCTGAGCAATTTCTTGGCTTTTCTGCTCTAAATCTGATTTGCCTAAGTCTGGGTTTGCAACCAATAGGTTCAACGAAATCGCGTAGCGTTGCAGTGTTTCTGCAATGGTACGGCCTAGCAGCATCAAAACTTGAGTTTTTGCTTGGTTGATGGTGACCATACCGTCATCGTTTAGATTGACTAATTGTTGGCGTTGGAGCTCATCAATATAATCGCTGACCACATCGGCTAGTTGATCTTGTGTGTAACTTAAGAACAGCTCTTGTTTTAAGAATGGATAAACCAGTGCCACATTGGCTTTGATTTGATCCAATGACAAACTTTGTTGGCGAATCAACATTTGTGCAATCATTGATGGGATCGCAAACAGATGGATAATGTTATTGCGATAGTAGGTCATCAAAATTGACTGGTTGCGATCCAGCGAAATGATTTCGCCCATGGTGTCGGTTTCAATCACAAATTTATCGAGTGATTCTGCGTGTTTAACCAACTCTTCTGCGCTCGCTTTAGGTACGGTACAGGTTTCTGAATAGCGCACATTATTGAGTAGCGATAAATAGCAGTCGATCTGTTTGATTAAGTTATCACGCGAGAGAGCACTTTGCCGTGAAGCGAGCAGAGCGGTTGCACAGAGCGTTAGTGCATTCGCAGCGGCCGCATCATTAATGTGTGTCATCATTTTGGTCGCAAGTTGGTTGACTACCGGGTTCATCCATTGCGGTTTCGTTGAGCCCATAGGGTCTATATCTTGCGTCCATTCCGGCGCTTGCTCGTTCAAGTATTGATTGAGCTGAATTGGCTCACCAAAGTTGACATAACCTTGTCCGAAATTACGCAGTTTGCGAATAGTACGTAGAACAAGCCCGGCGTTCTCTTTTTCTTTACGTTTGCCACGTAGCTCTTTGGCATACGTACTGACTTCCATAACATGTTCATAGCCAATGTATACTGGCACCAGTGTGACTGGTCGGTTAAGGCCTCGCAACATTGCTTGAATTGTCATAGCAAGCATGCCAGTTTTCGCCGGTAATAAGCGCCCAGTACGCGAGCGACCACCTTCGCTGAAATATTCTACCGAGTAGCCTTTAGCAAATAACTCTGCCAAATATTCGCGGAAAATAGTTGAGTAGAGTTTATTGCCTTTAAAGCTACGGCGAATAAAGAATGCCCCGCCACGACGGAAAATAGGCCCTGCAGGAAAGAAATTGAGGTTAATACCGGCTGCAATATGCGGAGGCACCATGCCTTCATGGTATAGAACATAAGAAAGCAGTAGGTAATCCATATGACTACGGTGACAAGGAACGTATACGATTTCGTGTCCATCTTGTGCAAGGCGGCGAACGGTAGCAGCATTGTTAATGTTTAAGCCTTGATAAATGCGGTTCCACAACCAGCCTAAAATCCGATCGCCTTTTTTTACCAGTGAGTAAGAAAAATCAGCCGCAATCTCATCCATAATGTCATGCGCTTCTTTACGCGCTTTTTCGATAGAGATATTTTGTGCTTTGGCTTGATCTTCAATCGCTTTTTCAATCGCTTGTGATTTTATCAAGCGGTTAAATAATGCCTGGCGATTCGGTAAGTTTGGACCGGAAGCGGCTAGTTTTTGACGAGAAAAGTGAATGCGAGCCACTCGCGCCAATTTGTGCGCAATGGAGGCATCGGTACCGTGGGCATCTGCCATATAACGTATAGAAACTACTGGGCTGAAACGCACCATACAGTCGCGCCCGGCTAAGATGACGGCTTGCGCTTTTTGTAAGCCATTCATGGCTTGTAGGTAAGGCTTTTCTTGACCTTCCTTACCTGGCTTGCGTCCCCAAAGTACTGTCGCAGGGATCACTTGCACATCTAATTCTGTATCAAATTGATGCATTTCAAGCAGTTCAGAAAAGAGCGTAATCGAGTCACTTGGGATGTGTTGATCATTCTGTACTAATGTTGGACGTGCAGAAATAAAGACATAACGTTGAAAGCTTTTGCCGTTTAACTCAAGTGGTTGTAAAGGATCAGGCAGTCCGAGCTGTTTCGCGTGAGTTTGAAGTGTAAGTAAATCAACACTAGAGCGAAAAGGTAAGGCGTATACAATGGGCTTATTAACATCGATGCCGTGATCTTCAATTGGATTTGAAGGAATCGCCGTGCCTTTGACCAAAACTGATAATGGCAGTTTTAGTAATGAACGTGAGAATGATTGTCCAGAAGACATAAAGGTTCATAGCCTCAAGAATATTTCAATAAACCTAAACGCATTTCAATTTCCCAAGTAAAAACAATAAGAAACAAGAAAAATTGATATACGCCTAAGCAGCTAACTATTTTTGAACGGCAAGAATACCAGAAACTGGTCAAACCTTTTAATTTTTATTGATTAGTAAAACATCATTTCGCTCGATGTGGGATGAGCAGAACGGAAAAACACGGAGTCAACAACTTGCCCAATTTCTACAAATAGCTAAAAAATAAACACTTACTCTTCCATTTATCATATTACTGGATATACTCACAGTTAACTGTATAAACAGACAGGTGACTCATGAAGCCGTTAACGCCACGCCAACAACAAGTATTTGATCTTATCCGTAGCAAAATTGATGAGACAGGAATGCCACCAACCCGTGCCGAAATTGCACGAGAGCTTGGTTTTCGTTCTGCCAATGCAGCAGAAGAACATCTAAAAGCATTGGCTCGTAAGCAAGTCATTGAAATTATTCCCGGTGCATCACGCGGTATCCGCATTCTGCTTGAAGCGGCTAATGAAGAAACCGGTTTACCTTTAATTGGTCGAGTCGCTGCTGGTGAGCCGATTTTGGCCGAAGAGCACGTTGAAGCTCATTATCAAGTTGACCCTAGTATGTTTCGACCGCAAGCTGACTTTTTATTGCGCGTTCATGGTGAAAGTATGAAAGACATCGGCATTATGGATGGTGACTTGCTCGCAGTTCATAAAACGCAAGACGTGCGTAATGGTCAGGTGGTAGTCGCGCGTGTAGAAGATGATGTCACGGTGAAACGACTTGAGCGTAAAGGTTCAACGGTTTTACTGCATGCTGAAAACCAAGAGTTTTCACCGATTGAAGTTGATTTAAATGCGCAACAATTAACGATTGAAGGCATTGCAGTTGGAATCATTCGTAACACCGACTGGATGTAACCCAATCTTAATCGTATTGGATGTATTGAGATTAATTCTCAATAAATTGATTTTGCAATTGATATTCATTATCATCTTCTTTGCTGATATTCAAGGAAGATGATGATGCCACCTAAACCTTCGGCTTTAAAACGTTACCAGATACCTACCAATTTAGTTCAGCCATTATGGTTTCGTAGCCGTGAAAGCTTGGTTGATAATGGTTTGGTTTATGATCCCATTGCTGCAACGGCTTGTCAGCGCTGCCAGTTAGCACCTGAGTGCTTATCAGGTAATATTGACCAAAAACAGTTACTGCACGCTACGTTAACCCAATTATGTGACCAGCAGGTTCGAGCGTTTATTGAGCGTCACCCCGATGGGGTCATCATTAATGTTGGGGCGGGGTTAGATACGCGTTTTTATCGGGTCGACAATGGACGTTGTCAGTGGGTTGAGCTGGATATAACCGAAAATTTATTGTGGCGACAAAAACTGTTTCATCATAGTGAACGTTACCAACATGTGTGCGGTAGTGTTGATGATTTGCAATGGTTAGATACGTTAACCATTACGGATTCTGCACCAGTACTGATTGTATGCGAACATGCGTTATTAGATTGTAATGCACATCAGCTAACACGTTTCATTCGTGCATTAGGTTTGTATTTTTCTCATGCGAGTGCTTGTTTGATGTTAGCTGGCGATAAAACAGCCTCAGCTCTGGGACAAAGTATGGGTTCAGGCTACTATCAGCACGGTTTTCGTATACCGAGTGAGGCAATATTTAATTGTTTACCCTGGGCTGAATCAGTCAAAACATATTCTCCATTAGACAGTCATTGTGGACGTTGGAAATGGTGGCAACGTTGGTTGAGCAAAGTGATTGTCTCAAAACAACGTTTGACCCCTGTTTTGGTTCATATCCATTGGTAAATTGAGTAATACGGCTCTCCTTCCTGAGTAAGATCTAGCCGCCACTTTACGGCTCAGTTACACTTTGCTTTCTATTGAGAGAGGTCAACGTGTCGCAATCTATTCTCCAGACTTTGTCTAATCGTGCTGTGCACCAGCAGGTATTATTGCTCGCCATTCCGATGGTGCTTTCCAACATTACTATTCCGCTCTTAGGTTTGGTGGATGCCGCTGTTATTGGCCATCTTGAACACGCTTGGTATTTAGGTGGTGTGGCGCTTGGCAGTACCATGATCAGCGTGGCATTTTGGTTGCTGGGTTTCCTACGTATGTCGACCACCGGCTTAACAGCTCAAGCGTATGGTGCACAAAGTTCAAAGCAACTAGCGTTAGTTTTCATTCAAGGTTTACTGATGGCATTGGTCTTTGCTTTGCTATTTTTGTTATTACACCGCGTGTTGGGTGAGGCCATTTTTTCGTTCAGTAGCGCCAGTGATGAAGTTAAGCATTACGGTTTACAATATTTTTTGATCCGTGCGTGGAGCGCACCTGCGGCCTTAGCCAATTTTGTGTTGTTAGGTTGGTTGCTCGGTACGCAAAATGCCAAAGCCCCGATGTGGATGGTGATTATTACCAACCTAACTAATATCGTACTTGATATTGTCTTTGTCATCGGCTTAGATTGGAAAGTTGAAGGGGCGGCGTTGGCATCTGTAATTGCCGATTATGCCGGTATGAGCTTTGGGCTATTTTGTGTCTGGCGCTATTGGGTTGCTCAAAAACTGCCTTCACCTTTTACATTATTGTCGACCGCAACTCATGGTATCGCGCGTTTTGTAAAATTGAATCGAGATATCTTCTTGCGTTCACTTTGCCTGCAAGCAGCGTTTAGCTTTATGACCTTTCAAGGAGCTGCTTTTGGTGACCAAACCGTCGCGGCAAACGCAGTGTTAATGAGCTTTTTGATGATAATTTCTTACGGTATGGATGGTTTTGCCTACGCGATGGAAGCCATGGTTGGCAAAGCTATTGGCGCGAAGAGCGAGCAACAACTCAAAGGGGCTATCATCGGGAGCTTCTTTTGGAGTGCGATCATTTGCTTGCTATTAACTATCGCTTTTACCGTTGCGGGATCGCAATTGATCACTTTGATCACTGATATTAACAGTGTGCAGTTAGAAGCTCAGCGTTATTTACCATGGCTGGTGGCGATGCCATTAACGGCGATGTGGTGTTTCTTGCTAGACGGTATTTTTATTGGTGCAACCAAAGGTAAAGAGATGCGCAATAGTATGTTTGTTGCTATGTGTTGTTTCTTTGGAGTGTTCTACACATTCTCATTTTTAGACAACCATGCACTATGGCTTGCGATGCTTAGCTTTATGGCAATGCGAGGTATTGGACTTGGTATTGTATTGCTTTCTCAATGGCGACGTGGTGAATTTTTGCACTAGCCGCAGCAAGATCATCTCATCAATCGCTTAAGCTCTTTTAGTTGCGTATATCAATGTGCATTGCTGCACATTGATACTTACTACGTTTCATCCATGCTAATTACATTCCACACACCGCTAATTCAGAATAGGCGGTTAAGCCCATTCAACGCCGCCACACGATAGGCTTCAGCCATAGTTGGGTAGTTGAAGGTAGTATTAACGAAATATTCGATAGTATTCGCTTCGCCTTTTTGCTCCATAATGGCTTGGCCGATGTGGATGATCTCAGCGGCACGCTCACCAAAGCAGTGAATACCTAAAATTTCTTTGGTTTCGCGGTGGAAGAGAATTTTCAAACTTCCGATGTCTTTTCCTGCGATCTGCGCGCGAGCTAGGTGTTTAAAAGAAGATCGGCCTACTTCATATGGAATTTTGGCCGCGGTTAGCTCTTGTTCTGTTTTCCCAACAGAGCTAATTTCTGGAATGGTGTAAATCCCGGTAGGAATGTCATCAATGAGGTGCCCTTGCGCTTGCCCTTGAGTAATCGCTTGAGCAACAAAGCGCCCTTGATCATACGCAGCACTTGCTAAGCTTGGGTAGCCAATCACATCACCCACCGCATAAACATGTTCAACCGTTGTTTGGTAATTGCTATTAATGGCAAGCTGGCCCCGTGAATCGGCACTTAAACCGACGGCGGCCAAGTTTAATTTATCGGTATTACCAGTACGTCCATTAGCGTAAAGCAGACAATCGGCTTTCATTTTTTTGCCAGACTGAAGGTGAATAATGACTCCGTCTTCAGTGCCTTCTACTTTTTCATACGTTTCATCATTACGAATCACAACACCACTGTTCCAAAAGTGGTATGACAAAGCATCGGAGGTTTCGTTATCCAGAAACGACAATAGGCGATCACGGGTGTTAATTAGGTCGGTTTTGACACCTAATCCACGGAAAATCGAAGCGTATTCACAACCGATAACACCAGCACCGTAAATGATGATGTGGCGAGGGTCATGTTTAAGAGAAAGGATAGAATCGCTGTCGTAAACGCGTTCATGGTTGAAATCAACATCCGCAGGTCGATAAGGGCGCGAACCGGTGGCGATGACAAATTTATCTGCCGTATAGTGCTCGATAGTGCCATCGCTTTGCGTGACTGAAACGGTATTACTCCCCGTGAATTTTGCTGTGCCGAAAATCAAGGTACATTCATTGCGATCATAGAAGCCTTGGCGCAAGCGAGTTTGTTTATCAATAACGGTTTTTGCGTGACCTAAAATGTCAGAAAAAGTGGCGTGTAAACTGGTGTTATTGGCACAAAATAGGGGATTGCTGTTAAATTCAATAATACGACTCACCGCGTGGCGTAAAGCTTTGGATGGGATTGTCCCCCAATGCGTACAGCCTCCACCGACACTGCTCTCTTTTTCGATAATGGCGACATTCAACCCGGCTTTGGTTAATCCCATTGCAGCCCCTTCACCGCCAGGGCCGCTGCCAATGACAATGACATCAAAGTGGTTCATGTTAGCCATATCTATTCCTTGTTGTATTTATTTAACATTGCTGTAGCGAGATTTTAACTGATCTTGGAGTGTGGTAAATGATGTTGCAGTGAGAGAGTGGAGAGGATCACGCGGATTATATAAAAACGTTATTTTATGGTGTGACTTTCGCTTATTTCTTTGGAAGTGGTTGAAAATTGTTCATGTTGCCGTGTAATTTGTCACTTCCTTCAAAGAGGTCAGTTTTGTCGCTTAGACAACACTCTTAATCACGTTATAGTATGCCTCAGAGATTAAAAGAGAACCGACTCATATGAAATCAATGGGAATCCGCGCATTACAAAAAGAAAAGACACGTCGTTCATTAATTGATGCGGCATTCAGTCAGCTTAGCGCTGATCGTAGTTTTTCGAACTTAAGTTTGCGAGAAGTCGCACGTGAAGCGGGTATTGCGCCAACCTCTTTTTATCGACACTTTAAAGACATGGATGAGTTAGGCTTAACCATGGTTGACGAAGGTGGATTGTTATTACGCCAATTAATGCGCCAAGCTCGTCAACGCATTGTCAAAGAAGGCAGTGTTATCCGTACTTCGGTAGAAACCTTCATGGAATTTATCGAAAGCAGCCCTAACGTTTTTCGCTTATTACTGCGTGAGCGTTCGGGAACCTCTTTTGAATTTCGTGCCGCGGTGGCACGAGAAATACAGCACTTTTCTGCCGAATTAACCGAGTATTTAATGACGACAGGCATGAGCCGAGAAGAGGCATTTACTCAAGCTGAATCATCGGTTACTTTGGTGTTTAGCTCTGGTGCTGAAGCATTAGATTTAGATCGACGTGAGCGAGATGAGCTCGCTGAACGTTTGATCATGCAGTTGCGAATGCTAGCCAAAGGGGCGTATTGGTATCGCAAAGAACGTGAACGTAATCGACTAAAAGGCGGGATAGAGTAATGTCGAATGAAAACAGCATGAGCAACCGTGGATCAGAAAGAAAGACACTAGTACTGGCTGTCGTTGCAGGTATTTGTGGTGACGCTTTGTTGTCTTGGATAACAATGAGTGACGTTTCCTTTTCCATTTTCCCTGTGATTGCCTTAGTGCTTTCCGTACAGGCTCTTTATCAAGAATACTTGCGAAATCCTGTTGCTGAAGATATTCCTTTGGTGGGGCTAGCGTGTTTCTTTGTCGGCGCATTTGGCCACTCTGCATTTATTAAAGCCCAGTATCCGGATGCTGGCTCAAATTTCTTCGCTATTT
Source organism: Vibrio sp. 1180_3 (assembly GCF_029478545.1). Classification (NCBI taxonomy): domain Bacteria; kingdom Pseudomonadati; phylum Pseudomonadota; class Gammaproteobacteria; order Vibrionales; family Vibrionaceae; genus Vibrio; species Vibrio sp. 1180_3. The sequence continues at coordinate 43,578 of NZ_SJFM01000024.1, forward strand.
TAGTGTCGTTATTACTGTTGCTGTGGGTTGGGAAAAAATTAGGCTTCGTTGGTAAGCCACGAGTTGAATAGTGTTTTAAAATGTTGTGATAGAAATCAATAACGCAACACTAAAGAGCAATAGCCGAGTCGTAGTGTTGACCGTTGTTACGAATTGGTCAGGATCTTGATGTGTTCCTTACCATGGGTGGTGATGCTCATTTCTGTCATTATGCTAGTGCTCTTTGTTTGGTTAGGAGGATTGATGGATAGCGTTGGCATCGATAGTTGTGATGCTACTATTCGAGTGCAATGCAAATAACATTTGTCGTGTTGGTATCCTCAGTCAGTCACACATATCTGGCGTGTTTGGGTCGGCAATTAACCAGTAGCTGAACAGTCTATCTCGGGTTAAAATAGCAGTATTATTTGTAGTGAGAACAGGGCTATTTAAACTTACTAACCAATGATAAAAACTAACATTTCTTATTGGCAGTCCGCTTTTCCTATCTTTTTTTGAGGGTCAATACTATGTTCCGTAAACTATTCTCTATTATGGCGATTTTCGCAACCTTAACTTCCACTCAAGCGTTGGCTGATGACTACAGCGATACCGTCGCTAATTTCAAGTCTGCCCCAGAAACTGCGCAGATGTTTTCTACTGCTCGTGCTTATGCGGTTTTTCCAACCATAGGTAAAGGCGGTATTGGGATCGGTGGAGCGCATGGCAAGGGGCGGGTGTTTGTAAATGGTCAATCTATTGGTGAGACGAAGATGTCACAGCTTTCAATCGGTTTACAGCTCGGTGGTCAAGCGTATAGTCAAATCATCTTTTTTGAAAATCAGGCGGCACTTGACAATTTTACCAGCGGTAACTTTGAATTTTCTGCGGGCGCTTCTGCTATCGCCATCACTGCCAGTGCACAAGCCCAAGCCGGAACTTCAGGCTCTTCCGCTAACGCAGGTTCTTCATCAGAAAACTCCAACCAAGCAGGCATCACTTACAACAACGGCATGGCAGTTGTCACCATGGGTAAAGGTGGCTTGATGTATGAAGCATCAATTGCGGGTCAAAAGTACAGCTTCAAAGCTAAGTGATCACTATCTAATTGGGCAATGGTCGAACGACCATTGCCTTATCTCTTTCGCTATTATCTACACACCAGCTACGAGCAGTGCTGGTGGTGATCATATCAAATCCCATTATTGCAATTCAGCATTTCAGGTGTTCCCGTACCCTAAGCCCCTCAGAACTAAAACCTTTTAATCCCTTATTTAATACGCTCTAGAAGCACACCTGCTTCCATATGGTGGGTAAATCGAAGCTTTAATCCATCAAAGTCTACAGAGTTATATTTTTAAATAATAAAGTCATGATTTTTATATGTTTTTATGATCCTGTTGTCCGGTGAAGTCCAAAGCCGTACAATAGAAACTCGATGTTTCCCGTACCCCAGGCCGTACCCAGAGCCGTACCCAGAAATACAGAGGTTTTCCAACGATGACGAAACGAATCAGTACCAATGCAACGTTGCAAGCATTGAAGCCACAGGATAAGGAATACTCGATCCCCGATAAGAAGGTCGAAGGATTGAACATTCGAGTTCGTCCAACAGGCACAATGACTTGGATCTTTCGTTTTCAAGTAGGGAAGAAACACGAAAAAATCTCTATGGGTCGATACATTAAGATCAAACCAGAGCGCGGGATGACATTGGATCAGGCGCGAAAGGAAGCTGGCCGTTATCGAAGTTGGTTGGAGAATGGTAAGAACCCAAAGGTTGAACTGGATATAGAGAAACGAGCGCAAGATGAAGCGAAGACCTTTGATGATGCGTTTATTAGCTTCGATGAGAAACGGCTATCAAAACAGCTACGGGGTGACCAGTCTAGGACCATTTACAATCGAGATATCAAGCCAATTCTCGGTAACATCAAATTGGCAGATTTAAGCATATATGATCTCAATAGGGTCTTTGATGCGAAGGTTGATAAAGATGGTAAGCGTATGGCAGGGGCTATTGGTGTTTGCCATAAAATTATCAATCAAGTGATTAACCATGCCCTAGCACTAAATATGCTCGATACTCATCCTGCACCACAACTGAAAGCAAAAGACGTTGGTGGCGGCTCTAAAGTCACAAAACGTAATTTAAGCTTTTCAGAGTTAAAGATTCTGTTAACGAGTATGCCGTCATGGCGTACAGATCCCTCGAACATCCGTTTAATGCAGTTCCTACTTGGTTGTGGACAGCGTATCAGTGCCGTACTGGAAATGCGTTGGAGTGAATTAGATTTTGATGAGGGAATTTGGCTATTACCAGCCAGCTCAGAAGAGCGACACACTAAAAGCCAAGATGCACGTAAAGTACCTTTGAGTGGCTACTTGTTTGCACTTCTAAAAGAGCAGCGTGACAGTGTGCCAAGTAAGTGGAAATTGGTATGGCCCCAGCTAATGGTCGATAAAGTGCAAGAACCTGCGGCAGTACGGGCATTGATCAAACGTAATCTACCTACCGATTTTGAGCGCTTTTCACCTCATGACTTGCGTCGTACCTTTATCAGCCGTTGTAGTGAAATGGGGTTAGATATCGTAGCGATTGAAAAAACAGTCGGCCACCAGCTTCCAGGTATGCTCAGAGTCTATAACCATCACGATTATATTGATGAGCAGTTGAAGGTTCTGGAGGCATGGGGGAACAAGTTGCAATCGCTAATGGAAGCGAACGTCCACCCATTACCTTCAGCTAAGATGGCCTAATTTAGTCTTTGCTTTACGGTCAGATTAACCGCTCTTTATGCATAGAGTAAGAGCGGTATTGCTTGATTAAGATTTAGCTGATGCGCGTCCGGTCTTTTCTCTAAACTGCTTTTGCTTCCAAGCCTTCATCATCTTATACATAACGTCATTACTGGTTATGAACCGTTCTTCGCTACGAGATGAACTTTCAGCATTCGATGAACTTTTCCTTTTATTTCTTCGTCTATTTGGGTTGGGTATTTTATCTTGATCACATGTGAATAAGGTGTCGAGTAAGGCAATGTTGCTATTGTAATACTGCGTTGCTGACACGGGTTGTATCAAGTGTGGTAGAAATTCCAGCTTGGATTTGATGTAGTTATAAATCCATATGTTCTGTGCTTTGTTTTTTGGTTCTATCCAGCTGTAGTTTGGATTCAAGTGATGACTTATGTAGCGCCATTTCTCTTTTAAAATGCTCATGAGATTTTCTTTCGCAGAGGCTTTTGCATCCCATTGGTCAAAAAAATCATAGACAAGTTCCAATGCTTCAGCACTGTTAAGCGGTAACTTATTTAATCCTGAAATATGATATGGATTTCTTTCTTCATCATGTAAGTGCCGTAAGCAGTAGCGTACGGCAAATTCGTAACTAAATGCTCGTTCTTGGTCATCTAAATCGTCGGTTCTTGTTGAAAAAAACCTCAACATTGACCAAACAAAGTAGACCATTCTATCTTCATTTTTTTCGATCCAACGAAAGGAACGGTTAGGCAATAAGTGCTTTATTGCTTGCTCATTCATCTTTTCTATTTGGCTATCAATTTTCGTATGCACGTTGTTGATTGCCATATTGATCTTTCGTTGTAACTCTTCTTTATCTTCGCTTTCTACGCTGTATGAGATGTCTGTGTTTTGAGAAATATAGAACAGGTAGTACTTCAAATAACGCACGTTATTGACTCGAAAGAGTCCTCTCTCCGCTAATTTTTCTTCAAATATGCTCTTCTTGCTCACGATGTTTTTCCGTACGAATAAATGATGAAATTAAGTATGTTTTACTATGTCTATATTGAGTGTTTTTATGATTTATTTTCGTAGTAAAAAAGTTCCTGTATTTTTGTTGATGTCGTCCATTTTTACCAGCAACAGCTAGTTTTTAGTGCATGATGTTGGTCTTTTTTCTATGGATTTTACCTATTTTTACTTGCTGCATAAAGTTCGAGTAATCAAGTTGTTCGAATGACACTCTAATTCAATGAAAAAATACAGGTTAGTGAGGATAAAGAAGGGAAAAAATTGCTGGAGGTGTGGTTTGTGACACTGTTATCTCATCACACTGATATGAAGCGTGTTGGTATAGGTAATATACATAACTACCAACTACTAAAATTAACGTTACTCCCTGTGTGTATGAGAGACACACGAATAGGGATAACAACACCATGAATCACCAGTACACATCTGAAGACAAATTCAACAACTACGACCTACCTCAACCAACGAAACGAAAGCAACGATTCTTCTATCGCAAGTTTCACCTCTACAAGATTTCTCAATTGATAGAGAAAGCATTGAAGTATCACCCTAGGCTATCCGTGTTTCGGATAGACCTACACTTACCCGAAGATTTCGATGATGCAGATTCGAAAGTCATCACCCGATTCTTCAAATCCCTAAATGCCAAATTGGACGTAGATATAAAACGTAAAGAGAAAAGCTGGGGAAGGGGTTTAAAGAACAAGACCAGTTACATCTGGGCAAAAGAGAAGAATACCTCTAAGCAGTATCACTACCATGTGGCTATTTTCTTGAATAAAGACATCTATCATCGACTCGGTGACGTAGGTGCATCAGAAGGGGGTCTAGCGGCTCTAATGAAGCAAGCTTGGTGTAGTGCTATCAAACAGGATAAACCTGCACTAGTCCATTTCTGCAAGAATGGTGTGTACTACTTGAATCTTAACTCATCTGATGTTCAGAGCTCGAAGAATGAGTTATTCAAAAGAGTTTGCTATTTCGCTAAACCTTACTCAAAGATTTATGAGGGAAACGCGAGAAACTTTGGCACTAGTAGTTAGTCAGCTTAAAAGTAACGGTAGTCACAGTCCCTGTGGGGTGAACAACAAACCATAGGAACTAAAATGATTAAGCCACTCAATGTAGTTCACAGTCGCTCTGAAGCGCCTGATCACCTAACCATCACCAAACACGCCGATATTCGCAGTATGAGTTTTGGTTGCTGTCACGACTTACCTTAAAAAATACAACGTGAGTAATACCTATGTCATTCACACACGAAAAGGTATTACTCATGTCAAATAGAACCCACCTCCCAAGCATTACTCTAGATAGAACTTTTGAAGATTACCCGCTGTATTACAGCGACAAGGGGTTATACGAGTCAGCACTGACCTCTATGGTCGATGTCTTTGAACAGGCACTCAGTCATTTTGACATCGCTCTCGCCACACGTTTGGACTTGTTCTTGCCAGAAGACCATCAAGATACCGACCTCAGTATCCTCAACGATTACTTTAATCTGCTTAAAGAAAAGCTTGATACGGATTCTCTGTTCTATGTATGGCGTAAGCGGGAAGACAAGGTGCCATCACACAACTATCGAGTGATGCTGTTTACTGACTATAGCCAGCACTTTGGTTCCGCTATTTGTTGGGACAAGCGCAATGAATTGGTGGAGCATCTTAAAGGGGCTTGGCAAGAAGCGATAGAAAAGCACTACAGCGGAGAAGCGCGTTCATTGGTGTTTTTCAATGACCGAGGCAATTATGGGGGGGGGACTCGTTGTCGTAGCAAAGACGCCAACATAAAGAACACGCTTTTTCACCGTATGAGCAGCCTTGCTGAAGCGTGGGAAGAAAAGCGTTACTGCTTTGGCTCTAGCTTGGAGTAGACCGACTGCATTTTTTTACAGGGGCGGCTTATCTCATGGGTATATACAAAGCAGGAGACGATTCCCAATGAGATTTCTACGACTCAAAGACGTAATGGCGATTACAGGGCTAGGCCGTTCAACTATCTACAAGTTCATGGCAGATGAAACTGACTTTCCTAAGAGTGTACCACTCGGTGGGCGAGCGGTGGCTTGGGTAGAAAGTGAAATCGAGGAATGGATGGAATCGCGTCTGAGTATGCGAGACAACCAAGAATCCTTTCAGTAACACAAACATTAAATCACACCATCAACGGGGCGCTGGCTAAGCAAAGTCATGCGCCCTTTTTGCAATTAGAGAGAGATAAAAAATGAGTTATTCAATTTACGTAGACGGCGCGGCACCAAATAATCAACACGGATGCAGACAAGGTGGGATTGGTATCGCAGCTTTTAATGAGCAGGGTGAACTAGAGCATCAAGATAGCATCACCATTAAGCGTAAAACCACCAATGCCGAATTAGAGCTAATGGCATTAGTCGAAGGTTTAGAGTATGCGCAGGATGGTGACGCCATCTACTCAGACAGTGACTTCTGTGTAAAGGGCTACAACGATTGGTTAGATAACTGGAAAGAGAGAGGTTGGCGTAAGTCAGACAAGAAGCCAGTAAAGAACCGACATCTATGGCAACAAATCGACGAATTACGTTCAAAGAAATACGTTGAGGTGTTTAAGGTCAAAGCCCATTCAGGAGATAAAGGTAACGACATGGCAGACTTGTTAGCCGTTGAAGCGGCAGAGGCTGATTAAGGCTATGTGCACAGTTTGTTAGCAGACCGCTAGCAGGCTGTGCGGTCGTATTCTTGCTTTATCCCTATAATGGTAATTCGTCCTTAGGGTAGCGTTAAGCGTTTTTATAGATAATATATACCTGAAGATTAATCGGTGTAGCGTTGGTTGCTAATATTGAATGTGACTGGGATTGATCTGCCTCTACGTGTTTGTTGAATTAGTTGGTTTGGTGGCAGATGAAAAATAGAGCCTTCCTTTATTAATTAAAAGGTGAACTATTCACATTAAAGAGAACGTTATTACTTCGGGTTTGTTACCTGATAATAGCGACATGATCCCAACTGTGTGAGTGAACCATGAATCCATTAGACTACACCTTCTATACTTTAAACGCGAAACAGTACTTACCGGAACCACCTCAAACGATGACAGTGATACAAGCTCAAAGCCGTCCTCGTTTGTCTGGTATAGTTTTCTTGGTGGGATTCATAGTCGGCCAGATAGTCCATATCTATTAATCTCGGCCTGCGAGATCATAAACACACTATTTTATGTTATGTCGCCAAGTCACAGAGTGAGCCGTCGTTTCTAATGAAGATAATTTTGAGGTTGACATGGTAGGTTCTCAGTTGTTGTCCACGAGTCATCTACAACGCTTAAAGCAACTCGAGAAACATTTTTCTCGCAATGAAACTTATGATGTTGATATTGCTTCCCTTGCTGAAGTTTTGGTCTGTTCAGAAAGGTACGTGAGCAAGTTAATGGCTTCATTTGAAAGCTTTGGGCTTATCCATTGGGCGTCGGGTCAGGGACGTGGCCACCGCTCTAAACTGACACTACTTAAAAGCTTTGAGGCCTCACTGCTGACTCAGTTAGAGCAAATGGCTCGGTCTGGCAGAATGAACCATGCATTTCGGCTAGCCACTCAATTTGGCGAAGTCCGCCTATTTCAAGATCATTTGCCTCTCTGGTTAGGGGACGCACAACAGGAGCTGAAAAAGCAGAACACTTTAATGTATTTAGTGCCATATATGCTGCCTGAATGGCGTCCACATTTGGCACAGTCCGCTCGTTCTATTTTATTGATCGAAAGCGTGTTCGACACCTTAGTGCGTTATGACCCCGTTCAAAATGATATTGCGCCTCACATCGCACACCAATTTCATTACAGTGACAAGCAAATTCGTCTTCGCATCCGTAATGACATCATGATGCACAATGGAGAAGCGCTGACACCGGAGCTGGTCAAAAAAAATATCGAGATGCGTCTCAACACGCCGCACCCATATCAAATTCTATTTCGCCATGTCGAGCGAATTGACATAGATAAGCAGTGGGTCATTTTCTCTATGCGTCAATCTGACCCCGTTTTGCTTCATTTATTAGCCGATTCGCACAGTGCGATTTTTGATTATCAGGCATCAAAACCTATCGGATGTGGAGCATATCGGGTCGAAAGTCTGGAAAAACAGTATTGGAGTTTGGTTCGTAACAACCACTATTTTGGCTTTGGTGGCCATATTGAACGAGTAGAGTTTTGGTGTAGCGATGCCCGACCTCAAACGCCTATGCACGTGGCAGAACTGCTCTATTGCGAATCTCAACCCGCTCAACCACAAAAAGTCGATCGCAGTGGGTGTACTGTTTTGCAGTTTCATCATCATGCAAACGCCTTGTCCGCTCAAGAAAGAGCTTGGCTTGTTCATCATAGCCGCCGCTTTACACTTGATAGCCAAAAAAGAGCAGCGAACAGCGTGATGGATTGCCATCAAGATAAGGGGTTTCACTTGTTCAATCACGACATGAAACTGCCATCTCGTCCGGTGGTCATTGAAGTGATAGACAGTCATATGAGGGAGTTGCAACCTTTGCTTGATGCGTTGTCTCAAAAAGGGGTTATTTGGCAGGTATGTCTTCAAGGACAGTCTCAAGATGTGGCTGTTGATGTCTCCTACGACTGTTACGTATTTGGCGACGACCTGACGTTCCAGTATTACGAATGGCTACTTTGTGGCAATGTGTTTAGTCTATGTTTGTCTGAACGAGGAAAACAAAGCCTATTAACCTTTATTGATATGCTCATGCAGGAAAGTAACGACAGTGAGGAGTTTCTGCACAAGCTGTATCGAGCGGAGGATTGGCTTATCCAGAACTATTATTATTGTCCTCTGTGGCGCAATCATTTCACCGTCACTCGCGCGGACAATTTGTATGGCACCGAAACCAACAATATGGGTGTCATGTCTTTGGTCAATATGTGGTTGGAGTAATCGCTGGTATGATAGTGTGTCAGTGGCGATTTTTTGAAGTGTTTAACGGAAAATTAAGGATAGAAAATGGATTTTAACCTTTGGCTCGGCTTTGTCGCGGCATCGCTCATTCTTACCGCGACACCGGGGCCTAGCATATTTTTAGGTATTGCACATGCACTGAAGTATGGGCATAAACGCGTGCTTTATACCGCCCTTGGGGACATCTCAGCTAACTTTATTCAAATGGTGTTAGTCGCCTTGGGTTTAGGTGCCATTCTTGCCAATTCGGTAATGGCATTTACTGTCATCAAAGTCTTTGGTGTGATCACCTTGGTTTACATGGGGCTAAAAATGCTCCTCGCTAAACCGGCACAAGTTGAGTACTTAAACCTCAACGAATCAGATTTACAGGCCTCAAACAAAAAGTTGTTTTACTCTGGCTTTTTAGTCGCGGCTGGCAATCCCAAAGCCATCCTATTCTTTTCGGCTTTTTTTCCGCAATTCATCAACCCCGACTTACCCGTATTCCCTCAACTATTAGTGATGTGCCCAACCATGGCGTTGCTTGATTTCAGTTTAGTGATGTTTTATGCGTTTTCGGCCAGACGGATTGTTGATGCGAGCCGACTATCTCTTACCGCTGTGACAAGAGGAAGTGGTGCTTTACTGCTGGGAGCCGCAGGTATTCTAGCAGTTAAAGAACCCACTTAATCTCGACTGAGAACCGCGACCAAGATTGAACATACTGTGCCCAGCACAACCATTACACCTATTTAGCAACTCTCGGAGTAAGACACCTATGATCACTTTTTACGAACTGTGTGGGGGCGATGGCTTAAAATTCAGTCCTTATTGTTGGCGAACGAAAATGTGCTTGATACACAAAAATATAGCGTTTGATACCACTGAGCTTTCTTTTGTCGACATTCAGGCTCAGTTTAAGGCGCAGTTTTCTACACTCCCCGCCATCAAAGATGGTGAAACGGTGCTCTCTGATTCGTTTAACATCGCTGATTATCTTGAGGCCCACTACCCTGAATCACCTTCATTATTTGGCGGTGAAAAAGGGCGTTTAATGGCACTTTTTTTCCATGAGTGGGCAGCATCATTACATTCGGACATCGCCAAAATTGCCATCTTCGACATTTACTGCAAGCTTAAAGATCGCGATAAAGATTACTTTCGTTCCTCTAGAGAGAAACACTTTCAGGACAGCTTAGAAAATGTACAAAGCAACAGCCAAGAGTTAGCAAAGGCCGACTTACTCAAAAAAATGAGAGTACTGGAATCTTATTTAGCTAAGACACGATACTTATCGGGCGATGCGCCCATGTATTCAGACTATATCGTCTATGGGACGTTGAAGTGGCTGCTGTCTACGAGTAACGCTTTCACAGGGGAAATGCTGACTAGCCATGTTTTGAATTGGTATGACAGCCTAGATAGGATTGGCACTGGAATTTAAACATGCTTTAAGACAACGATGGAAATGTGAACGCAACGCATAGTTTGCGTTTAAATTTATCGGATGTTACATATTGATTTGTTATAGTTTATTTCCGTATGTTGCTGTCAATATGCAATGTACAGAATAAACTTTCATGTCAAAAAAGTGCCACAGGATATCGTATTATGATAACTAAAGTTGTTCCTCTGATGTTGTTAGTTTCGTGTTCAAGCTTTGCATCAAGTGAGATTGTTGATAATTTTTCTCACATAGGATTTGGTTATAAAGGAGCTAGTTTTAAGTCGGGAGCGTTAAAACCTTACCTTAACGATAAGTATGACAATACAGAGAATAAGACGATGGGAGGGTTATACTTAGATGTCAGTGCTCAAGTTTTTGACTACGTATTCGTTGAAGGAAAAGCAGACTTTCTCACTCGATTTAGTTCGGAGGTAGATAGTTGGCAAGCTGGCGGAGGACTCATTGGGCGTTTGGGAGGGGCAATGGCCAGCTCTTTATCCTGTGGAGCAGTAAACTATCGTGCTGATAGTGATTACAGTTCACCATATTCCGAGCGTGGAACATACTGTCAAGCGATGGTTAGAAAACAAATAGCTAATCATTGGTTGATGGGAGTTTCCTATCAGCATGATTTCTTAGATCTAGCAAGAGATGAGTTTAAGTGGAATAACGTCTTTCAATTCGGCTCAGTGTTTGGCTTAGTTGCAAATTTAGAATATGCAGAGCGTGATGAGGCGGAAGTGAGCTATGAGCTTGGGTTGCAGTTCTCATTTTAACTGGCGAGGGTATATATTTTTAGAAGGTTCATTTTATTATCAATATATTATTTTGTTTTTCATAAGAGGCTAGACTTAGCCACCACTTGAAAGTCATCTCTGTATAAAATGGTGCCGACGTCTGAATAATGTAATGTCGCCACCTTTGTATCATATTCTTCTAATATATATTTTAGCTCATACATGAGTGATATATGTTTGACGCTTGAGTCTAAAAACCAAGAGATAGCATTGTCTGGCCATGACTTTGAGTGGAACGGTGGACATGGTAGTGATTCATTAAGTTGAGTGAAGATTTCTTTAATATGCACCTGATGGTACTCGTAAAGGATCAATCCGTCGACAAGCATCATTTGTGCTTGGGTAATGATACCATGAGTATGCTGGAGTCGCTTTTCCTCCTCCATACTGGCAATAAATCTTATAAACATTGGATTCCTTTATTACTATTTATTCATCTAGTTTAAGATTTTATCATTGATAATTTATCGTTGGACGATTTGAGAGTTAGCACAGAGTGTAAATAAATTTCATTCTATTAGTCAATTATAGAGGAGATGCACATGAAAACCATTATCCACGAAGCCATCAATCTTAGAGAGGCCGGAAATTATCATGCGTCTCGGCTTTTGCTGCGTACGCTATTGGATGACAGTCAATATGCAGCCAAAGCAAATTTATACATGGCTTGGTCTTATGATAATGAAGGCAAAGAGAAGCAAGCGCTTATACATTATCATCTTGCATTGGAAGGGGATCTTTCCATAACTGAACGTTTTGATGCTCTGTTTGGGTTGGCGAGTACTTATCGCAGTTTGGGTAAATACACTAAAGCGTTAGAGTATTTTGAGCGAACCATTGCTGAATACCCTGATTCACTGGAAGTACAGCCGTTCTATGCCATGTGTTTGTACAACTTAGAACGACACAAAGAAGCAACGGCGTTACTAATTAAGTTATTGTTATCAACCACTGAGAGTAAGAAAATCAAAAGTTACCAGCGAGCCATTCTGCTTTATGCAAAAGACCTTGATAAAACGTGGTAAATGTTGCGTTCCTACGTATATTTGTTCGTCTAACCGGGGAATAGAAACAATAGAGTAAACCAACTTATGAATTCTAAGGTTATGGAGATCGATAAGTGATTAGCAGTTGGTAGCAGACAAGGATCGATGATGAGAATAGAGAGACGATGTGCTGATATGATAAGTGAGTTTAGTCATGACCCTTCGTAAGGTGACTCACTTTGTTACAGGAGGCGCAGCTGCTGGCATTTTGAATTCTCTTCTTGCACCAGATGAAAATAAGCGGGTGGTAGAGCTGTGTGACCCGTTGGCTTATGGTCCTCTAATTAATTATGGTACTGTGCAGGGACGTGCTCTACGTAGCAATTGGTTTAAGGGGGTATGTGGTCTTATTAATGAACCAGACTTATGGTCATGGTTATCCGACCATATAGGACTGCCCATATTGCAGAGTTATCAGGATCTCGAACGCGATGGTGATTATGTCGTTTGGGTTGGCCAGTCAGTGGATGAACAATTAATGTTGCGATTGCTTTGCTCAGTATTGCCGGAACAAAGTTTATTTTTAGCTGATGTAACGACAGGTCAGTTGGATAGAGACACCATACCAATCGTTGGTGCCTGTTCAGCCGAAGAACTTACTACCGTCATTCCAGTACCTCTTGATATCTTTCAGCAGGTTAAATTAGCCAAAGAATGGGATAGTCTTCTTGTGAGTAGGGATATGGTTCGAACTTGGAACGGTTCCGCAATTGTATCCCATGATGAGACGTTTTTTGATGCTGCTCTTCTTGCTGCGATTGGCCCACGAGTTTGTGTTGCAGCAGTAGTCATTGGTCGTGTGCTTGGTGATTATGTAGGGCAAGTTGGTGATACTTTTCTCTGTTACAGATTGCGTGTGTTGATCTTGAGAAAAATAGTGCGCTCGGTAGGTGAAGGACCTTTCTTTAGGCGTCAGTTGAGTCGAGCGTTATGATATGGGAAGTTCAAACATTTAGTGAAAATATAGGGAGAGAAAAATACAACGGAAACGTAACTGAGAGTAAAGCTCACACTTTGCCTATCGAACACTCATTCCTAGTGTGCGTGCTATAACTAAGTAAAAATTTAAATTCTCATTCTCATCACCGTAGCCTCGGATATTAACGAAGGGAATGTTTTTATTTTCGAGCTATGGAAACAGCCGCGAGTATAAACCATTACAGCATAGTTCTGATTGCGTACCAAAAATTACCAATTGCAGTGTTCATACAGGGATTCGACACATTCTATTGATCTGAATTGAGCTTCATCAATATCAGTTTGGCTTAAGTCATCAAATATTATTCCTTTCATATTTTGAATATCTTTTCCGTTGTATTGACTGATATTTAACCACATATAGCTTGTGATATCATTTTTAGGTACCATTTTCCCCTGATAGTAAATAACAGCAAGCTTATATTGTGCGTCTTGCTGTCCATTCCTTGAGGCTAAGTTAAACCAATGTAGAGAATACTTGTCATTTTGTAGGACACCTTCACCTAGTTCATACATTTGACCAATGTAGAACTGTGCATCTTTATTGCCTTTCTTTGCTGATTGTAAGAACCAATGTGCTGATTTTTTTAGATCTTTGCTAATGCCATCGCCACGGTAGTACATTAAACCCAAATAAAACTGCGCTTTATTTTCGTCATTTTCTGCTGCTAACTTAAAATACGTAAATGCATCCTCGTATTGTTGAAGAGAATAAAGGTAGATTCTCCCAGCACTATATTGAGCGTCTACAAAACCTTGGTTTGCTGACTTAACGTACCAATCTAAAGCTTTCGCGACACTTTTTTCAACACCCAGTCCTTTACTATACATCCAGCCTATCGAGTACTGTGCTTGAGCATCTCCGTTCTCAGCTAAGGGTAGCCATTCTGCATAAGCAGCCTTATATTTCTTTTGGCTAAGCGCGATGTATCCTTTTTCATAGGCTTCATCAGAGTTTAGAGTTTGTTCATTTGTGATATTGGTAGTACCACTCGTACAGGCGCTTAAAATAAAAAGAGGAATGGAAAATTAAATAGCGAAGCATGATTTATTGACTGTATGATGAAAATTTAAACGTAAGTATATCAGTGATGGTCACTAAAAATATGATGTTAATCAGATGATTAATAAGTGCTATTTGAATTAAGTGAAATTGCCAGCTAATGGGAATAGTATTGTTGAGAGGTATTTAGATAAGAAGCTATGTCTAGAAGCAAAAAAAAAAAGAATGGGGAGCGTAATTGCTCCCCATTGTCATTTTTTACTGTTGCTGGTGGTATTACTTTTCTTTGGCTGGTTCACAGCCTTCAGGAACGGTGATGGTCGATACATCCTTACCTTCCTGTTGCGCTGTTTTTACATCCATTTTGTATTGAGTACATTTGCCTACACTGACGTTAACGGCTCCCGAATGTGCGGATGGGTTACCGCCCAGTGTTCCACCAGCAAATGCGGAAGAGGTTGAGAAAACTAATGCTGCTGTGATGAGTAGAGATGACTTTTTCATAGTTTATCCTTACAAGTTGGTTGAGTATGTTATTTGAAAGTTAGAAGGTGTAGACAAAGGTGCCAGCGCTGGAGGTGACTTCGATTTCTTTCACGTTGTCCACTGTGCAGTTGTTGCTGTATCCGGTGTAGGTTTGGCCGAACTTTAATGAAACGTTTCTTGATAGCTCTGAGGTTGTGCCTGCGGGTAATCGGCAGTTGCCACGGTTAATCACTACATTGCTTATTACGGTGTTATCGGTAATGGCTTGTAGGTCAAAGACCAATGTTCCCCAGTGAGGGTTAGCTGATATCGACACTTCAATATCTGCTGTTGCTGCTTGAGTCTCTTCTTGATCGCCACAAGCGGTGAGTCCAATAAACAGCAAGCTCATAGCGGCGTATCGGAGTAGAGTGTTGATTAATGTCATAACGGTGCTCTCCTTATCGGTGAGTGAAATTCAGGGCGTACTGATTTCATCGCGTTCACGCATGAACCGCTCAAGATTGAAATCAGTCGGATAGGTAAAAGAAAACGTCGATACACTGGCCTCATCAATCAAAGGCAAGGCGAGGGTGCGTATCGTGTGTTGACCGGATAATCGAAAGAGCAGCAAGAGCGCGTCACACTGAACCGAGAGTCCCAGTGGCTCAATGAGCGCCTTCTCTTGCTGCAATACTTGACTCGATATTTTGAGCATACGGTTGTGCAGTAATGCCGTGTGTACCGCATTTAATACTTGCCGTTGCTTGTCACTCCATTCACGAATATTGGGCAAAGCCACATGTACTTTTGCTAACCATTCTTGCTCTTTTGAATGAGCTGAACCCTTGTGGGGTAAGGGTTTGTCTCTCTTCGAAGAGGACCCTTGCCCGTAATTCAGTGCATCAGGAACAAGCGGCAGTAAGTACTTGCTGGTCAGTTGCCAATAGAGCATTTCCTGCTTGTTGAGCTTCAGTAATTGCTCTGAGGTTTTGCGATAAACATGAGGCATGCTCATCGAATCACACTCCACGTTAAACACGTTCACAATGATGTCATCGAGGTAGCGTTTAATGCTGCGCGTGGTGCGGTGGATATCGAGTAGGGCTAACTGCTGCTGCAACTCCCTAACGGTGATCCATCGATGTTGAGGAATAAGCATCAGCGTGTGCAGCAAAGCGGATAACCCTTCAATGCTGGTTTTATTGCTCATGACTACGCTCTCAATACATCAAAGCTCCACACCGGAGTCGGACATTTAATGTCGGGAGAATAGAGGTGGGTCAGACACATAATGTCCAACGGTGAAAACAGCATCAATCGGCATCACCAAAGCGTGAGCCGATTAACATTAACGAGGCTTATGCTTATCACTGAGCTCGGCAATCGCTACCAATAACCCAATCAGCAGCACCACCAGAAACCCTAAAGTGGATAGGGCTCCAATGGCACCGAAGAACGGGGAAAGGGAGAACAGCGTAATGAGGGCAGTGACAAGTTTGATGGTTTGTAGAAGAAGGGAAGTCATGAGTTATTGCGGAGTGACGGCTATCTCGTTGTAGGAGTCCATATCAACATAGGCAAGAAAGTTATTCTCCCATAGCCGATACAGCTCTTTAGCATCACGGCTACCCTGCATTGGTAGCCAGCCACGATAGGCCACAAAGAACTGCCCAGCCCGAAAATCAAAATCCAAGTTGCGCTCTAGCTCTGGGTAGTAGTTTCCCATATACGCAAAGTCAGTGATGTACTCAATGCTCCAGCCTCCAGTTGAGGTATGGCAAATTGCAATCTCAACCGGATGGAAGCCGCCTTCATCCGCGCTGTAACTTTTATCGCGGAAGTTAAACACCAGATAACGGCTGGTGGTTAGTGCTTCATTACTCAGCAAATGAGCGGTGAGCTGCACATTTAACAGCTTATGCAGTTTCTTTGACACAGGTAGCGTGGAGGCAATGAAGGTTAATTGGGACATGGTGAGTCCTCCTTGTTTCAGGATTCAAATTAGAAAAGAGAGAATGGATTTAGTTGAACGTACCGACCATTGTCAGTTGCACGTCATCAAAAACTTTTCTGGATAGATGGCGAGCAAAGGCTTTCATCCATACCGACAGCAGCTCTTGTACTTCTGGGTGGGATAAATCCGTGCTCCCTACATCAGGCTGGTAGCACCATTGGTTTGCGAGGTGAAAGTACAACTCAGGTTCAACGGCTGTGCTGTTGTCATCGGGGTAAGAGAAGCTGGCAAAGAAGACTACCAGCCAAGGGCTAGTATCTGACTCACGTTTAAGCTGTACTTCAATGGGATGCAAACCTTGTCGATGTCGGTAGTAACTCATTTGACGGCAGTTCAGCACGAGTCTCTCGGCATTCTCTGGGAGAGTGTATCGATTCAAAAGTGTTTCCAGTGACGCATGTAACGTGTCATCAATAGATAGCTCGCCATAATGTTGTTCAATCATAACCACCCCCTTTCAGCAAATGAGGCGCAGGTATCGCCTGTCACGATATGGTCGAGAACGCGAACATCCACCAGCGCTAAAGCATCTTTGAGTCTTTCGGTTATCCGTCTATCGGCTTGAGACGGTGTTGAGTCTCCAGATTGATGGTTATGGGCAAATATCACCGCTGCGGCATTCGCTTCTAGTACCGCTTTTACCACTTCACGTGGGTAGACGCTGGCCGCATCGACGGTGCCATGAAAGAGCTCTTTAAACTCAATCAGTCGGTTTTGGTTATCCAGTAGCAGTAAAGCAAACACTTCACGTTCATAGCTGCCGAGTTTGCAGCGTACATACTCTTTGGTCGCATCAGGGCTAATTAAGGCATCACCACGTACATAGCGTGTCGCGAGTATCTCAGCCGCATGCTCCAGGATTTCATTTTCCTGATAGCGTTGCTGCTTTTGGTAATCGGGTGTTTTTGGATTCATTTCAGGCTCCTGTCGGAATCAATGATGGGGTTTCACATTGATGACATATGCCTGAATATTTTTGGAATAAGTGAATTGAGGTAAGTGGAAGGAATGCTGTGATCGGTTTTTAAATTTTAAGATTAAAAATTCAATTTGAAATGAAATTTTTATTTGTGGTCATAAATTCCTGATAGAATGCTTTATCAAAGAAGTCTTGCCAATATGGATAGGAAGACATGATTAAATGCAATCTTGCTCGCATGATGGGTGAGAGAAAATTAAAGATTTCAGATGTCATTCGTGAAACGGGTTTAAGCCGCAACACAGTGACACTTCTGTACAAAGAAACAGCACAAAAAGTGGACTTAGAAGCCATCGACAAACTGTGCGTGCTATTTAATTGTCAAGTTGGTGAGCTCTTAGAACAGTCACCAGAGAATGATCGATAAAAACAATAACGAAGGACTGATATGAGCTTCACAGAAGATTCAAGAGTAAAAATACCAACGATCCTACATCTCATGCGTTTGGGTTATGAGTACCTATCCCTGAAAGGAACACACTGGGACAAGGATACAAATATCTTCCCGGAATTATTCTCCTCAGCGGTCAGTCGTATAAATCCTGACATGACACCTGATGACGTTGCCCGTTTGCTCGAAGAAGTGAAACTCTCTCTGGATAACGAAGACTTAGGACGAGCTTTTTTCAATAAATTGAAGGCTCGATCTGGCACTAAGCTGATCGATTTCGAGAACTTTTCCAACAACAGCTTCCATGTCGTTACTGAGCTAACCTACAAGAACGGAGACGATGAATTTCGTCCTGACATTATCTTGTTAATCAACGGCATGCCGCTGGTGTTTATTGAGGTGAAAAAGCCTAACAACCGAGACGGTATCATCGCGGAAAGAGAACGCATCAATAAACGTTTTCAAAACCCGAAATTCAAGCGCTTTGCTAACATCACTCAGTTCATGATTTTTTCCAATAACATGGACTACGTCGATGGTGATCCAGAGCCAGTACAAGGTGCGTTTTACGCGAGCAGTTCATATGACAAGCCAGTGTTTAACTACTTTCGTGAAGAAGAGGTGTTAGACCTCACTGCGCTTTTAAAACCACTAACTGATGAGCAAGAACTGGCAGTACTCAAAGACAATAACTTGGAGGTGATCCGCAGCAACCCGGAGTTTTTGAGCAACAAAGAGCCCAGCCGCCCAACCAACCGAATCTGTACCTCTTTACTCAGCAAAGAACGTTTGTCCTTTGTTCTAAGCTATGCATTGGTCTACGTATCAGAGAGTGATGGCCTGCAAAAACACATCATGCGCTACCCACAGATGTTTGCGACCAAAGCTATTGAGCGAAAGCTAAACGAAGGGGTTCGAAAAGGGATTATTTGGCATACCCAAGGAAGTGGTAAAACTGCGTTAACCTATTACAACGTTGGGTTCTTAACGGACTACTTCCAAAAACGAGAAATCATTCCAAAGTTCTATTTTATCGTCGATAGACTAGACTTGCTGCAACAAGCACAGCGAGAGTTCACTGCACGCGGCTTGATTGTTCATACCATAAACTCCCGTGAAGCGTTCACGCGTGACATCAAAGCCACACAAGTGATTCACAACCACTCAGGCAAAGCCGAAATAACCGTCGTCAACATTCAGAAGTTTAAAGATGACCCCGACGTTATTTCAACGCAAGACTATAACGTCACCATCCAACGCGTTTACTTCCTGGATGAAGTTCATCGTAGTTACAACCCGAAAGGTAGCTTTCTAGCCAACCTGACTCAGTCTGATACCAACGCTATCAAGATAGGATTAACGGGTACGCCCTTACTGGGTGAAGACTACAACTCACGAGTTCTTTTTGGCGATTACATTCACAAGTATTACTACAATGCTTCTATTGCTGACGGCTATACCCTGCGCTTAATTCGTGAAGAGATCGCGACCAATTACAAAATGACGCTTCAACAAGCGCTGGAAGAAGCTGAAGTAAAAATGGGCGATGTAGACCGCAAAGAAATATACGCCCATCAAAGTTTTGTTGAGCCAATGCTGGACTACATCATTAGCGACTTCGAAAAGAGTCGCGGCACGCTAAATGACGCAACTATAGGCGGTATGATCATTTGCGATAGCTCAGACCAAGCAAAAAAAATGTTTGAGCTGTTTAATGCTGTGTACGCCTCAAAGCCCCTATCCAGTAGTGACAGCGTGGAACCTCAGCAAGCAACATCGGTAGCAGAACCGATCCCGACTTACGTTCAAACGGCGAGCATGGAGCCAGCCAAGCAAGCCCACAAAGTGAGCAATGCTGCGCTGATTTTGCATGATGTCGGCACAAAACAAGAACGCAAAGATTGGGTTGAAGATTTCAAAGCAGGAAAAATCGACTTACTGTTTGTTTACAACATGCTACTCACAGGCTTCGATGCTAAACGCTTGAAGAAACTCTACCTTGGCCGTGTGATCCGTAAACATAACTTGCTACAAGCACTGACACGCGTCAATCGCACATATAAGGACTTCCGTTATGGCTATGTGGTTGATTTCGCGGACATCCGAAAAGAGTTTGACGCAACTAACAAAGCTTACTTTGACGAGCTGCAATCTGAGCTGGGCGACGAAATCGAAAGCTACTCCAAGCTATTCAAATCACAGGAAGAGATCAAACAAGAGATAGAACACATTAAAGATGTGCTGTTCCGCTTTGATATCGGCAACATGGAGACCTTCTGTGATCAAATCAGCCAGATACAAGACAGAGAAACTGTCTTAGCACTGAAAAATGCCTTAGCTGATGCACGAAGCCTGTATAACTTAATTCGCCTGCAAGGTGAGTACGATTTCCTTGATGAACTGGATTTTGCCAAGCTAAACGTGCTTTACCGCGAAACCAGCAATCATTTGGACTTGCTCAACCTCAAGCAAGATCTTGAACAAGGCACAGACACCACACACCTGCTTCACCGAGCCTTAGAAGATGTCATCTTCAAGTTCGTTAAAATCGGTGAAGAAGAACTGGTTTTGGCTGACCAGTTGAAAAACACTCTTCGTCAAACACGCGAAGCTCTGGCAAGTAACTTTGACCAACAAGACCCGAAATTCATCAACCTGAAAGATGAACTAGAGCGATTGTTTAAGAAAAAGAATCTCAGTGAAGTAACACAAGATGAAATGGTCGCCAACATCGATGCGCTCAACAAAATTCACCAACGAGTGAAAGAGTTGAACCGACAGAACAACCAATTGCGTCAGAAGTACCTAGGTGACACCAAGTATGCGCGTTTACACAAGCGTTTATACGAACGCCAACAAGAACGACGCGACATTACTGACTCTGAAAGAAAGATTTTTGAGGCCCTACTCGGAGTCAAAGAAGACGCCGATAGCCAGGTACTCGACAACACGTCCGTTCTCGATAACGAAAGCTATTTTGAGCGGCATCTGCTACCAAAGGTTCATAACCGCTTTATCAAACAACAGAGCATTCCCTTGAATGCGGAAGCGGTTCGTTATGTAAACCACCTTGTCGTAGCAGAATATTTAAAAGAATTTAATACAGGTAGCCAATCCTGGTAATAACACCAACTAAGGCAGTACACAAACCATGGTCGAACTCGAATTTAGAGAAAAAACAAAAGCCCTTATCGATAGCCTGAAAAGCATCTGTGCAACCAATGGCTTAGGCAACAGTACCGGGGAATTTGAGATCATCACTCAGGTCTTTTTGTATAAATTCCTGAACGATAAGTTCGCCTATGAAGCAAAGAAAATAGACAAAAAAATCGCCAGCGCGGAAAAATGGGAAGAAGCCCTGATTGAAATGAGTGAAGAAGATCTAGAGATGCTCCAGATCCAGATGGGTGCTGACACTGCTCGTCTCAAACCACATCATTTCATCAGTCACCTGTTCAACCAGCAGGACAAGCCTGGGTTTGCTCAGCTGTTTGATGATACTTTGATGGACATTGCCATCAGCAATAACGATGTGTTTGCTGTAATGACGGACACAGGCGAGAAAGTACAACTGTTTACCCGCATCAGCGAGAACGTGACCGTTTCCAAGCGTGATGCTTTCTGCAAAGCGATCATCAACAAACTGATTGATTTCAGTTTTGAGCGTATCTTTAACCAAAAATTTGATTTCTACGCCACCATCTTTGAATACCTGATCAAAGACTACAACAGCAACTCAGGCGGCAAATACGCAGAGTATTACACCCCTCATGCGGTAGCACGCATTATGGCCGCAATTTTGGTGCCTGAAGACCAGCAAGGCACCGTGCGCAATGTGAGCTGTTATGACCCATCAGCGGGCTCTGGCACTCTGCTTATGAACGTCGCCCATGCTATCGGTGAAACGCGTTGTAGCATCTACACGCAGGATATTTCGAAAAAGTCATCAAACCTACTGCGTTTGAACCTGATTTTGAACAACTTGGTGCATTCAATTCCTAACGTGATTGAAGGCGACACTCTTCGTCATCCACACCACAAGGAAAATGGTGAGCTACGCAAATTTGATTACATTGTCTCTAACCCACCATTTAAGCTGGATTTCAGTGATTTTCGTGATGAGTTGGACAGCAAAGAAAACAAAGATCGCTTTTTTGCTGGCATTCCAAAAATCAAAGCCAAAGCCAAGGACAAAATGGAAATCTACCAATTGTTCTTGCAGCACATTATTTACTCATTAAAACCAGGTGGAAAAGCAGCGGTGGTATTGCCAACAGGGTTTATTACCGCTCAATCTGGCATTGATAAAAAGATCCGTCAGTACCTGGTGGATAACAAGATGCTTGCGGGGGTTGTCTCCATGCCATCCAATATCTTCGCGACTACAGGTACCAACGTCTCCATTCTGTTTATTGATGACAGTAACAAAGACAAAGTAGTGTTGGTTGATGCATCAAACTTGGGCCAAAAGGTCAAAGAAGGTAAGAATCAGAAGACGGTTCTAACACCAGAAGAAGAGCTGCAAATCATTGATGTATTCAACAACAAGTGGACGGAAGATGACTTCTCTGTCGCTGTTAGCTATGACGAGATCACTGCGAAAAACTACAGCCTCAGTGCAGGACAGTACTCCGAAGTCAAAATTGAGTATGTAGATATTACCTCAGAGCAGTTTGTGGAAAAAATGCAGGGCTTTAGCAGCAATTTGGACAGTTTGTTTAAACAATCACGTGAGCTAGAAGTAGAGATTAAAAAGCAGTTGGCAGGCTTGAAATATGAATAACATCCTCAGTGATAATCTTGGCAATTTAGTAAAAGCTGGTGGAGGTAAGATCCACACAGGTCCTTTTGGAAGCCAACTTCATGCTGCTGACTATGTTCAGGAAGGAATTCCATGCATTATGCCTGCAAATATGAAGAGCAACAGGGTCGACCTTTCGGATATAGCTTACATAACTGAAGGTGATGCTAATCGGCTTTCGAAGTATATCGTCAAGAAAGACGATATTGTGTATAGCCGTAGAGGAGATGTAACACTCAAAGCCTTAATAAGGGAAAAAGAAGATGGGTATTTCTGTGGTACTGGCTGCCTGTTACTTCGCCCTGGTGATAAATTTGATTCTAGATTTCTAACTCATTACCTCAGCACCCCAACAATTCAGAACTGGATTGTCCGCCAAGCGGTCGGGGCGACAATGCCTAATTTGAACACAGGTATTCTTGCCAGCATACCGTTCAATGGTCCAAAGAAAGAAGAGCAAGAAAAGATTGCAGATGTTCTTTCTGTTATTGAGGACAAAATCGAACTCAACAATCGTATCAACATTGAGCTAGAAGCCATGGCGAAAACGCTTTATGACTACTGGTTCGTGCAGTTTGATTTCCCGGATGCCAATGGAAAGCCCTATAAAGCTTCTGGCGGTAAGATGGTTTACAACCATACCTTGAAGCGTGAAATTCCTGTCGGCTGGTCTGATGGAACGTTGGATAATTTAGGTCAGATAGTTGGAGGGAGTACACCTTCAACTGCTGATAAAAATAACTTTTCAGAACAAGGTAGTGCCTGGATTACTCCAAATGATCTTTCAGGGAACATTGGAAATAAGTTCATTTCTAAAGGCGCTATGGGTGTAACTGCGGAAGGCATAAAATCGGCATCACTTAAAAAATATCCTGCTGGAACTGTGCTATTAAGCTCAAGAGCGCCAATAGGTTATATGGCGATTGCAAGAAATGCACTGACAACAAATCAGGGGTTCAAATCTTTTATACCATCTAAAGGATACCCAACTGAGTTTGTCTATTTCACGGTAAAAAATAGCCTAAAAGCAATAATTCAATACGCTTCTGGTTCAACGTTCAAAGAAGTATCCGGGACTGTTATTAAAACAGTGAAATTAGCTCTTCCACCAAATGAACTTGTTGAAGAGTTTAGGGCAAAAGTAGAAGACCTTTTCAAAAGACAAGATACCCTAGAACAAGAAAACGAGCAGCTAATAGCATTACGTGATTGGCTTCTTCCCATGCTAATGAACGGTCAAGTAACGGTAAAACCAAGCACTGAACCACAGGAGGATCAACATGGCTAAAGATCTCACTGAGTCTTTGCATGACCGACAAAACATACTGAATAACCGTTACGCCTTGCAAAAAGCAGAGCAACACCTCGCATTAGGTGGTGTTCAGTTTAATGGTGAGGCGGTGTTCACTAAGCAACAAGTCATGGAATTGTTTGAAATCAGTGAACGTACAATTGAGCGCTATTTAGCCAGCCATGCAGATGAGCTAAAAAACAATGGCTACCAAATATTAAGAGGATCAAAACTTAAAGAATTCAAAGCCTTAAGCTATGGTGCCGACATCGATGACGGTACCAAAACCAGTGTGCTAGGCGTTTTCTCTTTTCGCGCCATTTTGAACCTGGGAATGTTGCTCACTGACAGTGAACGAGCCAAAGAACTGCGCTCTCGTGTACTCGATATTGTCATTGATGTACTCGCAGAACGCGCAGGCGGTCACACCAAGTTCATCAACCAGCGCGATCAAGATTACTTGATGGCGGCGTTCCAAGAGGAAAACTACCGTAAACAGTTTACCGACGCCTTGGACAAATACGTAGACGGCAATAAGTGGAAGTATGGCCGCTTTACTAACCTGATCTACCAAAGCATTTTCCATGAGAATGCAGCGGAGTATAAGAAAATACTCAAGCTGGCCGAAAAAGATAAGATCCGTGAAACCATGTACTCTGAAGTGCTCACGCTTATCGCCAGTTTTGAATCTGGTATTGCTCACGAGCTAGAGCGCCAGAGTACCAGTTTGGGCCGTCCATTGACGCAAAAAGAGGCTGAGCTGCTGTTTGCCAGTTTTGAGCAGCATCCTCTCTTTAGGCCGCTGATAACCGATGCCAGAACAAAAATGGCCAGCAGAGACTTGTGCTTTAGAGATGCTTTGCATGAAAAGCTGGAGGCTTACATTAAATCTGTACCAGAAGCAGACTTTGAACGTTTCCTTGGCGAGAAAAGTAAATCTCTTGAAGACCAGCTCAGTGATCCTGAAATACTTGACGTATTCAAACGCTTGAAGGACCGCTGATATGACCGACGACGCTCAGCCACGGTACTTTTACTTCGATGTGACGTATGCGGTAAGTACCCACGATTGGATCATCGAAAAATCAGGCGGTTTAACGGGTACAAAAGATATCGGTCAACTTGAAAGCCCATTGGAGCATATGCAAAACGACTGGTATTACCCTGAAATCGAAGACAAGCTGACGCACTTAGTGTTTTCCATCAACAAAAACCATGCCTTTAATGATGGCAATAAACGCTCATCACTAGCGCTCGGAGCCTACTTTTTAGAGCTCAACGGATTTGACTACATCGTGCAGCATTTCGTTCGTGAAATGGAGAACATCGCCGTTTGGGTCGCCGATAACGTTATTGATAAAAAGCTACTGCATAAAATCATTAGCTCTATTCTGTATGAAGATGAGTACTCCATAGCGTTGAAACTGGAAATTTATGAGGCCGTTCAACGAGCCGAGGAAAACAAGCAAAACTAGTCAATATTAAAGAGCCTCCTTAACCGGAGGCTCTTTAATATTTTAAGTGCACTAATCTAACCACAAAGTTGGTTTGAGTGACTAAGTCAAATTCATTCTTAGTCGATAGTCCATAACAAGCTTCCCGTACCCCAAGCCGTACCCGGAGCGATTTTTGCTACAATTAAAAGCCGTTTAAATCCTTATTTTATGCGCTCTAGCAGCACACCCGCTTCCATGTGGTGGGTGTAAGGGAATTGGTCAAATAGAGCAAAACGGGTCACTTTATGAGTTTTGCCTAGAATGTCTAAGTTATCTTTTAGAGTTTCTGGATTGCAAGATATATATAAAATACGCTCATAACCTTGCACCATTTTACACGTATCGATATCCATTCCTGAGCGCGGAGGATCAACAAAAATGGTGTTGCAGTTGTAGCTTTGTAGATCGATATTGGCTTGTTTTAGACGGCGAAATTCACGCTTTCCTTCCATTGCTTCGGTAAAATCTTCTGCTGACATACGGATAATTTGTACATTGTCGATCTTATTTGCCGCAATATTGTACTGTGCCGAATCAACCGAAGGTTTCGCTAGTTCAGTCGCGAGTACACGCTCAAAATTTTGTGCCAGTGCTAATGAAAAGTTGCCATTACCACAGTACAGCTCAAGCAAGTCACCGCGACTGTCTTGAGTGCAATCTACCGCCCATTCCAACATTTTTTGCGCGACTTTACCGTTGGGTTGAGTAAAGCTGTTCTCGACTTGTTGGTAGATATAGCTATCGCCATTCACATTCAGTTTTTCTATCACGTAATCGCGATCAAGCACCACTTTCATTTTGCGTGCTCGACCAATTAGGTTGAGGTTAAAGCCTTCATCATTCAAACGTTGTTTTAACGCTTTGGCGCTTTCAATCCATTCTTCATCTAATTGACGATGGTAAAGCAGCGATACCAGTACTTCGCCGCTTAATGTTGAGAGAAAATCGACTTGGAAAAGTTTACGGCGAAGAGAATCGCTGCCTTTTAATGCATCCGTTAATAGTGGCATGAGGTCATTGATTAAACGGCTTGCGGCTGGAAATTGGTCAACACGGTATTTTTCACGCGTTTCTTGATTGAACATGACGTAGTAAAGGTCTTCCCCTTCGTGCCAAATACGAAACTCAGCTCGCATACGATAGTGCTGCTCTGGTGATTCAAACACTTCCAACTCTGGCACATTATAGTGTGCAAACATTTGGGTGAGACGCTCTGTCTTTTCCGCCAATTGCTGTTGGTAGTGTTGTGGGTTTACATCAAGAGTAGCCATGGTATTACCTTTCTTCGG
Source organism: Vibrio sp. 1180_3 (assembly GCF_029478545.1). Classification (NCBI taxonomy): domain Bacteria; kingdom Pseudomonadati; phylum Pseudomonadota; class Gammaproteobacteria; order Vibrionales; family Vibrionaceae; genus Vibrio; species Vibrio sp. 1180_3. Next base: position 70,256 of record NZ_SJFM01000024.1, read on the forward strand.
GTATGGTGCATTCAAATAAAGAGCGCAGATTTTATTCAATCCCTCGCGCTTGTCCAGTTTTGTGCAGAATTAACCACGCATTGGCATTGTAAAACTATAGCTTATACTAATCTTTCTCTAGACAAATAATAGATAGAACAATAGTATCGCTTCAGCTGGTGCTGTCTGGAAGTGTAGACGGCTGAAAAAGGGAATCTGGTGCAAAACCAGAACTGACGCGCAGCGGTAAGAGAGAACGAAAGCTCAAATGACACTGCATAAGCGATGTGGGAAGTCGAGTGACTAGGTGGCGATGCCGAGCTCTTAAGTCCGAATACCTGCCAGCAACCGAATCGTTAATTACCCAGATGGGGGATTCGGTAGGACTTACGCGACTTAGGATACAATATGAACAACTCTTTTTTGGCGATGGCAATAGCATCGTTACTTCCGCATGCTTCTTATGCTCAATCTTCTGATCAAACTCTCGTTGTAACGGCAAACCGTTTCGAGCAATCGACCCAATCGACTTTAGCTGATATAGAAATTGTTTTACGGCAAGATATCGAACGTACACAGGCTAAATCTATTCCTGATGTTTTGCGTCGATTGACGGGGATTCAAATTACTCAAAATGGTGGCCGTGGACAGAATGCCTCAATTTTTGTGCGCGGTACAGGCTCTGATCAAGTATTGGTGCTAGTGGATGGTGTGCGCTTTTCTCGCGCCGCAAAAGGTGCCGTAGACTTTAATCAAATCCCTTTAACGTATGTTGAGCGTATTGAATACGTTAAAGGTGCTCGAGCATCCCTTTATGGATCTGAAGCCATTGGTGGCGTGATTAATATTATTACCGTTGCACGTTCTTCGAATGAAGGGACAAGATTCAGTGCAGGTTTGGGGAGTTTGGATTACAGCGAGCTAAGTCTCGCCTCTGGTATTGCTGTTTCGGATAATGGTCAGCTAAACCTTGCACTTGGTAATGAGCAAGATAAAGGTTACAACGTTAAGCCAGTACATGGTATTAATGATGGTGATCGTCACGGGTTTGATAGCACCAATGGCTTGGTTGGTTATACGCATAAACTAAGCCAGCAATGGTCTCTGTTTGGTAGTGCCAGAGCGTATGAGAATATTTACCAATATGATAATTCGTTTGGTAGCCATAAATACTATGAGTCAGAAAAAGACGATCGTTCATTTACATTCGGTGGCCAGTATCAATCTGAAAAATGGATTGCAGAGATGCAGTTCAACACTCAGAAACAAAAGTCGTGGAATTACGAACAGTCAGCAGATAAATACTCTGGTTCTTCAGATGAACTTGAGCAAAGTAATGTGCAGTTTATTAATCACTATAAGTTATCTGATGTGATTACTTTGGCTGGTGGAGTCGATTGGCGTGACGAGTCTTATCTAGATAAAACTGCAGATAAGACTTTTAGTCGTTCAAATAGCGCGATATTTGGTATGGTGTCGGCTAGCATTTCATCGGCATTACTTGAAGCCAGTGCTCGCCTTGATGATAACGAAGAATTTGGTTCTCAATCGACTTATAACCTCGCAGCTGGCTACCAATTTGTCGAAGAGTTTGCAGTAAAGGCTTCTTATGGTACATCATTTAAAGCACCAAACCTTTATCAACAATATGACCCAAACTATGGTTCTAAAGATTTAACCTCTGAAGAATCTAACTCATTTGAACTCACCTTTAGTGGTTTGGTTAAAGGGGTGTATTGGTCTTTAACGGGTTACGATAATAAAATCGATAACTTGATCGATTACCACCCTTCGACTTATCAATACGTTAATGTTAACGGTGAAACTCATATCCAAGGCGTGGAACTAACGGCTGAATTTGATACCGGTATTATCCAACATCAAATTAGTGCCGATTATAAAGATGCCGAAGAGGCAACTGGTCAGCAATTGCAACGCCGTGCGAAAGAGATGTATAAATGGAATGCTTTAGTCAGTTTTGATGAAGTAGATTGGTCAATTAGCTATCTGTATGTTGGTAAACGACCTGATGTGGATTATAGCACTTACCCATATACGGATATTACGCTAGGCGCTTATTCACTATTTGATACCGCTGTAAGTTATTACGCCAACCAGTCAACGACAATAAGTGCTCGAATTGATAATCTATTTGATAAAGAGTACGAAACAGCCAATGGTTACCCTGCACCAGAACGAGCGTATTACCTGAACGTCGCTTACCAATTCTAATGCCTCAAACCGCCTTCGGGCGGTTTTTCAATTAGTGAGTTTCACCATGAAAAAGAACGTCATTATCAGTTGGTCGAGTGGAAAAGATTCTACGCTGACTTTAGAGCGCTTATTAGCAGATACAGATTACAACGTAGTTGGGCTTTATACCACGTATGTGGACAACGAAGTGCCTTTCCAAGCAACGCCGTTGCATGTGATTGACTTGCAGGCTCAATTGGTTGGTTTACCGATTATCAAAATAAAATTACCCGAAGTGTTTCCGAGCAATGAGGTTTATCAATCAACCATCATAAACGCTCTGAAATCGAGTGACTTAGAGATCAACGCCGTTGCATTTGGCGACATTTTTTGTAATGGCATTGCTGATTATCGTAAAAGCTATATTGAACCTGCTGGTTGGGAATGCGTATTGCCATTGTTGGGGGAGAATAGCCGTGCATTGGCGGATGAAATGATAGGCTGTGGTATTAAAACGATGATCGTGACGACTGATGGGCAAGCTTTAGAACCGAAATTTTGTGGTCAGTGGTATGGAAATGAGTTTCTTCAATCATTGCCACTGAGTGTCGATCCATGCGGTGAAGATGGTGAGTTTCACACTTTAGTAACTGAAGCTCCATGTTTTATCCATGGCTCGCTGCAATTAACTCTCACACACCTCGAAGAGGGGGAGCGTTTCTGTCATCAAAGATACCAGGCAAGAATATTGCCAATTGATAAAGAGCGAGTATGATCAAGACGTTTTCATTTCTAGGTGGTCAGCGTGTCACAACAGTCTCATCATAATGTGCTTATCTTTGATTCCGGTGTCGGTGGATTATCTGTCTATCAAGAAATACAAGCGCAATTGCCACAGTTAAATTACACCTATTTGTTTGATAACGAAGCGTATCCTTACGGTGAGTTAGATCAACAAGTATTAATTGAGCGTGTCCTCACTTTAGTTACTCAGATTGTTGAGCAAGATAATATCGATTTAGTCGTGATTGCTTGTAACACTGCAAGTACAATTGTCTTGCCGACATTACGTTCTTGTCTTTCGATTCCTGTTGTTGGAGTCGTTCCGGCAATAAAGCCAGCGTCATCGCTAGCAAATAAAGCCGTAGGACTTATCGCTACCCCCGCTACCATTACACGCCAATATACTCATGACCTAATTCGAGATTTTTCATCGGATAAAAATGTTGAACTATTAGGCTCTACTCGACTTGTCGATATGGCAGAAGAGAAACTACGAGGTAAAGCGGTAGATTTGGTCGAGCTAAAAGCCATACTGCAGCCTTTGGTTAATCATATTGACGTTGCAGTACTTGGCTGCACACATTTCCCACTGATAAAGGAAGAGATTCAAAGCGTATTAGGGAATAAAGTATTGCTGGTGGATTCTGGAAACGCGATAGCCCGGCGTGTTAAAGAGTTGCTTGAGGTAGAAAGTGAGCCGCAATGTCAGATAAAGCAATACAAAATTTTATCGAGTGCGCTTCCTTGGGAAGAAAACGCACTTAATAGCCGACTGGCTCACTTAGGGTTTAGTCCTGTTCAAACATTTCGCCGTCAGGATGTTTAGGGTCGTTCGCCACGCGTACTTTTAGGGTACGTTGCATGTAGTCTTTTTCATTTAAGGCTGCAATTGCAGAATCAACATCTGAAGATGCCATTACTACAAAGCCAAAGCCCCGTCTTTTTCCAGTGCGTTTATCTTTCATCAAGCGCACAGCAAACACTTCTCCTTCTTTAGCAAAAAGTTCACGGACATGGGCCTCGTTAGCTTTGTATGGCAAATTTCCGACATACAAAGTTTTCGTTGAGAGTTTTGGATCCTCATCGGTTACTGTGCTGTTGCCACAAAATTTAAAAACAAAAGCTGAAGAGACAACACCAAGCACGAAAGTAATTGCGGGAGATAGCGCGACCAGAGAAAAGACGATAGCGCCTATTATTGCAAGAGATGCAATCAGTAAAGTCGATTTATTAGAGTTCATATTGGAATACTACATATCAAAATAAAAGAAGATAGATGTCTAAGCTTAACAAAATAGACACATGAATCTTACGTACAAGCTTGGCGTTTTTCCAACCAATTGCTGTGATAGCCTTCAAATGTTGAAGTTTTATTCAATAAAACGCGACATTGGTTGGTTTTTGGTCGAACAAAAAAGAAATTTCAAAAAGTACTTGTCACCTTCTAAATCATCCCTATAATGCCGCCTCACTGACACGGAGTGAGACGAACCTCACACACGAGTTAGAGTTTAAAAGAGAATAGAAAGTTTGAAAATAACCCTTGACTCTTAAAAACGAAAGCGTATTATTCGCACCCCTAGCGACGCGGACTTAATGGTTTGGTCGGTAGGAAACGCTCTTTAACAATATAAACCTATCAATCTGTGTGGGCACTCGTTGATGATAATCGAAAAAGATTTATCAATGAACTGAGTGACCTGAACTAGCAATAGTTCGAATGCTTTTTGATTTCACTTTTTATTAAAAAGTGAAAACCAATAAGCGGCACAGTCAATTCATTGTTGTTCTGTTGGAACAACAATAGCTTTAAAATTACTTTTTACTTTCGAGTAAAAACAGTTTTGAAGTCAGTATTCATTGAGCCGGTCTTAGGACCAACAAAACTTTAAT
>NZ_SJFM01000249.1:0-268 GCF_029478545.1 Vibrio sp. 1180_3
AGGCGTTTAAGACGGATTCCCAACGCTTGGGAGTTTCGGCTCTAGGTTGAGTTTTGTGTTTAAGGCGCAATGGTTTAGGATTGTGGTCGCGTTGCTCACCACTTAACGCAGCGTTATGTGTTTGATGAGTTTTTAAGGTCAAAGCTACGATTTCATTGAGAATTCGTTTCGTGTTTTCGGCAAGTTGGCTTGGTCGAAATGGATTCGTGAACAACCTGAGATTGATCGTTTTCAAGGTTCTTGGGTTGCCTCAATTAAGTTTTGGATC
>NZ_SJFM01000250.1:0-267 GCF_029478545.1 Vibrio sp. 1180_3
AAACCTTTTGCTTCACCAGACTTTCAGAGCTGAATTTCAGCAAGTGAATCAGTCAAAAAGACATTTCAATTAAAGCGATTTTAAACTGACAAAATTCAACACAAACCAGACCCAAAACTAAATTGAGGCAACCCAAGAACCTTGAAAACGATCAATCTCAGGTTGTTCAAGAATCCATTTCGACCAAGCCAACCTGCCGAAAACACGGAACAAATTATCAATGAAATCGTAGCTTTGACCTTAAAAACTCATCCAACACATAACGCC
>NZ_SJFM01000251.1:0-267 GCF_029478545.1 Vibrio sp. 1180_3
CACTTTGCACCCGCTAAACTGACAACGCCCCAACGCTAAAACCAATTGAGGCAAACAAAGAAATTTGCCTGTTTTACGGTTTGAGTTAACCAAGAATTTGAGGGTAAAAATGCTCCTTTGCCGACAAAACAAATCGAATAGCCGGAGAAATCCCAAAAGATTGAACCCCTAAATTTACCTGAGTTGCATAACGCTGCGTTAAGTGGTGAGCAACGCGACCACAATCCTAAACCATTGCGCCTTAAACACAAAACTCAACCTAGAATC
>NZ_SJFM01000252.1:0-265 GCF_029478545.1 Vibrio sp. 1180_3
GAGCCTGTAATTTAAATTGTGTATCTGCTTATAATTAAGCCAGTCATGGCTAAGGATAAGCAATATGGACAAGAAAGCTTTAGAAGCCTTCGCTCGCGAAGCCGCTAAGTCAATTAAGACGCCTTCGGATCTTGATGACTTCAGGAAAATGTTAACCAAGGTGACGGTTGAGACAGCTTTAAATGCTGAACTTGATGATCACCTTGGCTACGAAAAACACTCACCGACCAACGATAGTAATAGTCGAAATGGCTACTCTTCTAAG
>NZ_SJFM01000253.1:0-264 GCF_029478545.1 Vibrio sp. 1180_3
CAAAGTGTGGAAATGGCAAGTTAATCGATCATTTCGCATTTGCTAAAAGTCTTGCTCGGTGAGTTTGTCTCATTCAAAAGCTTGGTTTGTTGCTGAAAGGTGGACTTTGTTTTGGTGGCTTATTTATCACGGTTCAGGCTTGGGTTGATTCTTGAATCACTCAACTATTGCAATTGTGGTTTTTGATCGAGTAAAGTCAGCTTATCTTATTGAATTTGCATAACAAACAATTTAAGAGGGATTCCCAACGCTTGGCATTTTTTC
>NZ_SJFM01000254.1:0-263 GCF_029478545.1 Vibrio sp. 1180_3
GCAGACTTCGTTAAGTTCAAACTCTTCCCGAAGAGTGCAACTGGCGAGATAGTTGAGAAACTGAGACTTGGCCGGTGTGTAGCTAGAAAACCCAAAGCCTTTCCACCCTAAGTTCACCGTTTTTCTTAACCCCAGCGAACGCCCAATTAAGTGGTGAGCAACGCACTGACCAAGTCGCTGCATTGCACCGTAAAACACTTTACTCAACGCATAGTAAAACTGCCACGCGTTGAGAATCCACTTGAATTGCTTGTTATGTGAAT
>NZ_SJFM01000255.1:0-262 GCF_029478545.1 Vibrio sp. 1180_3
GCGTTGTCAGTTTAGCGGGTGCAAAGTGTGGAAATGGCAAGTTAGTCGATCATTTCGCATTTGCTGAAAGTCTTGCTCGGTGATTTTGTCTCATTCAAAAGCTTGGTTTGTCGTTGAAAGGTGGACTTTGTTTTGGCGGCTTATTTATCACGGTTCAGGCTTTGGCTGATTCTTGATTCACTTAACCAATATTTTGATTGTTTTCTTAATCAAATTTGGTGTAACTTCTGGTTTATCTTATTGAATTTGCATAACAAAGCAT
>NZ_SJFM01000256.1:0-261 GCF_029478545.1 Vibrio sp. 1180_3
CACATAACAATCAATTCAAGTGGATTCTCAACGCGTGGCAGTTTTACTATGCGTCAGGTAAAGTGTTTTACGGTGCAATGCAGCGACTTGGTCAGTGCGTTGTTCACCACTTAATTGGGCGTTATGCAACTCAGGGTAAATTTAGGGGTTCAATCTTTTGGGATTTCTCCGGCCATTCGTTTTGTATTGTCGGCAAATGAGCATTTTTACCCTCAAATTCTTGGTTAACTCAAACCGTAAAACAGGCAAGTTTCTTGGTTT
>NZ_SJFM01000257.1:0-261 GCF_029478545.1 Vibrio sp. 1180_3
ATTTTCTCGGTCATTTCTTCTTTTCCAAGCGCATTTCGTGGATGAGGATTTAATTTCACAGCTGTCCGTTTTACTTTGCCGTTTGAAAGCAATAATGTGTTTCAAATTAGTCATTTTGGCGTAATTTTCTAGCTAAAGTGCAGCAGCTAACTAGGCGTTTAAGACGGATTCCCAACGCTTGGGAGTTTCGATTCTAGGTTGAGTTTTGTGTTTAAGGCGCAATGGTTTAGGATTGTGGTCGCGTTGCTCACCACTTAACGC
>NZ_SJFM01000258.1:0-261 GCF_029478545.1 Vibrio sp. 1180_3
CTCAATTTAGTTTTGGGTCTGGTTTGTGTTGAATTTTGTCAGTTTAAAATCGCTTTAATTGAAATGTCTTTTTGACTGATTCACTTGCTGAAATTCAGCTCTGAAAGTCTGGTGAAGCAAAAGGTTTGGTTGTGGCTGAAAGGGCGCTTTCTTTGTTGTTGATTCTGCGTGGCTCTCTTTGGCTAAGATCGCTGTGAAATTTAGGTTTTGGTAAGCATCGTTTTGCACGTAACTTATTAAAATTTCTTCATTTCTACGGTG
>NZ_SJFM01000025.1:0-73794 GCF_029478545.1 Vibrio sp. 1180_3
GGACATCGCCAGGCTTTGAATATTGTCTAACCAGACACGCAGCGGAGCGGTAGTTCAGTTGGTTAGAATACCGGCCTGTCACGCCGGGGGTCGCGGGTTCGAGTCCCGTCCGCTCCGCCACTTTATTTAAGAGATGTTTAACTCTTTAAAATAAACGTTAGGGGTGTAGCTCCAATTGGCAGAGCAGCGGATTCCAAATCCGCGTGTTGGGAGTTCGAATCTCTCCACCCCTGCCATCTTAATTTTGCATAATAATGCAAATCAGAAAGCCCAGTTGATTTACTGGGCTTTTTTGTGCGCACTCTACAAAATAGCGACCAATCATCAGAGCCTACTTTCTTGAGTTTACGTTGTTGAACTCGAGTGTGGCTACTTTGTCCAGCTGTTCATCGATTCGAAATTCTGACACGATTTTTACTGTTGTTCTTAATGCTGACCGATTTGCGGATAGAGTCCTTGAGGATGTAGATAAGCATACTGTCAAAGTTTGTAACCATGATACCGAGAGTGGGAAGCTGGAGACAATGGACGAGGGCCAAACCACCATATGTTGCGATGATTTGGCACATCTCGATTTTTGATTTCTCACTGGGTGTGCTGCCATCCTCTGTGTACAGCCTTGCTTGGCCGTTGGCGATCAACTCATTGCAATAATCGCGACCAAATCGTTAGTCGCTTTAAAGCGTACATCAAACAGGTTTTGCACATCATCAATCAGCGTTTGGCTGGCGGTCGAACTATGGTTAGAGATTATATTTAATCGATTTTAAAACCGTCTTTGTATCGAATGGGGTTTTATATACTCGCTTTAAAATGTGAAGCGAAAGCGGTATAGCATTAAGACGCTTTCTCGATTGTATGGTGTAGTTCAAAGGTCACTCTCGTTGAGTGGCCTTTTTTTATGTCTGTCATAAACGCTCAGATAAAGCGCATGGTGGGCTTTTCTACTGGCTCACCCCTAGAAATTCAGCGCGTTAAAAAACGAAATTGGTGATACTTGTTCAAATAGCCGCAATCCCTGAAATACAAAGGATTTTTGGGTAGAGAAAAAGAGGGCGGATCGTATTCTTTCGTTTTAATGCAAAAAAAATGAGCGCAGAGAAAAGTGCATTATGGGAAGTAACTAAGTAATCAGTATGATAGGCCATATTACGTAGACATTGATCGATTAGAGTGGTCAAAATAGAGTAACAATGCGTTAAATTGCTATCGAGAGCTCGGGCGTGAGCACACGACGTCTTAAGTAGCTTTCAAGTTTGTCTTGAACTTTCGCTGTAGATAGTTGAAGCATCAAGTCTGCTGCTGTGACGAACCGCGTTTTAAGATCTTTTGGCTCGGCGAGTTGACCTAGACTCACCGCAGGGTGGCTCTTCCCTGCGCCACTTGGTCCAAGTAACACCACGTTTTCCTTTCGCTCGATGAACGCTAACCTTGTAAGCTCCTTTACTGTTTTCCCTGGGCACCCGTTGCGAACTTGAAGTCAGAGTCATCGAACGCTTTTTCCACTGGGAAGCTAACGAACTTAATTAGTGTTACGAAAGCTTTAACATGTTCGCCGTAATGGGGGATGGTCGTGTATCTGCTCACCTGGCAATGTCTCGAATTGGACGACAGGATCGACAAGTTCATTTGGTTTGTATTGTTTAATGTGTTCTTTGAGCATTGCTACTCCTCCGATTTCAGCCTAGTGATTTTAGCTCACTAAGTAAGACGGTTGCTGGTATCCCATGTGGTTTTTCTTACAGTTCATCCGATTTCATTTACATAAGTGACGTATGTAACTTTTAAAAAGTACTTGGTGATTTGTACTTTGTATAACCACTTTTTATATTTGTAGGTCGATTTCTCCTCTTTAGCGGTTAGAATAGCGACTGTAGTTCTAAGGAGATTACTATGGGTCAATTGTCTATATTAGGCTTTATCGCATTGGGTGGGGCGTTTGGTGCTTGCTCTCGTTATTTAATCTCCGAGTTGTGTGTGGTGCTTCTCGGGCGAGGTTTTCCTTATGGCACACTAATGGTAAACGTTGTCGGCTCATTTATTATGGGGTTATTGATCGCGGCGTTTGAGAGTGAGTTACTTGCCACTGAACCGTGGCGACAAATTATTGGTTTAGGATTTTTAGGAGCGCTAACGACATTTTCCACTTTCTCTATGGATAACGTTCTTTTAATGCAGCAAGGCGCTTTCTTTAAAATGGGCCTTAACATTCTCTTGAATGTCGTTTTGAGTATTTCTGTTGCTTGGATTGGCTTTCAATTGTTGAACAAAAGTTAACTGAATTAACGTTTCACCTTGGTTAATTAATCTGCTTTCTTTATAATGATTTCACTTGTCGGAGTGCCATAAGGCTGAGACCGTATTTTCGGGATCCGTTGAACCTGATCAGGCTAATACCTGCGAAGGGAACAAGAGAAGATAATCTTACTAGTGATCTATCTAGTTATATCATCCTCAGATCAAAATTTTATTTTGATCGACTCTTGTGTATCAATCCGTCAAGCATTTATCCCTAAAACAATGAAAGGAAAATGCTATGTCGAGTCGCAAACAAGCGAGACTAGAAGCCAAACAATTTATCGACACTCTATCTGTCGAGCCTTACCCCAATTCAACCAAAGTTTATATCGAAGGTTCACGAGCTGATATTCGTGTCCCAATGCGAGAAATCAGACTTGCTGGTAGCTTAATTGGAGGGAGCAAAACAGCTCCTATTTATCAGCCTAATGACCCTGTGTGTGTTTATGATACATCGGGTGTCTATACTGACCCATCTCACGCCATCGATTTATACCAAGGTCTTCCGAAGCTAAGAGAGTGCTGGATAGCAGAGAGAGAAGATACCGAGTTACTTCAGGGCGTTAGTTCTGCTTATGCAAAGCAACGTTTAGCTGACGAAACATTAGACCAATTACGTTATGGAAACTTGCCTTCTGTTCGCCGTGCAAAACATGGCAGAAGAGTGACTCAGCTGTATTATGCTCGCCAAGGTATCATTACTCCTGAAATGGAATACATCGCTATTCGCGAAAATATGGGGCGACAAAAGTTTGCTGATGAACAACTTAACCAACAGCATCCAGGTCAGAGCTTTGGTGCCAACCTTCCACGAGAAATAACGCCTGAATTTGTCCGCCAAGAAGTGGCTCAGGGGCGTGCAATTATCCCTGCTAATATTAATCACCCAGAATCAGAGCCGATGATTATTGGCCGTAACTTTTTAGTAAAAGTAAACGCTAATATAGGTAACTCATCGGTTTCTTCTTCTATTGAAGAAGAGGTGGAAAAATTAGTGTGGGCGACTCGCTGGGGTGGCGATACCGTGATGGATCTTTCTACGGGGAGAAATATCCATGAGACACGAGAATGGATATTACGTAATAGCCCGGTACCGATTGGCACCGTTCCTATGTATCAAGCTCTTGAGAAAGTAAATGGTGTCGCTGAGGATCTGACATGGGAAGTGATGCGAGATACGCTTATTGAACAAGCCGAGCAGGGGGTTGATTACTTTACTATCCATGCTGGGTTGTTATTGCGCTATGTCCCTATGACGGCCAAACGTGTCACTGGTATTGTTTCTCGTGGAGGTTCAATCATTGCGAAGTGGTGTTTGGCTCATCATACTGAAAGTTTTCTTTATACGAACTTCCGAGAGATTTGTGAAATCTGCGCAAAGTACGATGTCGCACTATCCTTGGGTGATGGGCTTCGCCCTGGCTCAATTGCTGATGCGAATGATGAGGCGCAATTTGCTGAGCTTCGAACCTTGGGTGAGCTGACCAAAATTGCTTGGGAATACGACGTTCAGGTCATTATTGAGGGACCTGGTCATATTCCAATGCATATGATTAAAGAAAATATGGATGAGCAGCTTAAGCACTGCCACGAAGCTCCATTCTATACTCTAGGCCCACTTACAACGGATATCGCACCTGGTTACGATCACATAACTTCCGGTATTGGGGCGGCAATGATTGGTTGGTATGGCTGCGCAATGCTCTGCTATGTCACGCCTAAAGAGCATTTAGGTTTGCCAAATAAAGAAGATGTAAAAACCGGCTTAATTACTTATAAATTAGCCGCGCATGCTGCTGATCTTGCTAAGGGCCATCCTGGCTCTCAAATTCGTGATAATGCTTTATCAAAAGCCCGTTTCGAATTTCGTTGGGAGGACCAATTTAACCTTGCGCTAGATCCTGTTACAGCTCGTGCTTTCCATGATGAAACCTTACCTCAGGAATCAGGAAAAGTAGCGCATTTTTGCTCAATGTGTGGCCCAAAATTCTGTTCGATGAAGATCTCTCAAGAAGTGCGAGAATATGCTAAAGATAGCGAGCAAGTTGCTGCTGATGCAAAGATTTCTGTGAAATTATTGGATGATCCTTTAGAAGGTATGCGAAAAAAATCGCACGAGTTTAAGGCGGCAGGTTCCGAACTATATCATCTAGCGGTGAATAAGCAGACTGTTTGCAGTGAGGAGTAGCTATGACTCTGTTATTAATTCCTCGGCAAGATATTGCTTTAACCGGAGATATCCAACGCATTTTGCTGCTGGCTCAGCAGCAAGGCTTTGATATTAAAGATATAACATTAGGTGTGAGCCCAACAGCGTGCTGCCAACTTGATGAGTGGACGATTGATAGTGACTGTTTGATGTCGTCACAAGATGTTTCTGTTTCTGGCTGTAATTTGTTTTTTCAGTACCAATCAGCGATTCCTTCTTCATGCTATGCAGTAAAGAATGTCATTCAACTTGCTCTTGGAGCACTGGATCCTCTTGAGTCGAAAGACCAATGGTACAAAGACCAAGAGCTGTGTTCTCTGCATTACTCTCGCTCATTAGAGTTATCTAATTCTGATATTACTCATTTTGCTTGGGTTTTAGCCTTGTTATGTCTTGGTCTTCCACTTGAAGATGTTTTAGTGCTAGCTCGTGCTGCAATGAATGTTTCACGTGAAACATGGCCCACAGAAATTAGCTATTTCCCAAAGCCGACTATTAAACAAGGTTTCCTTGCGACCAATGATGATCTAGCTTTCCCGGTTATGCATAAAGACAACTTGGGGCTATATCCCGTTGTCGATAGTGTCGATTGGATTGAGTGCTTGCTTAAAATGGGTGTAAAAATCATTCAACTGCGAATGAAAAATACAGAGCATCCAGACCTTGAACTAAACATCATCAAGGCTATCAAGCTTGGCCAAAGATATGGTGCTCAAGTTTTTATTAATGATCATTGGCAACTTGCGATTAAACACCAAGCTTTTGGTGTCCATTTAGGGCAAGAAGATATTGAAACAGCTGACCTTGAGCAAATTGCAAAAGCTGGACTTTGCTTAGGTCTTTCTACTCATGGTTACTATGAGCTTTTACGAGTTGCTCAACTTAAGCCAAGTTACATCGCTTTAGGTCATATATTTCCAACGACAACCAAACAAATGCCATCTAAACCACAAGGATTAGTCAGACTTAAACTCTACCAACAGTTACTAGATGATTTGGCTAATTTCACAGGGGGAAATTCCATACCAACGGTAGCTATTGGTGGGATTGATCTTAATAACGCAGCGCAAGTTTGGCAATGTGGCGTGTCAAGTCTGGCTGTGGTTCGAGCGGTAACTGAGGCGAGAAACACTAGATCTGCGATCCAAAGTTTCAATTCCATTATGCAACTTTCTGAGTTGAATTTGCGTGCTGAGAGAAGGGGGACCCATGCTTTCTGATGCCCAGTTTCTTCGTTACCAGAGGCAACTTTCGCTTACTCGAATTGGTGAACATGGCCAACATACTTTATTAACCAGTAAAGTGCTTGTTATTGGATGTGGCGGTTTGGGTTCGGCCGCGGTTTTGTATTTAACTGCGGCGGGTATTGGGCAATTTGTGATTGTTGATGATGATATTTTAGAAAGTAGCAATTTACATCGCCAAGTGATCTACCGGGAAAATCAAATTGGTAAATCAAAAGTAAAAGCTATGGCTGAACAGATAGCGGCTATCAACAAGGATTGTCGAGTCAGACCAATAACAAAGCGTATTTTTGATAAACAGTTACACCTAGAAATTTTACTCGCAGATGTGGTTTTAGACTGTACTGATAATATTGAAAGTCGTCATATCATTAATCAAGCATGCCGCAAAGCAAATAAGCCTTTGATCTCTGGGGCGGCGATTGGTTGGCAAGGGCAAATAATTACGTTTGATCACTTACCACCATCTCCCTGTTATCGATGTTTGGTTCCAGATGGCGAGCTACCAGCAACACAGCGTTGTGACGAACTTGGTGTCATTGGTCCTGTGGTTGGAGTGATAGGAGCACTTCAAGCGCTTCAAACAATCAAGCTTCTAACAAAACAGCCTGATTACCAAGCTAATCAAATGACAGTGTTTGATGGCCAAACCTTTCAATTTCAAACATTCAACGTCCCTAAAGATTTGCATTGTGATGTTTGTTGTTTGCCAGTAGCAGATAACATAGGTGAGGAACAAAAATGTCCGATATAACGATAACGATCAATAATCAACCGCATCAAGTCAGTAATGGTTCAAGTCTATTGGATATTGTCACTTTGCTGGCCATATCGACCACTGGAAGTGTTTTTGCCATTGGACCAAATGTCATTCCACGTAGTGAATGGGCTACTACCTTGCTCTTTGATGGAGACACAATTTCACTGTTTCAAGCCATTGCAGGAGGCTAAATGTTAACAATAGCTGGTAGAGAGTTTAGCTCTCGTTTGTTTACTGGAACTGGTAAGTTTGCCAATCGTGATGTGATGGCGCGAGCGCTTGCTCAATCAGGTTCACAAATGGCAACTATGGCTTTAAAGCGTGTTGATTTGAACGATACGAATGATGATATTTTAGCGCCACTTATCGAATCTAATATCCATTTGTTACCTAATACTTCAGGCGCAAAAAATGCTAAGGATGCGGTTTTTGCTGCCCACTTAGCTCGTGAGGCATTAGCAACCAACTGGTTAAAATTAGAAATTCACCCCGATCCTAAGTACTTAATGCCTGATCCAATTGAGACATTAAAAGCAGCAGCGCAACTAGTAAAAGAGGGGTTCACTGTTCTACCGTATTGCCATGCTGACCCTGTGTTGTGTAAGCGATTAGAAGAGGTAGGCTGTGCTGCGGTGATGCCTCTGGGTTCTCCAATCGGTTCGAATAAAGGCTTAGTTTCAAAAGATTTCTTGGAAATTATTATCGACCAAGCCAAAGTTCCTGTCATTGTTGATGCTGGTATTGGTGCGCCTTCACATGCGTCACGTGCTATGGAAATGGGGGCTGATGCAGTGCTGGTTAACACCGCAATAGCAACTGCACGCGACCCTATTAGCATGGCAATGGCTTTTAAAATGGCGATAGAATCAGGACGAATGGCCTATGAATCAGGCTTAGCAACTCAATCTTGGCATGCGGTTGCCTCCAGCCCTTTTACAGCTTTTCTGGATGAGTAGTCATGAGTTTTTTGGAACGTTTTAAGCAGTTAGATTGGGATGATATTAGTTTATCGATCCGAACTAAAACGGCACGAGATGTAGAGCGGGCTCTAGCAAAAGATAAGCTTAATTTGGAAGACTTTAAAGCTCTGATTTCTCCAGCGGCTGAACCTTATATAGAGCAAATGGCACAGTATGCTTATTCATTAACACGTCAACGATTTGGTAATACGATCTCGTTTTATATCCCGCTTTATTTATCTAACCTGTGTGCCAATGCTTGTACCTATTGCGGCTTTTCTATGGAAAACCGAATCAAACGGCGTACTTTGAATAGGCAAGAGGTAGCAGGTGAAATTGCAGCCATCAAAAAGATGAAGTTTGATAGTGTGTTATTGGTAACGGGTGAGCATGAAACTAAAGTCGGGGTAGAGTATTTTCGTCAGATACTACCTGTGATCAAAAGCGAGTTTAGTTATGTAGCGATGGAGGTTCAACCGCTTCAGCAAGTACATTATGAGGAGCTTAAAACACTTGGTCTTGATGCGGTGATGGTCTACCAAGAAACGTATCATCCTTCCACTTATGCTTCACACCATTTAAGAGGCAATAAGATGGATTTCAATTTCCGACTTGAGACGCCAGATCGACTGGCTAGGGCTGGAATAGACAAAATAGGTATCGGCGCGTTAATTGGCTTAGAAGATTGGAGAACTGATTGTTTTTATGTTGCTGCTCATCTGGATTACTTAGAAAAAACCTATTGGCAAACCCGCTATTCCATTTCTTTTCCGCGTTTACGTCCATGTGAAGGTTCATTACAGCCTAAATCTGAAATGTCTGATAAGCAGTTGGTCCAATTGATTTGTGCATTTAGATTATTCAATTCGCAAGTTGAACTCTCTCTATCTACTCGAGAATCAGCTCATTTTCGAGATAGTGTCATTCCTCTGGGGATTACCAGTATTTCTGCTGCATCAAAGACTCAACCTGGAGGTTATGCGATGAAAGATGTTGAGTTAGAACAATTTACAATTAGCGATGATCGTACTGCACATGAAGTCGAACTCGCTGTAAAAAATCGTGGTTTGCAAGCTGTGTGGAAGGATTGGCATAGTGCCTATTCGGGGTAATGTTTCACGTGAAACATCAGAGTAGATACTCTTTATATTCGGTAAATATCTAGCTCACAATTTAGAAGGCGACCAGAGTTGGTCGCCTTTTTAATGGATAAAACATATTGAGTTGAACATGTGACAGAAATTTAAATATCAGTCATGTTTAATTGCGGAGGTTGCTTGGCGTAGCCACTCTTTAGTTTCACCTTCCACCAACGGGCTAACTTGTTGCCATACTTTTTGGTGATAATCGTTCAACCACGCTAGCTCTGGGCGAGTTAGCATATCAACATTAATTGCACGCTTGTCTATTGGACAACGAGTTAATGATTCAAACCCTAACACACTGAAATCACCTTTGGTTTCCATTTCGACAACCAATTCCAGGTTCTCAATTCGAATGCCAAAGGCGTCTGCTCGATAATAACCAGGTTCATTTGAAAGCACCATACCCGGGAGCAATGCGACATTGTTGAACACTTTACTAATGCGTTGTGGGCCTTCATGTACACTGAGGAAGTGACCGACACCATGACCAGTACCATGATCATAATCATAACCATTAGCCCATAAATGTTGACGGGCAAGTACATCTAGCTGATGGCCACAAGTGCCTTTAGGGAAGCGAGCTCGTGCTAGCGCGATGTGCCCTTTTAATACCAACGTGAATTGCTGAATCATCTCATCACTAGGTTGACCAATGGCGATAGTACGTGTGATATCCGTTGTGCCATCAGTATATTGACCACCAGAATCGACAAGGTAGAGAGAGTTTAAAGCGAGTTGCCCTGGAGTCGCTTGGTTGATGTGGTTGTAGTGACACATCGCTGCATTGCTACCAGCAGCGGAAATAGTATCGAAACTAAGGTCTGCTAATGAAGCGTCTTCTTCTCTAAATGCTTGTAAACGATCAGAGAGAAAACCTTCATCATGGAGCCTTTGATTGGCGACTTCGTTATCTAGCCATGCGAGAAACTTAGCCATCGCAGCGCCATCGCGTACGTGGCAAGCTTTCATCCCTGCAACTTCGGTGGCGTTCTTGGCCGCTTTAGGCAATAAACATGGGTCAGCGTCATCAATTATCTCAACCCCTGAATTTTGTAGAACTAGCGTAAACCAAGCGTTGCTGGTTGCCGAGTCTACAATAACTTTCTGACCACTCAATACACGAAGTTGCGCTTCTAGTTGATCAGGATGGTGGACTCGAACATCTGCGCCTACATGCTGGGTAAATTCGCTTGGAATACGTGATGGATCAAGAAAAAAATCGACACTAGCGTCAACATGAATAATGGCGTGAGAAAGCAGAACTGGTAAACGTGATACATCAAGACCACGAATGTTCAATAGCCAGCAAATCGAATCTAATTCGGTGAGTATTGCCGCATCGGCCTTCTTTTTCATGAGTTGTTGCGCAATCAAGCTACGTTTACTTTGACTATTTTGACCAACAAACTCATCACTCATAAGGCGTACAGGTGAAACTAAGGCCTCGGGACGATCCGTCCATAACTGATCGACAGGGTTGGTTGATGTCGCTACCAGTTGTAGCTCACCATCCAATTTTCTTTGTGCAGCTTTAAGCCAACTCGCACGATGCATGCGTGGGTCAAAACCAACCTTGCTACCTGTAGCAAGTGTTTCTTGTAGCCAATCGAGAAAGGGCTCTTCAATCAAGTGTCGATATTCAAATGTGCTTTCCGGCACTTGTTTGCGAACTTGAACGGTATAGCGACCATCAACAAAAATAGCGGCTTTATCTTGGGTGATCACGGCAGCACCCGCTGAACCGGTAAAGCCAGTTATCCAATGTAAACGTTCATTATGTTGTGGTACATACTCCCCAAGATATTCATCTTCATGAGGAATAATGACAGCATCAAGCCCTTGTTGTGTTAACCAGCCACGTAAAGCTGAAACACGTTCTGCGATCGAATTATGCATCTGTGTTATATCCTTTTTATAACAGTCCGTTGTATGAATCTCAGTACATCATTACTGAGTGGACGAGTGCAAATAAGCTACTCTTTTTATCTGACTCGCGCAAATTTCAAAATAATAATTATCTAAGGTGTAAGGTTTTGGTTTGGATCATCTGCCTTAACCAGCTTAATGCGGGGTCATTTTCTCTGTCTCTGTGCCAAAAAAGCGTATAAGCCATGGGTGGGAACTCCATGGGTAAGGGAAGAACAACCAGATCCATTTGTTGCGCGACTAGATGGGTAAAATGACTTGGCGCTGTGAAAATGAAATCAGTATAGGTACACAAACTGGCGGCGCTGTTGAAGTCTGGAACCGTAATTGCGATATCACGCTCTTTGCCAATATCTGCCAGACGGTAATCGAGTAGCCAGCGGTCATTGCCATCACATCGCACTTGTACATGACGCAGCGCAAGGTAGCTTTCTAGCGTCCAATTTTCACGTAAAACCGGGTGATCTTTTCTCACCACGCACATTTGGCTGTCTCGGTAAATCTCTTGCTCGCAGATGTCACTGGGGGGCAGCATAGTTAGCTTGGCATCATTAATATCGATATCTTTGCCAGTGATACCTAAGTCGATTTCTCCTAGCTGTAGTTTTTTGAATGTTTGATCATCCCAAGAATGGGTATTGATATTTAAATTAGGTCCTTGGTTAAAAATTACTGGTAAAAAGTGTGGCAGAATCAGTGGATAAACACTTTCTACTGCGGCTATTTGAAAACGATATTCACTGGTTTGAGGCGAAAATTCCTGCGGCTGAGTAATGATTTCAAGCTGATTAATTAGGATATCTAACTTGGGTTTCAAGAATAAAGCTTGAGGCGTTGCCTTTAGACCATGAGAGTTACGAATAAATAGCGGATCATCGAATTGTTGACGCAGTTTGGCCAGTGATTTGCTCACGGCTGACTGACTCAAACAGAGACGATGTGCAGCACGCGTGACACTCAGCTCTTCTAACAGAACGGTTAAACAAACCAGTAAATTGAGATCGATGCGAGATAACTTCTCAATATTCATCTGTTTTTCCAATTAGGAATAATTAGGATGATTATATGCCATTTCTGCTCATATCATCATTGCGTTACTATGCATCAGTTCTCAAAGTTGTTCTTTCTTTATATTGGAGTGTTTCGTGAAACAAATAACATCTGGTGCAGACAGTAAGCGCCAGCTGACATTACTGGTTTTGTTGGTACTGTTCAGCCCGTTGGCGATTGATATTTATCTGCCTGCTTTACCGTTAATTTCACAAACATTTCACGTGGAACACGCTTATGCACAAGATACGATCACTTGGTTTCTATTCGCCATGGGTATCGGGCAATTATTTGCGGGCCCCTTGGCGGATAAACTCGGTCGTCGAACTGTTGCATTGGGAGGTATCAGTATCTATGCATTGAGTGCTTGCTTGGCGTGGGCAGCTCAAAGTATTGAGTGGATGCTGATGGCTCGGCTGCTACAAGGCTTCGGTGCTTGTGCAACATCGGTGGCAGCCTTTGCAACAGTTCGCGATATTTTTGGACCAGAACGCAGTGGTAAAATGATCAGCTACCTGAATGGGGCGATCTGTTTCATTCCAGCACTGGCACCAATTCTTGGAAGTTGGTTGACTCAACAGTTCGGCTGGCGCAGTAATTTTAGCTTTATGGCTGGTTTTGCTGTGGTTGTTGGCTCAATGATGCTGATAGGTATGAAAGAAACCAATCCTGAAACGGCAGAGAAGCAAGCATTCTTTAAGTTTTCGCGGTACTGGTCGGTATTGAAAACACCTTCTTTCCTATTCCATGCCTCTTTATGTATGTTAGCCATGGCAGTAATTCTTGCTTACGTAACCTCAGCTCCTGTGGTGTTGATGGAAGGTTACGGTTTAACCATGAACGAGTTCACTTTTTGGTTTGGAATGAATGCCATCATCAATATTGTTGCGTGTTTAACAGCACCTCAATTTATGGATAAATTTGGCACTCATAAAACGTTAGTTGTTGGCATTAGTATATTACTGATCGCCGGAACAATAATGCTTGTACTGGCACAGCAACAAACTGCATTCGCCTTTATGTTACCTATCTTTATTTCGTCTATTGGATTTGCCTGGATTTTGGGAGCGGCAGCAGGAAAAGCGTTAGCTCCATTTGGCGACAAAGCAGGAACCGCGGCTGCATTGCTTGGACTATTTCAAATGAGTGGCGCTGGTTTATTAGTGGGCTCGCTACAGCGAGCTGGGTTTGAACCTCAGGTGTTAATTGCGTTGCATATGTGGATAATCGCCCCATCGCTATTAATTCTGTTATCAAAAGCAGGGCGATACTGGCATCAAATAGCAGTGCAGCAATAAAATCGGTTTATGCTATTCTATAATCGTTTTAACGAGTGTATATTTGGGCACTTAATTATTTCAATTGCACTTTGGAAGCGAAACAACAATGTCAATGACAACCTATGAAATGGCTCGTATTTGGGAACAGCTCGATGAGTCGCCAGAAAAGGTCATGTTCGGTAAATTGCTTAATGAATTAGGCAACCAAAGTAGTGAGCGTATTCGCAGCGCCGCAAAACAAGTACCACTACCAGTCCTACGTGATTTAGTGTTCCAGTTTCAACACGTGATAGAATCTCGCAAAGGTGAACAAGTAGAAATCATGGCGAAAGAATTGGCAAAACAAGGTATTTCAGCAGAAGAACTTCTAAACTACCTGAATAAATAACCAATAGTAGATATTGTGGCCCGAGAATATATTCTCGGGCTTTTTATTTATGCGCAAATTATGGATTCACGTTGCGGTTAATTGGGTTTTGCAATGAAATAAGTGTTTCAGTTGATTGTACTTCATCAATCGCTTGTAATTTATCGATGAGGACAAACTGTAATTCTTCAATAGAGCGACACATCAATTTCACGAAAATATTGTAAGCGCCAGTGGTGTAATAAGCTTCTACCACCTCGTCTAATGCATTCAGTTTTTCTAAAGCAGAGTGATAGTCTCGCGCTGCATTTAAATTAATGCCAATGAAGCAACAGACGTCATAGCCTAGTTTTTTGGTATTCACGACAACTTCTGTGCCTTGAATAATATCGGCTGACTTCATTTTTTCGATACGCACATGGATAGTTGCAGGGCTAACATTGAACTGTTTCGCCATCTCGGCATAAGGCGTGCGTGCATCTTCCATTAAAATTTTTAAAATCGCTCGGTCGAGATCATCAAGCTTCGCGGCTGTGGCATGCATGGCAAAAGTCCTTATAGTAATACAGCAATTTGAGTCTACCACTCACCATAGTTTCTCGTAAGTCATGGTCTGAGATTAGTTATTAGCTTTAGTCACATCCAGCAAAATTAGTTAAACTCAGGTTTCTGATTATTATCTCTGTTTTTGGAGTCAACTTGCAGCTACAACTGATTTGCGAAGCACCTACACAGCAGCCACGTTTGGATGACTTAGCTCATCGCTGGGGGCTTGAACATAGTCAAACGAGTCAATTTGCGTTGGTGTTAACCGAGTATCGACTTGAGCTACGTAAGTTGGATGAGCCTAAGTTAGGGGCTATTTATGTCGACTTAGTCAGTGGCGCGGTGGCGCATCGTCGCAAGTTTGGCGGAGGGAAAGGTCAATCCATCGCAAAAGCGGCTGGGCTGAATAAAGGTGCCACTCCTAATATTTTGGATGGAACGGCAGGGTTAGGGCGTGATGCGTTTGTACTGGCTTCCTTGGGCTGTAAAGTACAAATGGTTGAACGTCATCCTGTGGTTGCTGCATTGCTCGATGATGGCTTAGAAAGAGCAAAGCTTGATCCTGAGATTGGTACTTGGGTTGGAGAAAGAATGACTTTGCTTCATGCTTCAAGTCATGATGCCCTTGATAAGTTGGCGCAAGATCCTCGTTTTGAAAAGCCAGATGTTGTCTATCTTGATCCAATGTATCCTCATCCGGAAAACAAAAAGCAAACGGCATTAGTTAAAAAAGAGATGCGGGTTTTTCAGTCATTGGTAGGCGCAGATCTCGATGCCGATGCCTTATTAGCCCCCGCGTTGAGTTTGGCGAGCAAGCGGGTTGTGGTCAAGCGTCCAGATTATGCTAATTGGTTAGATAATCAAAAGCCGAGTATGGCAATCGAAACGAAAAAGAACCGATTTGATGTCTATGTTAAAGCAGCAATGTGTTAGCAAAGAGATTACGTAAGAGTAAGAAAATAGCGCCTACATTTTAGTAGGCGCTGTCATTTTATATGACTTCACTTAATTGGTCGTTTTACTTTGGGCCATGACTTTGCGTTTAACCCATGTTTCATTGACCCATAAGGAAAGTAAGATAATCGAGCCACCAATACCAAGGCGCATCAGGTCAACATCTCGGTTCCAAATCATAATATTTACTACCAAGCCCGCAGGAACTAGAGCATTGTTCATGATCGCAAGTGCGCCGGCATTAACCAGACAAGCGCCTTTGTTCCAAGCAAAATAACCAAGCCCAGAAGCGATTAACCCCAAGTAAACCAAAATGCCCCATTGCAACGATGTGGTTGGCAACTTATCGCTGTTACCAAACAACAAAAAAGCAATACTTGCCACCACTAACGCACCTAAATAGAAATAACCAAACACGGTATGCTGCGACAGCGTGACTTGCTGTTTTTCCATCACGTATTTGTATGCGACTTGACCGATGGCAAAACACAGGTTGGCACCTTGTACCACAAAGAAGCCTGTTAAGAAGTTATCGTTTATCCCGGCAAATTTAATAAATACTGCGCCTACAACGGCAATGGCAGCTGTCACTAAATACCAGGGAGAAAAACGTCCTTTGAGTAAATCGTAAATAAGCGTGACATAAATAGGCGTAAAAACGGTAAATAACAGTACTTCTGGCACTGATAGCAATAAAAAGGACTGATAATAGAAGCAATACATCAGTCCAAGCTGAATTCCACCAATTACCATCAGTTTTAGGATTAATTGAATGGGGATAGATTTAAATTTAATAAATGGCAGGAATACAAGGCTTGCTAGTGCCACTCGCATCCAAACCGAGAACCAAGAGTCAACCTGACCAGCTAAGTAAACGCCAATCAGGCTAAAAGAAAATGCCCAAAGTAGGGTAACTGCAGATAAATAGATCATGATACATAACGATGATTAATTAATGCTCTGCAGTCTAACTGAGTTTTAGCTTGCCGTCAGTCGTGAAGTGGCACGACCAACATATCTACTGGTGAGCAGTTAATTAACTGACGAGTAGACGACAGTAATTTACTCCAAAAATCTTGGTGGTGACCGCAAACAACCAAATCAATGCTAAATTCATTGATCGTTTCGCACAGCTCATTACTTAAATCACCGCTGCCGACTAAGGTATGTCTAATAGGGTACTGTGCGTAATTTGCCAAAGCTTGCAGTTGTTTTTGAGATGATTCCATCGATTGGTGCTGAGTTTCTGCTAAATTTATATCGATAAGTCCGGTATATAGTTCGGCATAATTGACATCAATGTGGATAAAAGAAATCTCGGCTTCAAGTGGTTTTGCTAATGCTACGGCTTTATCTATCAATAGCTTGCTGTCTTCTGAAAGATCAATCGCAACTAAAATATGTTGATAACTCATAGTGCTATCTCCTGATGGGTTTTATATAAAGATTAGCATCGAGGTTGAGAGTTTTTTGTCGAAGTGATCCCATATCCATATACTGAGTACAAAGTGTTATGGTGGAGTTCATGGTATAGTCAATTCAAATCATAAGAGAAATTAGGAGTCGTCAATGCTGTCACAAGCTATGGTTGAACAATTGAATGAGCAAATTAATCTCGAATTTTTTTCATCCAATCTATACTTACAAATGAGTGCTTGGTGTGAAGACAAAGGATTTGAAGGTGCAGCAGAGTTTTTACGCGTTCACGCTGTAGAAGAAATGCAACACATGCAACGTCTCTTCACGTATGTGAGTGAGACAGGAGCACTGCCTATCCTTGGAGCGATCGCAGCGCCGAAACATGATTTTGCAAGCCTCGGAGAGGTATTTAGCGAAACTTATGAACATGAGCAGATGATTACTCAACAGATTAACAAACTGGCTCATTCGGCATTTACATCTCAAGATTACTCAACATTTAACTTCCTTCAGTGGTACGTGTCTGAACAGCACGAAGAAGAGAAGTTGTTTAAAGGGATTTTAGATAAGCTAGAGTTGGTTGGTGATGATGGAAAAGCACTGTTCTTCATCGACAAAGACCTAGCGGCAATGGCAAAAGCAGGCTCATCTTCTGTAATGGATGCCCAAGCTGTGTAATTTCAGCAAAAAGACTTAGAAGCGGTCGTCTTTTTCTTCGGGTTCTCCATGCAGAGGTGTAGGGAGGAAAAGATGATCACTGGAGATACAATTTTATTAGCGTTGATGCTTGTAACAGGGGTAAACCTTGCTCGTTATTTTACAGCACTACGTTCACTTATTTATATCATGCGTGAAGCTCATCCGTTGCTTTACCAGCAAGTCGATGGAGGCGGCTTTTTTACCACGCATGGTAATGTCACTAAACAGGTTCGTCTTTTCCATTATCTAAAAAGTAAAGACTATCACCATCATCATGATCCAATCTTTACAGGCAAATGTGATCGAGTAAGGGAACTCTTTATTCTATCTATCTCATTATTAGCGGTAACCACCTTTGTTGCTTGTATCGTTTAAGCGTTAGAGTAAAGGAGCGAAATCGCTCCTTTACTTTGCCTGACCTAATTCCAATGCTGTGCAGCTAAATTTATTCGTCATTGTTTAGCATTATAAAAGCACTCCAACTATCCTTTAAACGATGATAAAAGGATGGATTCAATGGAAGAAAAAGCCTTATTTAGTCGTCTAAATGAGTTACCTCGTCTACGACAAATATTGCAAGAACTGCTTGAGATGGTTAACCAAAATGACGTTGATTTTGGTGAACTGACACGTAAAATTTCAATGGAACAAGTATTAAGTGCGCGGCTACTGCGCTTGGCTAATTCTGCGCATTTTGGTGGAAGCCGAACTGTGGCATCGATCAACGATGCGGTGATTCGAGTTGGCAGTGGTTCAGTACGCACCATGGTTATCGCCTCAGTATTATCCAGTGCCTTTCC
This sequence comes from Vibrio sp. 1180_3, assembly GCF_029478545.1. Taxonomy (NCBI): domain Bacteria; kingdom Pseudomonadati; phylum Pseudomonadota; class Gammaproteobacteria; order Vibrionales; family Vibrionaceae; genus Vibrio; species Vibrio sp. 1180_3. Next base: position 17,657 of record NZ_SJFM01000025.1, read on the forward strand.
TAAAATTGATACGCTCGATTTAACTCAATATTGGGCCGATACGTTTGAGATTGCTCTTATCGCCAGTAAGTTGGGGGCTGCGATAAAATTAGATGCAAACAGCGCTTTCACCATTGGGATATTACACAATATAGGCTTGTTGATGATCCACTCTTTGGTGCCTAAAGAAGCACTAAAAATACGTGAGTGTGTTGAATCGGGAGAAGATGAAATCGAAGCACAGCGCCATATTATCCATACTGACGCTAATGTGCTTGGTGCTAAGTTAGCCAAAGCATGGAAGTTTCCTGATGAAATGATCGATGCCATTGCCTTTTCAGCTCAACCAGACAAAGCGCAGTTGTCACCAAAATTAGCTCGCGTACTGCATTTTGCTCGTGATATCCATCATCAATGGGATATTCTCACCGAAAAAGAAAAGCTTACTTTCTTGGTGGAGCATTCTGATTCCCGCATTTTAGCTATATCAGCGAGCTTTGCAGAAACAGTGGATAGCGTTCGTGGTTGTGGCCGTGATCTCGCCGAGCAATTAATGGAACGTTAAGTGGTGGCTTGTTGATCTTGTCTTCATTCAATTAGTCGCTAGAATAGCCGCAATGTTTAAGGATGTACGCTCATGCAGTACATCCTTTTTGTTTGTTATTGGGTGCGTAAAGCGTGCTTGATTAAAGAGTAGGTAGTAAGCATGATTCATCAGTTCGACGTGGTCATCATTGGCGCAGGGGCCGCAGGATTAATGTGTGCCGCACAAGCAGGTATGCGTGGCAGAAATGTTTTAGTGATTGATCATGCTAAAAAGCCGGGCCGAAAAATTCTCATTTCCGGTGGTGGGCGCTGTAATTTTACCAATTATGATGTCTCGGCAAGTAACTACTTATGTCGTAATCCACACTTTGTTAAATCCGCTTTGTCGCAGTACACCAATTGGGATTTTATCTCAATGGTGAGCAAGTACGATATTGCCTTTGAAGAGCGCGATCACGGGCAACTATTTTGTCTCGATTCAGCTAAAGATATCGTTAATATGCTGCTAGCGGAATGCGATATGCCCAATGTTAAGCAGCGTTACCAAACGGATGTTCAGTCTATCGAAAAAACGCAAGACGGTTTTTGTCTGCAAGTTAGTGGGGATACGATTGAGTGTCAATCGCTAGTGGTAGCGACTGGGGGATTATCGATGCCAAAACTCGGCGCTACTCCGTTTGGTTATAAAATAGCTGAGCAGTTTGGCTTGCCTATTGTTTCAACCACTGCTGGTTTGGTGCCGTTTACTTTACACAAGCAAGATAAAGAAGATTTTACTGAGCTTTCTGGTATCGCCATTCCAACGCAAATTACAGCAGAAGATGGCACTGTATTTAAAGAGGCGCTGTTGTTTACTCATCGTGGTTTATCTGGACCTGCAGTGTTACAAATCTCTTCTTACTGGAAAGCAGGGCAAAAGGTGACGATTAACTTAGTACCGGAAATAGATGTGCATGATCTATTGGTTCAATCTCGTGAGCTGCACCCCAATCAAAGCTTGAAAAACACCTTAGCCAAAGCACTGCCAAAGCGTTTAATCGAAGTGTTACTTGAGCGTAAAGAGCTAGAAGATAAACCGCTAAAGCAGCTTAATCCCAATGATCTTCTTGCTATCACACATTATTTAGAGAATTGGCAAATTTTACCTAATGGTACTGAAGGGTATCGGACGGCGGAGGTGACCTTAGGGGGGGTTGATACCGATTACCTCTCTTCTAAAACGATGGAGTGTAAATCTGTCGCTGGCCTATATTTTATTGGTGAAGTGATGGATGTGACAGGTTGGTTAGGTGGGTATAACTTCCAGTGGTGTTGGTCTAGCGGCTTTGTTGCTGGCTCATGGGTATAATTTTTCCTAAACAAACTGAGTTGAAAATGCTGTAGATAGGCTAAAATCCCTCCGACAAAATGGCTAGGAATTAGCCATTCTTCTTCAGTAGATTCGTTGCATCCTCCACACTAAGTGGGCGACCTAAATAGTAACCTTGACCAAAATGGCAACCAATTTGGTCAAGGTAACTCATTTGTTTTTCATCCTCGATACCCTCAGCGGTAACAATCAGCGATAAGCTATTCCCCATCGCTAAAATGGCCGCGACAATGGCATTGCTTTCTTTATCATCGGGAATGTCATTGATAAACGAGCGATCGATTTTCAACTTTTGTAGTGGTAACCCTTTGAGGTAAGAAAGCGAAGAGTAGCCCGTACCAAAATCATCCAATGCGATACCCACCCCTAGTTCTGCAATTTGCTGCAAATCATGAATCGCTTTTTGCTTGTTTTCGATTAAAAAGCCTTCGGTGATTTCTATTTCTAGTTTATGGGCTGGGAGCTGTGATTCGCTGAGAATGCGGATCAACATTTCGATAAAATTACTCTGTTTAAGTTGTATTGCTGATACGTTCACGGATAACTTGTCTAACAGATATCCCGCATCGAGCCATTGTTTTGCTTGCTGGCAGGCGGTGCGTAAGACCCACTCACCAATTGATTGAATCGCACCGGTTTTTTCCGCCATAGGTATAAATTCGTCGGGTGATACTAAACCCAACTGAGGGTGATGCCAGCGAATGAGCGCTTCAAACCCGAGTAAGGTTTGATTGTGTAGATTAAATTGAGGCTGATACACTAAACTAAATTGCTTGAGTTCGACACCCTGATACAACGCCGATTGTAAGCGTACCCTTGATATGGCGACATCCGTTAGCTCCGGCGAATAAAACGCGTATCCATTACGGCCATTCTTTTTCGCTAAATACATCGCTGTATCGGCATTTTTCAGTAGTGCTTCCGGTGTTTGTCCATCTTGAGGGTAATTTGCGATACCAATGCTGGTCGATAATCTTAAAGATTCTTCACCAAAGTCAAAATAGCGCTCAAAGACAGAGAAAATATTATCGAGGATCGGCACTAAAGATTGCTCTGGTGGTAGTTTTGTCAGCAAGATAACAAACTCGTCCCCACCAATTCTTGCAATATGGTCGGTTTTTTTCAGGCACAGCTTAAGACGGTTGGCAAGTTCAACTAAAACTTGGTCGCCGTAAAAGTGGCCAAAGCTGTCATTGATGTGCTTGAAGTGGTCGATATCCAAAAATAATGTAGCAAACGTTAGCTTTGTACTGTTATAGCGCTTAATTTGGTGGGCTATCTCTTGTAATAAATTGGTCCGATTCGGTAACTCTGTCAGTGGATCAAAATAGGCCATTTGCTCAAGTTTTGCTTCATGAGCTTTACGTAGAGAGATGTCTTCAAATACACATAGGTAGTTTTTCACCTGCTGGTGGTCATCGAAAACTGGGGTTATCGTTGAGAGCTGTGGGTAGAGAGAGCCATCTTTGCGACGGTTAAGAAATTCACCTTTCCACGATTTATTCTGCGAAAGGTTGTGCCATATTGCTTGATAAAAAGCGTCATCGTGATGACCTGAGCGTAAAATTCGAGGGTTACGACCTATGACTTCATCGGCTTGATAGCCTGTAATTGCGGTGAAGGCAGCATTGACATCAATAACATTGGCTTTGTCGTCAGTGATCATCACTCCTTCACGAGAGTGATTAAAAATTTGTGTGGTGAGGTTAAGTTGATTTTCTAACTGGCGGCGGCGGGTGACATTACGTGTCATGCCCATAGTCCCAAGTAATTGGCCATCTTCGCTATAGATGGGAGCCTTTATCGTTTCCAACCAGACTTCACTTTGATCGTTATCTGTCGATGAGCACTCTTCGACGACTAGCTGAGTTTTATTATCAATAACCCATTGATCTACAGATATAAATTTCCGGGCCAATTCATCGTCAAACAATTGATAATCGTTTGATCCTAAAATTTGCTGCGTCGATAACCCCCATGCTTTTTCTACTGCCTTATTACATAGTATATAGTTACCATCTGGGCTTTTTAGCCAAGCGTGGTCTTCTAGACTGTCTAAGAACTCTTGTAGTTTTGGTAGAGTGTAGGTGATTTTATCTGGCATCGACAATTCGTTCGCTCAGTTTGGTGACTCTATTTAGGATAGCAGAATCATACTTAGTAATATTGATACGACTATCATTTTTGTTGTTTTACTGACGATCAGCACTAGCTCTGCTTTGTTTTGAACTGCTGAATTACTAAACCTGCAATAATCAGCACCAAACCAATAAGGGTGGTGGGGTGAATGGTTTCACCAATAATGGTAGCCAGTAATAGCAGTGAGATAAAAGGTGAAGCGAAAATGAGATTGCTGATCCTCGCGGTATTGGCCGTGAGCTTTAATGCACTTAACCACAGCACGAAGGTCACACCCATTTCAAATAAGCCGACATAAGTTACTGCGCTCCAACCTTTGATGGTGATTTGTTGCCAACTTGCCCCTTCATAGCAACTTAAGCCAATGGCAAACGGAATGGCGATTAGAAACCCCAGTAAAACCCCAATAACTGGGTCTGCGGTGTTTTTGGTATTGAGAATCCAGTAGCTTGCCCACAGTAGCGTCGATAGTAATGCCAACCCAACACCAAGGGGGCTATCAAATTGCATGGCTAAAATATCGCCTTTAGTCGCGATGACGACGACTCCGAAATAGCTTAGTGCACAGGCAATCCAATCTTGTTTGCGAATGGTTTGCCCTAAAAAGACGGCTGCCATCAGGGTCAGTGTAATAGCCCAGCTGTAATTGATTGCTTGCGCTTGAGAGGCGGGCAGCAATGAATAGGCCTTAAACAAAATAAGGTAATATGCGAGAGGGTTGATCAGCCCAAGTAATAAGTAATACCAAGGGTTGGCGATAAAGGTACTGACGACTTGATTCAGTTTGCCTTGAATTGCACAAATTACCAATAGCGCGAAGCCTGAAACGATGCTCGCAACGGTGAGCATTTGTATCGGAGTAAATTCAGCTAGGGTGAGTTTGAAAGCGGTGGCAACCGTTGACCACAATAATACAGCTGATAAGCCAAAACCCAGTGCGCGTCGTTCGTCCATGTATCCTCATTACAATGATTGTTGAAATAGTGTTCAGCGGCGCAAGTCTATAGCTTGCTGTTAACTTGCACAAACTGGACATTTATCCAGTATCGAAATACCATTTAAGCATAACTGATGAAATAGAGTTAAGCCGTTATTATGCAATGGATTATTGAAAACCAAGTGTTAGTGCTTTCAACGTTAAGCAGTGCTGTGATCAGCGGCTCAGCGGTCGGTTGGTGGGTGAAACAAAAACTGAATCTAAAAAGCGAGTTATTGCAGCAGCAGATTGACACTAATAATACGCATCATCAGCAGCAAATTACCGAGTTAAAACAAGCATTACAACAATCGCAACAAGAGTTAGATGAGCTAGACGAAGAGCGAGATAAAGCTGCGTTTGAGCTTAAACAATCTCACGGTAAGTTGATGGCCGTAATGGAAAAATTGCGTTATTTCGAAGCAGTAAAACAAGAGCGGCAGCAGTATTCGAATGACTTAAACCAGATGCGAGAGCAGAAATCACAGCTCGAAGCGCAGTTACGCGAACAAGAAGCGCGCCATGAACAGCAAATTCAATCAAGCCAAGAAAAACTGCAACTGTTAGAGCGTGCCGAAGATCGCTTAAAGCAACAATTTGAACATTTAGCCAATCAATTGTTTGAAGCAAAAACGGCCAAAGTTGATCAACAAAATCGCCAAAGTTTAGAAGGTTTGCTCTCTCCGCTCAAAGAACAACTCGAAGGATTTAAGAAACAGGTCAATGACAGCTTTAACCATGAGGCCAAAGAGCGCCACACATTAGTTCATGAGCTGAAAAACCTGCAACGCCTCAATGAACAGATGACTAAAGAGGCGGTGAATCTAACTCAAGCACTTAAAGGTGATAATAAACAGCAAGGTAATTGGGGTGAGGTGGTGTTAGCCCGCGTGTTGGTCGAGTCAGGCCTGCGTGAAGGGCATGAATATCAAACCCAAGTCAGTTTGCAAAATGACGCCGGCAAGCGTTATCAACCAGATGTTATCGTCCATTTACCACACAATAAACAAGTGGTGATTGACTCGAAAATGGCTTTAGTGGCGTATGAACGTTACTTTAATGCCGAAACTGATACGCAGCGAGAGCGTGCATTAAGTGAGCATTTACTTGCACTGCGAGCTCATATAAAAGGGTTGGGACAAAAAGATTATCATCAACTTAAGGGGCTTCAGAGCCTAGATTATGTGTTGATGTTTATTCCGGTTGAACCTGCTTTTCAGGTGGCGATTCAAGCTGACCCTAGTTTGGTTAAAGACGCCATGGAGCAAAATATTATTTTAGTCAGCCCAACCACATTATTAGTGGCGCTACGTACTATTGATAATTTATGGCGCAATGACAGACAAAATCAAAACGCGCAATTAATTGCCGAGCGAGCCAGTAAACTCTACGACAAACTGCGTTTATTTGTCGATGATATGGAAGGTTTAGGTGGGGCGTTGGATCGCGCTAATCAAAGCTATCAAGGGGCGATGAATAAGCTAGCGACTGGGCGTGGCAATGCCATTCGTCAAGCAGAAAGCTTCAAACAACTCGGCGTTGAAATTAAACGTTCAATCAGTAGCGAATGGGCAGAACAAGCTCAAAATGAGGCATTGACTGAAAATGCCAAGGAAAATGAGCCGTTAGTAGAAAGACATCAAGCTGAGGATAAAGTAAACTAATCGTCCGCAGTAGCTTATAACAACACGTGCTGCCTAAGAGGAATCAGAATGACGGATACAAGCGTGCAATCAAAAACAGCGTTAGAGACAACCAATACCACTCACTTTGGTTTTGAAACCGTAGCGAAAGAAGAGAAAGTGGCCAAAGTGGCACAAGTTTTTCACTCTGTTGCTACTAAATACGACATTATGAATGATCTGATGTCGGGTGGTATTCATCGTTTATGGAAGCGTTTCACGATTGATTGCAGTGGTGCTCGCCCAGGGCAACGTATTTTGGATCTCGGTGGTGGCACGGGCGATTTAACTGCGAAATTTTCTCGTATTGTGGGTGAGAAAGGGCACGTTATTCTGGCGGATATCAACAATTCGATGCTGAATGTTGGGCGCGATAAACTGCGTGATAACGGTATCGTAGGTAATGTGCATTACGTGCAAGCAAATGCGGAAGAACTACCGTTTCCTGATAATTATTTTGATTGTATTACCATTAGTTTTTGTTTGCGTAATGTGACGGATAAAGACAAAGCATTGAGCTCAATGTTCCGTGTATTGAAGCCGGGTGGTCGCTTATTAGTATTGGAATTCTCTAAGCCAATTCTTGAGCCATTGTCGAAAGTATACGATGCATACTCATTCCATTTGTTGCCGAAAATTGGTCAGATGATCGCCAATGATGCAGACAGTTACCGTTACTTGGCGGAATCTATCCGCATGCACCCAGATCAAGAAACCTTGAAAGGGATGATGGATGAAGCCGGCTTTGAGCAAACCAGCTACTACAACTTAACGGGCGGTATTGTAGCGCTGCACCGTGGTTATAAATTCTAAGGATTGAGCATGCCGTTTGAGCCTTTAGTGACTGCCGCAATTGAAACGACACTCAACACGTTAATTCAAGACGATCCACAACTGGGTCGTCGTTTATCACGCCTTAAAGGGCAAGTGATCCAAGTTAATCTCAAAGAACTTAATAAAACGTTGACCTTCATTTTTAGTCAGCAAATTGATGTTTTAGCTGACTATGAAGGCAAGCCTGACTGCTACCTCTCTCTCAATTTGTCTGTTTTGCCACAATTGCGCGAACAAGCCAATATCACCCAGTTGATCAAGCAAGATAAATTGGTGTTAGAAGGCGATATCCAATTGGCGCAAAAATTTGCGCAGCTCATGACTGATTGTAAACCTGATGTCGAAGAGTGGTTGTCGCGTATCACTGGGGATGTGGTTGCTCATACTTTGGTTCAAGGTATGAAAAGTGCGGGGCAGTTATTACAAGCGCAAGTCTCTAAACACCAAAACCATATGGCTCAAGTTTTGACCGAAGAGTGGCGTTTATTTCCTGGTTCGTTAGAAGTGGCTTATTTTTGTGATCAAGTGGATGACATAAAAAGTCAGGCCGCTCGTATAGAAGTAAAAATTCAACAACTGTTGGAGCAAGTATGACCCCAACTGAATGGAAGCGTTTATACCGAATCATTCAAGTTCAGCTGGAATATGGCCTAGATGAACTCTTGCCAGAACATCAGTTAACGAAAGCTCCGATACTGGCACGTAAAGGGCTGTTCTGGATAAAAAATCGCCATCCTGATAAACCATTAGGTGAGCGATTGCGCTTAGCATTACAAGAGCTTGGCCCTGTATGGATTAAGTTTGGACAGATGATGTCTACGCGGCGCGATCTTTTTCCTCCGCATATCGCAGATCAGCTCGCGCTATTACAAGATAAAGTGGCACCTTTTGATGGCGCGTTAGCGAAACTTCAGATGGAAAAAGCGCTGGGTGGCAGCCTTGAAACTTGGTTTGATGATTTTGATATTGAGCCACTCGCTTCCGCTTCAATTGCGCAAGTGCATACGGCAAAACTTAAATCTTCAGGGCGGGAAATCGTACTAAAAGTGATTCGCCCTGATATTCAGCCTGTCATTGATGCAGATATCAAACTTATGTACCGCATGGCACGCATTGTCGCCAAAGCCCTACCGGAAGCTCGACGACTCAAGCCTGTTGAAGTTGTACGTGAGTACGACAAAACCCTTCGTGATGAACTCGACCTACGTCGTGAGGCAGCCAATGCCATTCAACTGCGTCGCAACTTTGAAAATAGCGAAGAATTATACGTACCAGAAATTATTCCTGACTTTAGTAATAAAACTGTCATGGTTTCTGAGCGAATATACGGCATCCAGGTTTCAGACATTGCAGGGTTACAAGCCAATGGCACTAATATGAAACTTTTGGCGGAACGTGGCGTGAGCGTATTTTTCACTCAAGTTTTCCGCGACAGTTTCTTTCATGCAGATATGCACCCTGGTAATGTGTTCGTCAACCCAGAAAACCCAGAAAACCCACAGTGGATAGGGTTAGATTGTGGCATTGTTGGTACGTTAAATAGTGAAGATAAACGTTACTTAGCTGAGAATTTTCTTGCCTTTTTTAACCGCGACTATCGCCGGGTTGCACAATTGCATGTTGATTCAGGATGGGTTCCACGTGAAACCAACATTGATGAATTTGAATTTGCGATTCGCATTGTGTGCGAGCCAATTTTTGCCAAACCACTATGCGAAATTTCATTTGGCCATGTGTTGCTAAACCTATTTAACACAGCTCGTCGTTTCAATATGGAAGTGCAACCGCAGTTGGTGCTACTGCAAAAAACCTTGTTGTATGTTGAAGGGTTAGGACGGCAACTCTACCCGCAGTTAGATTTGTGGCAAACAGCGAAACCATTTTTAGAAAAATGGATGATGAATCAAGTTGGACCACAAGCGTTAATTAATGCGCTGAAAGACCGAGCACCATTTTGGGTCGAAAAATTACCAGAATTGCCTGAGCTTCTTTACGATAGCCTCAGACAAGCTAAAGCAATGAACCAACGAATGGATCAGTTTTATCAGGGTTACTGTGACACTAAGCGTCAACAGGCGACCGGGAAGTTTTTATTTGGCATTGGTGCCACTTTAATCGTATGCTCGGCAATATTAGTCAACAGTATTTATCAGCCATTGTCACTGACAGTAGGGCTTGTGGGTATCACATTTTGGCTGTTTAGCTGGCGAGCTTATCGTTAATAAGCGGTAAGCTCTAACAATTGTTATTTTGTTTAAAAAATCCCCGAGGTAAAGAAAATGGGCGGTATCAGTATCTGGCAACTTCTTATCATTGCGGTAATTGTTGTATTGCTATTTGGAACGAAAAAATTACGCGGCATTGGCGGTGATTTAGGCGGTGCAGTTAAAGGCTTTAAAAAAGCGATGAGTGAAGATGAACCTGCGAAAAAAGATGCAGACTTTGAACCGAAAAACTTAGATCAGCAGAAAACGGAAGCGACTGCTGAAACTAAAAAAGATAAAGAGCAGGCATAACACGTGTTTGATATCGGTTTCTGGGAACTGGTATTAATATCTGTTGTTGCGCTGGTGGTTCTTGGGCCTGAACGTTTGCCTCATGCGATTCGCAGCGTGGCTAAATTTGTCAGTACTGCAAAGAACATGGCAAACAGTGTGAAAGATGAATTAGCACACGAGCTTAAAGTTCAAGAACTGCAAGATAACTTGCGTAAAGCTGAGCAAATGGGGATGGAAGATTTATCTCCAGAACTTAAGTCTTCAGTGGAGCAGTTAAAACAAGCTGCGCAAGATGTTCAGCGACCTTATGCGAATCCATCACCTTCAGATGTAGCATCAGAACGTAGTGAAGATATCGTTGAAGCCACTCCTTCTTCAACGGATTCGCAGCCAGCAACGGCAGATAAGAAAGCCGATTAGTCTCTATTGGAGGAGTTACTGCTGCGGCTGTAGCTCCTCTTTTGATCTATTTATATGAGGTTCGATATGTCTTCTGCTGAGCAGACGCAGCCTTTAATTAGCCATTTGTTGGAATTACGAGACCGGTTATTGCGAGCGATTGCCGCCGTGATCGTTATTTTTATCGGCTTGGTGTATTTTTCGAGCGATATCTATGATTTTGTCTCTAAACCGTTGGTAGAGCGTTTGCCCGAAGGGGCAACCATGATTGCTACCGATGTTGCATCGCCGTTTTTTACCCCCTTAAAATTAACCTTGATTGCCTCAGTATTCATTGCGGTGCCATTTATCTTGTATCAAGTTTGGGCGTTTGTTGCTCCAGGCTTGTATAAGCATGAGCGCCGCTTAGTGATGCCTTTGATGTTTTCCAGTTCACTGTTGTTTTACTGTGGCGTCGCTTTTGCCTATTTTGTTGTGTTTCCGTTGGTGTTTGGGTTTTTTACCGCGATATCTTTAGGGGGAGTTGAATTTGCGACGGATATTTCGAGTTATCTTGATTTCGTTTTAGCGCTCTTTTTAGCCTTTGGTATTGCCTTTGAAGTACCCGTTGCCATTATTTTATTGTGTTGGACTGGTGCGACTGATCCTAAGACTTTAGGTGAAAAACGCCCTTATATTATTGTTGGAGCATTTGTCGTCGGCATGCTTCTGACGCCACCAGACTTAGTGTCACAAACCTTACTTGCGATACCAATGTGTTTGTTGTTTGAAGTTGGATTATTCTTTGCACGTTTTTATGTGCGTAAAGAGAGTGATGAAGAGCAACAATAAAAAAGAAAGCATATCGTTGAATAAAAAAAAGCGGCAGATTTGCCGCTTTTTTATCTCATAGATTATTTAAATAGCAAATAATGAGTTTGCGTTTAGATTGGTAATGGTTTGAATTTCATCCAACGACCTATCGGTTAACTGTGCGACACGCTGAGCGACTAACTGCGTGTAAGCGGGCTCATTACGTTTCCCTCGGTGTGGAACGGGTGCCAGATAAGGGCAGTCGGTCTCAAGTATCACCCACTGTAAATTTAACTGTGGAATCACCACATCCATTCCACCATTTTTGAAGGTAGAGACTCCTCCAAGGCCAAGGTGGAATCCTAAATCGTTAATTGCCTTTGCCTCTTCAATGCTACCGCCAAAGCAATGAAATACACCCGCTAGTGATCCATCTTGTTCTTTGGTGAGTAACTGTAAAGTTTCGTTGATTGAATCACGGGTATGAATTACGACAGGTAAATCACGCTCTTTGGCCCAGTTGAGCTGGGTGATAAAGGCCTTCTCTTGTTGAGCTTTGAAGGTTTTATCCCAGTATAAATCGATACCGATTTCTCCCACGGCGATAAAAGGGTGTTTGTCAAACCATGACTCAATCACAGTCAGCGTTTGTGCGACATTTTCATCGACATAGCAAGGGTGAAGCCCCATCATTGAATGACAAATGTCAGGGTAGGCCGCTTCGGTTGCTAGCATCGGTTGGATAGAGTCGAGATTGATATTTGGTAGCAGTATTTTTTCAATCCCTTGTGTTTTAGCGCGTTGCACGACTTCATCTCGATCGTGATCAAATTCAGCAGCATAAATATGGGCATGGGTATCAATCATGGTCTGTCTCTATCAATAAGAAATATTCTGAGAGTATACGTAAGTGTGAGCCTGAGATCATTTTTCTGATTTTTGTAGATTGCCGCTAGCGTCACAAAGCGAGAGTGATATGATTTCGCCACACTTGATCAACAGCGGTGCCAAAGAAAGATCGCTTTCTTTGACTGCGAAAAAACAAGGAGAATAGAGTGTCAGTATCCATTCAAGGTCAGTTCCCAGGGCGTCGTATGCGTCGTCTACGCAAGCATGATTTCAGCCGTCGCCTAATGGCTGAGAATCAGTTATCGGTTAACGATCTGATTTACCCAATGTTCATTCTAATGGGGAAAGATCGTCGTGAGCCTGTGGAGTCAATGCCAGGTATTGAACGCCTCTCTATTGATTTAATGTTGGAAGAAGCCCTGCATTTAGCAAACCTTGGTGTACCTGCGATCGCGCTTTTTCCTGTCGTTAACCAAGATGCAAAAAGCTTATGTGCAGCAGAGGCTTATAATCCAGACGGTTTGGTGCAACGTGCGGTTCGTCTACTGAAAGAGCATGTTCCACAAATTGGTGTGATCACCGATGTTGCGCTTGATCCATTCACCACTCATGGTCAAGACGGCATCATCGATGAAACGGGTTATGTGATGAATGATGAAACGACGGAAGTGCTGATCAAACAAGCTTTATCGCATGCTGAGGCTGGAGCTGATGTGGTTGCGCCATCCGACATGATGGACGGCCGTATTGGTAAGATTCGTCAAGCTCTAGAAGAAGCCGGGTTTATTCACACCCAAATCATGGCTTACTCTGCAAAATATGCTTCATGTTATTACGGGCCATTTCGTGATGCGGTTGGTTCAACCGCGAATCTTAAAGGTGGTGATAAGAAAAACTACCAGATGGATCCAGCCAATAGCGATGAAGCTATTCAAGAAGTTGCGATGGACATCAACGAAGGTGCAGATATGGTAATGGTTAAGCCTGGCATGCCATACCTTGATATTGTTCGTCGCGTGAAATCTGAACTACAAGTTCCAACCTTTGCTTATCAAGTCTCTGGTGAATATGCGATGCACAAAGCCGCTATTCTAAACGGTTGGCTGAAAGAGCGTGAAACGGTCATGGAATCATTGTTGTGCTTTAAGCGTGCTGGTGCTGATGGCATTTTGACGTACTTTGCAAAAGATGTCGCGCAATGGCTAGCCGAAGAAAACGCAAAGCCAGCGCAGTATCTACAGACTGACGCTGAATAATATTGACCATACTTTTCTAGGCTGACTTTATCCCCTTCCTACTCTAAGTTGTTTGGGTATAGGTCAGCTTTTTTATTTCCTGAAAATTCCTGCATTGAATTTTATTAACCTCATGAAAAATAAGATAAATATTCCTTTTCTCTATTGAGACTATCATTGTGTTTGTGCCGGTATAAAAAATAAATGATATTTTTTCTCATTTAAACTTGATAATTAAATGAGAATCATTATTATTAACTTTGTCTTAGGGACGAGGAGAGTTCACAAGGACGTCAAGTTTACGATTCACCAACGATTCGGTGTTAATAGTGACGAGACAAATTGCTAATGAACTTGCACCGCTTCTTTTTGACACGACATTGCTCACATTGCTTCCAGTGTAATTTATAGCTTTATAGCAAAACTGAATGAGTGACTTCACTTAGTTTTGACTTTTTCTGCTAGGCGACATCTTCGGGTGTCGCTTTTTTTATATCTAAACGATCAAGTGATTCCTAGTGGGTGTCTAAAAGGGCAGCGGTAGTCTTTTCCACAATGGATGATCGTAAAAAGATCATGGCGACATTGTTCGATCTTTGTTTTTGTGTTTTAAATACAATGATTTAAGTGTGTCTTTTTGGTGTTTATGTGCATATTGATAACGTGTGGATAAAAATTATGAACAGAGTTATCCACAGATTGGCTTGTGCGCTACAGGGCAAATAAGCAAAATCTTTCGAAGCTAGGCGTGTGTTGGCGTGGAAACCTCTGGGCAGTCATGGCATCCTTAGTCATTACATTCTGTATTCTCCTTGGATAGCAAAAGACAATGGCTCGTATACCAGATAACCCGTTCATTCTAATTGATGGTTCTTCATACCTTTACCGTGCATTTCATGCCTACCCTGGCACCATGAGTAATGGTGAAATCCCAACTAATGCCGTATATGGTGTGGTTAATATGCTGCGAAGCATGATGCGCCAGTTTTCTTCTGAGCGCATGGTGGTTATTTTTGATGCGAAGGGGAAAACCTTCCGTGATGAGATGTATCCACAATATAAAGCTAACCGACCACCAATGCCGGATGATTTGCGTTGTCAAATAGAGCCATTACATAACGTAATTCGAGCCATGGGTTTACCCCTTATATCTATTGAAGGTGTGGAAGCTGATGACGTAATCGGCACGCTAGCATCTCAAGCCTCCAAAGTGGGTATGCCCGTCTTAATAAGTACTGGCGATAAAGACATGGCGCAATTGGTAGATGACAATATTACGTTGATCAACACCATGACCAATCTAGTACTTGATCGAGAAGGGGTGATTGAAAAGTTTGGTATTCCACCAGAACTTATTATCGACTATTTGGCTCTGATGGGCGATAAAGTGGATAACATTCCCGGTGTTCCGGGCGTTGGTGAAAAAACCGCTTTGGCTTTGCTACAAGGTATCGGCAGTCTTGAACAGATCTATGACAATTTAGATAAGATAGCCCCATTAGGTTTCCGTGGTTCTAAGACCATGGCGCAAAAACTGGCTGATAATCGTGAGAATGCGTTCCTTTCTTATCAGTTAGCGACCATCAAACTTGATGTTGAATTGGAAGAAAAACCAGAAGCATTGCTGAAAACTCAGCCGAATATTGATGAACTAATCAAACTGTACGGGCAGCTAACTTTTAAGTCTTGGTTAACCGAGTTGCTTGACGGTGGCACTGGCGTCATCGAAGCGGATGAAAAGTCGGGCAGTACACCACCTTCTTCATCCAGTTCAGCTTCAGAGGTTGATAGTTCAGCGGTGACGATTGACCGCAGTCAGTACCAAACTATTTTAGATGAAAAAACATTTAGCGAATGGTTAGATAAGTTGAAAGCGGCCGACGTATTTGCTTTTGATACGGAAACCGACAGCCTAGATTACATGGTAGCAAATTTAGTCGGTGTTTCATTTGCGACAGAGGAAGGCGTTGCCGCGTACGTTCCTGTGGCTCATGATTACTTAGATGCACCGCAACAGCTTGATCGAGACTGGGTCTTATCACAACTCAAACCGATTCTAGAAGATGATAACCAAGCCAAAGTAGGGCAAAACCTCAAGTACGATGCGAGTGTATTGGCACGCTACGATATTGAGATGAAAGGCATTAAACACGACACTATGCTGGCTTCTTACGTTTATAACAGCGTAGGTGGCAAACATGATATGGACAGCCTAGCATTGAGGTTTTTACAGCATAGCTGCATCTCATTCGAGCAAGTTGCAGGTAAAGGCAAAAACCAACTGACGTTCAACCAAATCGATCTAGAACAAGCAGCGCCTTATGCTGCGGAAGATGCCGATGTTACTTTGCGGCTCCACCATCGTTTGATGGGCTATATCGAGCAAGATGAAAAACTGAACAGCGTTTATCAGCAAATTGAAGTGCCGCTAGTGCCAGTTTTATCGCGTATTGAGCGTACCGGAGTGATGATTGACGATATGCTGCTTAGCGCTCAATCACACGAAATAGCCGCTCGCTTAGAGGAGCTTGAGCAAAAAGCGTTTGAGATTGCTGGCCAGCCTTTTAATCTCAGCTCACCAAAACAGTTACAAACCATTCTGTTTGAGCAAATGGGTTTGCCTGTTATCAAGAAAACGCCAACCGGCGCTCCGTCAACGAATGAAGAAGTACTGCAAGAGTTAGCGCTTGATTACCCATTGCCGAAAGTGATTATTGAGCATCGTGGTTTAGCCAAACTGAAATCCACCTACACCGATAAACTGCCGAAGATGATTAACCCAACCACAGGGCGAGTGCATACTTCTTATCATCAGGCTGTGACTGCGACGGGCCGTTTGTCGTCGACCGATCCGAACTTACAAAATATTCCTATTCGTAATGAAGAGGGACGCCGTATTCGCCAAGCATTTGTTGCACCTCATGGCTGGAAAATCATGGCTGTCGACTACTCGCAGATTGAATTACGTATTATGGCGCATTTGTCTGGTGATAAAGCACTGCTTGAAGCCTTCCAACAAGGAAAAGATATCCATGCCGCTACCGCTGCCGAGATTCTTGGGGTCAGTATTGATCAGGTGAGTAGCGAACAGCGTCGCCGAGCTAAAGCGGTTAACTTCGGTCTCATTTATGGAATGAGTGCATTCGGGCTAGCCAAACAGCTTGGTATTCCACGCGGTGAAGCGCAAGGGTATATGGATAAATACTTTGAACGTTATCCTGGTGTAATGCAGTACATGGAAGATACTCGCTCAACGGCAAGTGAGTTGGGATATGTTGAAACCTTGCTGGGACGTCGTTTGTATTTACCTGAAATTAAATCTCGTAATGGGATGCGTCGTAAAGCGGCTGAACGTGCGGCGATCAATGCGCCGATGCAAGGTACTGCTGCCGACATTATCAAAAAAGCGATGTTGTTGGTCGATGCATGGATTGAAGAGCATGGACAAGGACGAGTTAAGCTATTGATGCAAGTACACGATGAATTAGTATTTGAAGTTCAAGAGACAGCTTTAGCCGAAATTGAAAGTAAAGTACAACAATTGATGGAATCTGCAGCGGATCTTAAAGTGCCATTAGTGGCTGATACTGGTCATGGAGATAACTGGGATCAGGCACATTAATCGTTTTTTACACTAAACACCCTGATTTATATGAGCCAGCACACAAATGCTGGCTTTTTTTTATCATGAAATAAGAATGGTGCATTTTATGTGTTCTGTTGTTTAAGAAATATTTAGTGAAAAAAAACTACAAAAAAGTTTCCCATTTCTGACCACTTGTTGTACATTAACTCTCGTAGGGTACAGAGGTAAGATGTTCTATCTTTCAGACCTTTTGTTTCACGTTATTGGATTAGGCTGATTCAGCCGCCCCAGTCAGTATTTGACTGGGGCGTTTTTTATTGGGCGAAACAAAAATCAATTCAGCGATCCCATTCTATTTTCAGTCACGTTATTTTCTTTATTTTGGCTTATCTCTATTTTGTGTGTAACACACGATTTTGTAAGAAATCATCAATCACATTTTTATTATTTCTACTAGAAAATCAAGTTGCTTCTAGAGATGTGTTTCGGTTTTTTTGTCTTTTATTCAATGAGTTGTGATTTATTTTCGCTTTTATAGAGCAGGAAAATATAGACGCTAAGCTATTGAAAAAGAGCGCGGATTAGGGAATGCTTAACGCATAAGAATAACGATTAATTTTTCTCTCCCGTTGCCCCACCAGGATGGTGGGGATTTTTGTTTTTATCACTTCTCTTTTGCTGCACATAAACCTTTGCCGCAATCTGTTAGGGTTCAATATCCGTCGCCCAAAAAAAGCCCCACCAAACAAAATGGCAGGGCTAGATTATCTATCGACATGGAATTACTCGGGTTGAGAATCGTCGATAGAGGTTGTTTCTGTTAACTCTTCATCGGCTTGCTCTGCGTCTAAATGTGCTAACGCTGGTGCAAACCAAGTGTCCAGTTTATTGCGTAGGATATCGACTCCGAGTCCTTTGAGTGAAGAAAAAGCATCAACACTCACATCACCGCCAAACGCTCGCGCATCTTCACGAATTTTTAACACTTGAGCCTTGCGAGCACCACTTTTTAGCTTATCAGCTTTGGTCAGTAGTACTTGTACGGGAATGTTACAGTCGACTGCCCAGTAAATAAGCTGCTGATCGAGATCTTTCATCGGGTGGCGAATGTCCATCAGTACCACCAACCCTTTCAAACAGCGACGTTTTTGTAGGTATTCTCCGAGCGACTTCTGCCATTTTTTCTTCATTTCTAAAGGAACTTGAGCAAAGCCATAACCCGGTAAATCAACGATGTGGCAACCGTCCATCACCTTAAATAGGTTGATTAGTTGGGTACGACCAGGTGTTTTACTGGTTTTCGCCAAGCTCTTTTGATTCGTCAGGCGGTTAAGCGAGCTTGACTTACCTGCGTTGGAGCGTCCTGCAAACGCAATTTCTATTCCTTCGTCATCAGGTAGATGACGAATGTCAGGCGCACTGGTAATGAAATGCGTGTTTTGATAATGAATTTTTACGCTCACTGTTAACTCCATCTCGACTTTGTGTAGTCGATTGATTACTTTTTTGTGAAATTGTGTAAAATAACCGTGCTCGGCATAAGGTCGCCTATTGTACCATGAGTCGCCACTGAGAGTGAGTAGCAACTGTCTGGTGGTACTGGAAGCTTGATAATTATAAATGGAATGTCATGAAGAAATTAGCGCTAATCTTGAGTCTTTTAGCCAGCTGCTCAGTGTGGGCCCAAGGCAGCATCGAAGCTGGTAAAGCAAAATCTCAAACATGTGTTGCCTGTCACGGTGCTGACGGTAACAGTTTAATTACTACCTATCCTAAACTTGCAGGTCAACACGCTAAATATATGGAGAAGCAGTTAATTGAATTGCGACTTGGTATGACCAGCGGTGGCAAGCAAGGTCGTTATGATCCGGTCATGAGTGGTATGGCTATGCCGCTTAGTGATGAAGATATTTCGGATCTTTCGGCTTATTTCGCCTCTTTACCTATTTCAGCCAACTCAACGCCTGAAGATGTCGTTAAGACTGGTAAAGCATTGTATAGCGGCGGTGATGCAGAGCGTGGTTTGACCGCATGTATTGCTTGTCATGGTCCGCGAGGTAATGGCACTGAGCTTTCAGGTTTCCCTAAAATTTCTGGTCAGCATGCTGACTACATCAAAGCTCAGCTGCAAAAATTTCGTGAAGGTTCACGTAACAATGACATGAACGGCATGATGCAAGATGTAGCTAAAAAGCTAACCGATGCTGATATCGAAATTTTGTCTAAATACGTTGGTGGCCTGCACTAATCCCTACATCGTTCGAGCAAAGTTTTATGAAAACGCCCTAGTATTATGCTGGGGCGTTTTCTTTTGTGAGCTTGATCACCGGCTGTTTTTTACCACGAGCGGATAACTTACCCATTGTTGTGTAAGAGATCGACCATACTTGATGGCGCAATCGATGATGGTCACTCTATAAGCTATTGAATTTATGGATAGCTGGATAGTTACTTTGAAAATGAGTGTAAAAATAGCTCAATTGACGTTGAGTCAAATGTGCTGTCGAGTAAAGTAACCACATCGGCAAGACGCTGGTAAAGGAATTCAGACCAAGGTGGTCTCCAAGGAGTAGGCAAAGGATGCTGCTTTTAGGAATAAGGATTAGCGTAAGCAAGGGAGCTTGCGCGATAAGGATGGTCGACTCGTCTAAAGGTTCGGACAGGGAAAAGGATCAGGCTTGGGATAAGCCCAGTGGCAGGATGTCAGTAGGATAGACAAAATTCATCAGGAAGATGAAAAACAACACCTTTTGCATGGAAAGCACCAAGAACAAAAGGAATATTGTGCACGCGATGAGTGCAACACAGTTTCGTCACCTTAGGTGACACATTTTAGAGAGCGATAGGGTGACCTATCGCTTTTTTTATCTTTTTTCACTTAGCTGATGAAAAAATGCTCGGTGACTCTCCACTCTAATGCCAGTTTCTGGTATGTTGCGCATCCCTGTTTGAGGATGTCAGTATGCACACTTGCCCATTATGTTTTAGTGAACAAATTGTTCCATACTTTGAAGATAAGGCTCGCGCTTATCTCCAGTGCCAACAATGTGCGCTAGTGTTCGTCAATCCTGATCATCGCCTTGACGCGAAAGCTGAAAAAGCATTTTATGATCTGCATAACAATAACCCACAAGATATGGGTTACCGCCGCTTTTTATCACGCGTGTGTGAGCCAATGTTAGAAAGGATTAAACCTGCATCAAATGGGTTAGATTTTGGTTGTGGTCCCGGTCCAACATTATCGATTATGTTGCAAGAAGCGGGGCACAATATGGCGTTATACGATATCTTCTTTCATCCAGATGAAAAGGTATTGCAAACGACCTATGATTTTATGACTGCCACTGAAGTGATCGAGCATTTACATGAGCCGCACCAAGTTTGGCAGCAATGGTTAAATTTAGTTAAGCCGGGTGGCTGGATTGGGTTAATGACCAAGCTAGTCAAAGACGTAGACGCGTTTGCTGGATGGCACTACAAAAATGATCTCACACATGTGATATTTTTTAGCCGTGAAACCTTCCAGTACTTGGCCAAGCGGGATGAGCTTGAACTTGAATTTATTGGTAATGATGTAATTTTACTGAGGAAACCCCAGTAATGAGCCGTAATAAGAAATCCAGAAAGCCTGGTTCAGCCATTGATGCTGACGTGATTGTAACGCGTAACCGCAGTGAAGCTGATGTTGAAGGACGTCTACGTAAAAGACTGAAGAAAAAGAAAGGTCTTAAAGCGGGCAGCCGACATTCAGATGGTTCTGAGCAAAAACAGCGCGCAGCAGCGCAAGCACGCGACCCTCGTTTAGGTAGCAAAAAGAAAGTCCCGCTGATTGTTGAGCCAGTTAAAAAGCAGACCAAACAAGAGCGTCGATTGTCAGCAGCACAAGAGCTGGAAATGCTAGAAAACGATGCGCAGTTGAATATCTTGCTTGATCGTATCGATAGTGGTGAGAATCTAGGCGCTGGTCTACAAAAATACGTAGACGAGAAGCTTGATCGCATTGAAGCGTTAATGAAGCAGCTTGGCATTTACGAAGAAGATCAAGAAGAAGACGAAGCATTAGAACCTGTAACAAAGGCAAAAGCTTCACGCTCTGATGATGACTTACTGTCAGATTTCGAAGACTTCGATCTCAACGACTTAAAAGGATAAAGATTGCGATGAATGTAACCTTGTTAGCCATTGCTGGTGGAGTCATTATTCTCAGCTTAGCGTCTTACGCTGGTTACCTTCTGCTGCAACTGAAAAAGCAAAAGGATTTGCAGCTTCAACACCAAACATTGGCTATTGAAAAGCGTAATGCGAATATTTTTGATAGCGTCAATACGCTATGCATGGCGGGTATTCAAGGCCAATGCGATCTCTCTGAGATCAGCATTCGCGTATACTGCATCATGGATTATGTCCAAGGTGAGCAACGCATCGATTTTGATAGCGTGTATCCTGCTATTTCAGAGCTTTACCATATCGTAAAAGATATGCCGCGTGGAGAAGAGCGCCAGCAGCTTCCTAAGCAAGAGCGGATGAAGCAGAATTTGGCTCGCCAGAAAGCAGAAGGCCGTTTAACCGATGCGATTGTTGAAGAATTGAAAGCGTTGCAAACACGCATCGCACCACTGAATAATCAAATCACTATTCAAATGGTGTAAGTTTGGCTCTAGCTTTTTTGAGTGAGTGATCACGCTAGCAGTTTCGAACATTTCTACACAAATTTCGTTTTGCTACCCGACGTACATCATGGTCGTGTGGCAAAATAACCAGTCAAAGTTTCAAACGGAAAGCAAAAGCATGTCTTCGCAAGTCGTACCCAGTCAGCAGATCGTATGGGATCAAGCTGTTTTAGATAAGTACAACTACTCAGGTCCTCGCTATACCTCTTATCCAACAGCGCTTGAATTCCATGAGGCATTCACGGTCGCAGATTATGATATGGCGTGTACTCAGTACCCTGATAGGCCGCTTTCGCTTTATATTCATATCCCGTTTTGTCATAAGCTTTGTTACTACTGTGGATGTAACAAAGTTATCACTCGTCATTCACACAAAGCCGATGAATATTTAGATGTTCTCGAACATGAAATTCGTCAGCGAGCGTCACTGTTACAGTCGCGACGAGTGACTCAACTGCATTTTGGCGGTGGTACGCCAACATTTCTAACGGAGCTGCAAATTAGCCGACTGATGGCTATTTTACGTGGTGAATTTCGGTTTGAAAATGATGCAGAAATCAGTATCGAAGTTGACCCGCGTGAAATTGAACTGAGCATGCTTGATCACCTGCGTAGTGAAGGCTTTAATCGTCTGAGTATCGGCGTTCAGGATTTTAATAAAGAAGTTCAGAAACTGGTTAACCGCGAGCAAGATGAAGCGTTCATTATTGCTATGGTTGAACGTGCTAAACAACTGGGTTTTCGTTCCACCAACCTTGACTTGATTTACGGTTTACCAAAACAGACCAAAGAAACCTTTTCTCAGACCCTTGCTCAAGTACTTGAGATGAAACCGGGTCGATTGTCGGTCTTTAATTATGCGCATATGCCGCAACTGTTTGCAGCGCAGCGAAAAATCAAAGATGAAGACTTGCCTGCGTCACAAGAGAAGTTGGCGATTTTACAAGATACTATTGCGACTCTGACTGGGGCTGGTTACCAATTTATTGGTATGGATCACTTTGCTCTGCCAGATGACGAATTGGCAATGGCGCAGCGTAACGGTATTTTACACCGCAATTTCCAAGGTTATACCACCCAAGGTGACTGTGACTTAGTTGGTTTTGGTGTATCGGCAATTTCGATGATTGGTGACGCGTACGCACAGAACCAAAAAGAACTGAAAAAATACTATGCGCAAGTGAATGAACTGCGTCACGCATTGTGGAAAGGGGTTGCGCTTGATAGTGATGACTTACTGCGTCGTGAAGTGATTAAGCAGCTAATCTGTAATTTCAAGCTGGATAAAACAGCAATCGAAGCACAATTTAACATCTCGTTTGATCGCTACTTCAAGCAAGATCTCGAATTACTGCAAACCTTCATTGATGATCAGTTAGTTGAGGTCGATGAGAGCCAAATTCGTGTTACCTTACGTGGTCGGCTGCTGATCCGTAATATCTGTATGTGTTTTGACAAATACCTACGAAACCGAGCACGTCAGCAGCAATTCTCTCGCGTTATTTAACCAATAAATTGAATCAATATAGCCACTGAGAAATCAGTGGCTTTTCTGTTTATGGGGTGATGTACTTGTTGGCTGCGACATCCCACAGCGCTTTGACCAATGGATTATCTAATTGAGAGCGTTTACAACAAACGCCCAACTGAAAAGGTTTTATCGGTGCTAATTTGAGGCGTTGAATCTTATCCCGCACAGGGCTGTTGTTGATCACCACATCTGGTGCAATACCCACACCACAGCCTAATGCCACCATACTGACAATAGCCTCATGCCCAGAGATCTGCGCATAAATATTAGGTTTTATTTTCATCTTCTTAAACCACGTATTGGCTCGGTCTCTTGCTGTTCCTGCTTCTGGAACAATGAAAGGGATTAACGACCAATCGGGGTTGTCACTTTGTAGTTGTTCGATAAAACTGCTAATGCCAACCGGAGCGATTACTGATAAAGGAATCTCACTGATGGTTTCAAACTCGATGCGAGCTGGCAATTGATCGGGGAGTGCAGAAATGGCGATATCGGCTTCATCATTCAAAATTTTATCAATCGCTTGAGCGGGGTCACCAGTCGAGAGCTTAAATTCAATATATGGATGACGCACCCGAAAATCAGACAGCAATTCGGGTAAGTGGCTATAGCTTGCGGTTACCGAGCAAAACAGGCGAATTTCACCTTGTAATTCATGGTCTTGATTCTTAATTTTGGCGTTGTATTGCTGCCACTCAGCAATGATTTTTAACGCAACAGGGGCCAGCTTATTACCCGCTGGTGTCAGCTCAACGCTGCGATTGTCACGCACAAACAGTATTTGCCCAGTCTCGTCTTCCAATTTTTGGATCTGACGACTAAGCGCTGAAGGGCTCATGTGCATCGCTGCCGCAGTCTTGCTGAAATTTTTACTATCACACAGATGAATAAACATCTGTAGGTTTTTAATGTTCATAAATAGGTCACATGATGTTGCATTAATTGCAATAACTAATTGTGAATATATCACTTTAAGCAACTTAATGTCTGCTTTAGTATGGGGTTATTCGGCTCACAGAGGCCGACCTGATGGAACCAATTCTTTAAAGGAGAGCCCAGTATGGCTAACTATTTCAATACCTTAAACCTACGCCAACAACTAGACCAACTTGGTCGCTGCCGTTTTATGGATCGCTCGGAGTTTGAAAGTGAAGCCGATTACCTAAAAGGCAAGAAAGTCGTTATTGTTGGCTGTGGTGCGCAAGGCCTTAACCAAGGTCTGAACATGCGTGATTCTGGGTTGGATGTGGCGTACGCCCTTCGTCAAGCGGCGATCGATGAACAGCGTCAATCTTACAAGAATGCAAAAGAAAATGGTTTTGAAGTAGGTAGCTACGAAACGCTTATCCCTCAAGCTGATCTCGTTATTAACCTAACGCCAGACAAGCAACACAGCAATGTGGTTGAAACAGTGATGCCGTTGATGAAAAAAGGCGCGGCACTTGGTTACTCTCACGGTTTTAACGTCGTTGAAGAAGGCATGCAGATCCGTCAAGACATCACGGTGGTAATGGTTGCCCCTAAATGTCCAGGTACTGAAGTTCGTGAAGAATATAAGCGTGGTTTTGGTGTACCAACATTGATTGCCGTTCACCCAGAAAACGACCCTCAAGGTGAGGGTTGGGATATCGCGAAAGCATGGGCAGCAGGTACTGGTGGCCATCGCGCTGGCTGTCTAGAGTCTTCTTTCGTTGCGGAAGTTAAATCAGACCTAATGGGTGAGCAAACAATTCTATGTGGCATGCTTCAAGCGGGTTCAATCGTATGTTACGAAAAGATGGTTGCCGAAGGTATTGACCCAGGTTATGCCGGTAAATTGCTACAATTTGGTTGGGAAACCATTACTGAAGCACTTAAGTTTGGTGGCATCACTCACATGATGGATCGCCTTTCAAACCCTGCGAAAGTTAAAGCGTTTGAATTGTCTGAAGAGCTAAAAGAATTAATGCGCCCACTGTACAACAAACACATGGATGACATTATCTCTGGCCACTTCTCAAGCACAATGATGGCTGACTGGGCGAATGACGATGCAAACCTACTAGGTTGGCGTGCAGAAACAGGCGAAACCGCTTTTGAAAACTACCCAGATTCAGACGTTCAAATCTCTGAGCAGGAATATTTCGACAACGGTATCCTAATGGTTGCTATGGTTCGCGCTGGTGTTGAGCTTGCATTTGAAGCAATGACAGCATCAGGTATTGTTGATGAGTCAGCGTACTATGAATCACTACATGAACTACCATTGATTGCTAACACAGTTGCACGTAAGCGCCTATACGAAATGAACGTGGTTATCTCGGATACAGCAGAGTACGGCAACTACCTATTTGCCAACGTAGCAACGCCGCTTCTACGTGAGAAGTTCATGCCTAAAGTGGGTACTGATGTGATTGGTAAAGGCCTGGGTGAAACTTCTAACCAAGTTGACAACGCAACCTTAATTGAAGTGAATGACGTTATTCGTAACCACCCTGTAGAGTACATTGGCGAAGAGTTGCGTGGATACATGACTGATATGCAGCGTATCGCGGTTGGCGGCTAATTGCTAAGTTTGTAGCTTAAAATATACAGTTGATAGAACCCCATACAGATAGGGGTCGATAAATACAAAAGTAAATACAACATAAACAAAAGGCTTGGTCGCCGTTGACCAAGCCTTTTTTATGTGCGCGATGTGTTGACCTTTGGTCGTCGGACACGCTAAAAACGGTATTATTTAGCTGTTAGTTTCGCTTCAAGTTCAGCGAGCTTTTGTTCCATTTCAGTCAACTTCTGACGAGTACGCATCAGTACTTGAGTCTGTACATCGAACTCTTCACGGCTAACCACATCTAGCTTATTTAGCTGACCTTGGATAACTTGGCGAACTTTTTGATCAACGTCTGCGCCGAGGTCTTTGACTGGCTGAGGCATTGAATCGTGAATTTGTTTGGCAATTTGCTCTAGTTTTTTTGGATCAAACATCGTGGCTTACACTCCTGTCAATTTGTACTCATTCTAAGCAATTGTGTTAAGAATGTCGTTATTTGCAATAAGAAAAAGGCCACTGAAGTGACCTTTTTAATGTGATGATAACTTTATCGTGTTACTTATTTTCAGCCAGTTGACGGTGTGCAGCTTTCGCCTCATCAACTCTTGCTAGCTTTTCGAGGTCTTTATCCTCAACAAACACTGGTAATGGTTTGTGTTTTTCTGCTAGGTAGCTGTAAATAACAGGCAATACGAACAAGGTAAAGATTGTACCAATCGCAAGACCTGCCACGATAACGATACCGATACTAAAGCGCTGAGCGGCACCTGCACCAGTTGCGTACATTAATGGGACTAGACCTGCGATCATCGCTGCCGTTGTCATAAGAATTGGACGAAGACGCACTTTCGCCGCTTCCGTTACCGCTTCCATACGAGACTTTTTGTGATGTAGCTGCTCTTCTTTTGCTACTTCACAAATAAGAATACCGTGCTTGGTAATCAGACCCACAAGCGTGATCAAACCGACCTGAGAGTAGATATTCATCGTCGCGGCACCCCATGCAAGAGCAATCAATGCCCCACAAATAGCAAGCGGTACTGATACCATGATCACCAATGGGTCTTTGAGTGATTCAAACTGAATCGCCAATACCAAGAAGATGATCGCCAGTGCCAAACCAAAGGTCGCATACAGTGCACTTCCTTCCGTCACAAATTGACGAGCTTCACCCATATAGTCATGGTTGTAGCCTGAAGGCAGTTTGGTTTGTGCGGTGTTTTCAAACCAATTAATTGCATCGCCCATAGCAGTTCCTGGTGATGGTACTGCGCCCACAGTTGCTGAGTTCAACTGGTTGAAGTGAGGCAGTGATAAAGGCTCTGCTACTACATCAATCGAGATTAAACTGCCCAATGGCACTGCTTCGCCGTTTGCTGAACGAACATAGTAGTTGTTCATTGACTCTGGGTTCAGACGCCATTTACGTTCAACCTGCGGGATTACCTCATAAGAACGACCGTTTAAGTCGATACGGTTAACGTAGCCATCAGACATCATAGTACTTAAAGTAATACCGATATCTTGCATGGTAACACCATAAGCTCCTGCTTTATCTTTATCGATATTAATCTTCATCGTTGCCGAATCGTAGTTTAAATCGAGGTTTGAATAAACAAAGAGCGGGCTTGCCGTTGTTTCTGCAAGTACATCAGATGCAACCGTAAATAGGCTTTCAAACGCGTTTGGTGTAGTAATAACAAACTGAATCGGCAATCCAGAACCTGCACCTGGTAATTCTGGCATTTGGAAGGTAGTTACCGCCATACCTGGGATGTTAGTCACTAACCCGCCAATGCGATTGGTCACTTCTGCCTGGCTTGCTTCACGCTCACTCCATGGAACCATCGAAGCGATACCAAACGCTTGGTTGGAATTAGGAACACCAGTAAATACCTGCGCAAATGCCACTTCCGGTTGTTCTGTCAGAATCTTGTTGACGTCATTCATGGTGTTTTGCATGTAATCAAGGTTCGAGTTTGAAGAACCCGTACCGATCATCATCACCACGCCTTTATCTTCAGAAGGTGCCAGTTCGCTTGGAATGAATTTAAACAATAGCGGTAAACTCATAAACACGATAACAGCAAATGCTAAGACAACCGGTCTGTGAGCAAGAACTGCACGCAGCATTTTCTCGTAGCGATTGGTCATGCGTTCCAATGCACCATGAACGGTACTCTCAAACTTGCTTGGCTTTTCATTTGCTTTAAGCATTTTTGAACACATCATTGGCGATAGTGTTAATGCAATGATGCCTGATACAAATACTGAACCAGCAAGAGTTAATGCAAACTCTTTAAACAGAGAGCCAGTAATACCGCCCATCAATGCTATCGGTGCATATACCGCGCCTAGGGTTAGCGTCATCGCAATAACAGGAACCGCAATTTCGCGTGTACCGATGATGGCAGCACGAAACGGTGATTCACCTTCTTTAATGTGTCGATCAACGTTCTCAAGAACAACGATGGCATCATCAACGACCAAGCCGATAGCCAGAACCATGGCAAGCAGAGTCATCAGGTTCCACGAAAATCCCATTGTTTGCATAACCATCGCCACACCAATAAGTGATAGCGGGATAGTAACAATAGGGATGATAACGGCACGAAGTGACCCTAAGAATAGCGTGATCACCACCAAAACGATCAAAGCGGCTTCCGCAATCGTCTTAATAACTTCATTGATAGACTCATTAATCGCAATGGTTGAGTCATACATGATGTTCATGGTGATGTTGCTTGGAAGGTTGCGTTGTAGGTGCGGCAACATATCCCGTACGCTGGCGGCGATATTAATCGGGTTGGCACTAGGTGCCGCGTTAATTGCCGCTACTACTGCTTCATTACCATTTGCTGTTGCGCGATAAACATCGTGACTTTTTTCCAATGTGACTTTGGCAATATCACCTAAACGTGTGATTTGGCCATCATTGGACTTAACCACTAGGTTTTCAAGCTCAGTTACATTGGATACTTGAGTATTGGCGCTACCATTGTAGAGAACGAACTCTCCGGTTGCTTGCCCCGTTGCTGATTGATAGTTGTTGGCATTGAGTACACTCATTACATCTGTTGCAGTGAGTTTCAATGCGCCCATTTTTTCCGGATCAAGCCATACACGTAACGCATATTTCAGACCGCCATAAAGGTCGATACTGGCAATACCATTTACCGCATATAGCTGAGGGTTAACAACGCGTTCCAAGTAGTCCGTAATCTGGCTCGACTTTAAATCATCACTGGTAAAGCCAATGTACATTACGGCCGTTGTTGAGCCGGTCGACATGGTTACGGTTGGGTCTTCAGCTTCTTTTGGTAGCTGAGAACGAACCGAGTTCGATTTAGCTAATACGTCAGACAAGGCCGCATTTGGGTCAGTATTGAGCTTCATATTGACCGTAATAGTTGATTTACCTAATACGGAAGATGAAGTCATATAGTCAATATTATCGGCTTGTGCGACAGCTTGCTCCAATGGCTGAGTAATAAAGCCTTGAACCAAGTCAGCACTTGCACCGTAGTAACTGGTGGTGACCGTTACTACCGTATTCGTCATTTCAGGGTATTCACTGACCTGCATTTTGAACATGGCTTGCAAACCGAGCAAGGCTATCAAAAAGCTGATAGATACCGCCAAAACTGGACGTTTTATAAAAACATCAGTAAAGCGCATGATTCCTCCGGTTAAAGCATTGGTGTTTCAGCTGGTGGAGTGGTTGCATCACTTTCTACGATGCGTACTTTAACTCCATTACTTAAACGAACTTGGCCTGATGTGACAACTTTATCACCTGCTTTTACGCCTTCAAGAATGTGCGCGATGTCTGCTGTTCGTTCACCAACTTTCACAATGCTTTGCTTAACGCGTGTTTCACCATTTTCTTCGCCTAGAATATAAACGTTGTCACCGTATAGCGTGAAGGTGATAGCAGTTTGTGGTAGTGTTATTTGGTTCTCCAATTTAGGCAAAATAATGTTCGCACGGGCAAACATGCCGCTGCGAAGCTTGCCATCACTGTTTGGAATATCAGCTTGAACTTGAATTAAACCACTTTGCACACTGACTGCTGGTTCGATAGCGGTGATTGAGCCTTTAAATGGTGAGTCTGGGTAAGAATCAACAAAGATATCCACTTCTTGATCCATCGAAATGCGAGAAATGTCGGTTTGTGGAACCGTAAAACGTAGACGCATTACACTGGTGTCTTCAAGACGAACAATGTCAGTACCAGGTTGTAAATATTGACCTAAATACACATTACGGATACCAACCACACCAGCAAATGGCGCTTTGATTTCGCGGCGATCAATAGAAGCTTTTAGGCTTTCAATATCAGCAGATAAAGAGAAGTAATTCGCTTCAGCTTCATCGTACGCTTCTTTTGAAATAGAGCCCTTGGTGTATAGACCTTTATAACGTTTGTATTTTGCTTCTGCTGCAGGAAGACGAGCTTGCGAACTTTTTAAGTTAGCTTTCTCAACGGCGGAATCTAAAAGTACGAGAGGTTGGTCTTCTTTTACTTGTGTACCTGACTCAAATAAAATTTTATCTATCACGCCGCTCGTTTCGGTAGTGAGTGTCACACCTTGATTTGGCTCAATAAAACCAATGGCTGCAATGACTGGGATCCAATCAACTGATTCCACTTCCGTTATGGTAACTGGAAATTCAGCTTCAGGACGATTAGCCATGTATTCGGCAATTTTTTGTTGTTTAAATAAATTGAAACCTATCACGCTACCAAATAGTAGGATGGCGATAAGTAACATAAAGAATGTCCACTTTTTCATTCTAATCAGAACTCCAAGTTAGTGTTGAGTAATTGCATCCCAACTGGCGTCAATCACGGCATGCAGTGATTGATCATCCAGTTGATAACATTCCATTGCTTGTTTACGGGCAAGGGCGACCGTTGTTTCAAAACTTAAAGCAGATAAAACCTGGTTATCCAACGGTTTGAATAACCCCTGCTCTTTGCCTTGATCGAATAACAAGTCAAATTGGGCAAACATTTTCCGCTCAAGCTCCCTAACATTACAACTAGTTGTTATTGGTAATGATTCATATTGAACTCGATTGCTGAGTATTGCACGTCTTGATTGTGCTAATTCCCAAATGTTTAACCACATTGCAGTAAAGCGTTCTTTCAAAGGCATTTCATCATCGACATTGGCTTGTACTGCGTCTGCGATTTGTTGGCAAACATGAAGACGAATCGCGATGAGAAGATGATCTTTATCGTCGAAATAACGATAGATGGTTCCTGCCGCAACACCCGCTTTTTTGGCTAATTTGTGCATAGATAAACCCTGAAATCCGGATTCTGCGATCAGTGCTTCTGCTGCAGTTAAGATTTGTTGGTATTTATCGATGTGAATACAGTTAGACATGCTGATATTTCACGGTGAATGAACGTTTGTTCATTATAGACCAAACTATAACCCATTATGCAATACACCAGTGCAGTAAAAAGAAAAAAATCTTATCCTTGATGACGTAGTAATCCAAAAGACACGGCATTATCATAGGCAGCCAAATTAAAAGTGATATGAGTACCGAATGAAGCTCAACCCAAGACAAGACGAAGCTGTTAAATACGTATCTGGGCCATGCTTAGTATTGGCGGGGGCTGGTTCAGGTAAAACTCGCGTAATTACCAATAAAATAGCCTATTTGGTGCAACAATGTGGCTATAAAGCGCGCAATATCGCCGCGGTGACCTTCACCAATAAAGCCGCACGAGAAATGAAAGAACGTGTCGGTCAGACTCTCGGTAAATCTGAATCTAAAGGCCTAATGGTGTCAACATTCCATACATTAGGTCTCAACATCATTCGTCGTGAATATAAGTTCTTGGGGCTAAAAGCGGGGTTCTCATTGTTTGATGACCAAGATCAGCTCGCTTTGCTGAAAGAATTGACCGAGAAGCAGTTAGACGGCGATAAAGACCTACTTCGACAATTACTCAGTACTATCTCGAATTGGAAAAATGACATGTTCACTCCAGAGCAAGCTAAAGGCTTCGCTCAAGGAGAGCAGCAACAGCTTTTTGCCCACTGTTTCGAGCTCTATCAAAAACAGATGCGAGCCTATAACGCATTGGATTTTGATGACTTGATTTTGATGCCAGTTGTACTGCTGCAAAACAATGCGGAGGTCCGTCAACGTTGGCAAAATAAACTTCGTTACCTGTTGGTTGATGAATATCAAGATACCAATACCAGCCAATATGAAATGGTTAAATTGTTAGTCGGAGAGCGTGGTCGTCTTACGGTGGTAGGGGATGATGATCAATCGATCTATTCATGGCGCGGAGCTAAGCCCCAAAATTTGGTGCTGCTCGGACAGGATTACCCTAATCTCAAACTGATTAAGTTAGAGCAAAACTATCGCTCAACCTGCCGCATATTAAAGGCGGCCAATATATTGATTGCGAATAACCCGCACGTTTATGAGAAAACACTTTTCTCTGAAATTCCCGAAGGTGAAAAGCTCAAAGTTCTGATAGCGAAAAATGAAGAGCATGAAGCTGAACGAATTACTGGGGAACTGATTGCTCATAAATTCCTTAATCGCACTGAGTATCGTGATTACGCGGTTTTGTATCGTGGCAATCATCAGTCTCGCTTGATTGAAAAGTATTTGATGCAAAACCGAGTGCCTTATAAATTATCCGGTGGAACCTCTTTCTTTGCGCGCGCTGAAATTAAAGACATCATGGCGTATTTACGAGTGCTCGTGAACCCAGATGATGACAACGCCTTTTTGCGAATTGTAAATACGCCGAAGCGAGAAATTGGTCCGGTTACGTTAGAAAAACTGGGTAGTTATGCCAATATGCGCGGCAAAAGCCTATATGAAGCCAGTTTTGAGCTTGGATTAGAGCATCACCTCTCTGGCCGAGGCTTGGAAAACTTACGCCGCTTTACCCAATGGCTCGTGACCATTTCAGACCAAGCAGAGCGTGGTAATACCGTTGAAGCGGTGCGTTCATTAGTGCGTGACATCCATTATGAAGATTGGCTATACGAAACTTCTTCTAGCCCCAAAGCGGCAGAGATGCGCATGAAAAACGTTTCTGATCTTTACTCTTGGATTGTGGCTGATCTAGAGGGTGATAATTATGATCAGCAAGAAAAGTCACTAAAAGAGGTGGTTCAGCGTCTAACGTTGCGAGATATGATGGAACGCAGCGAAGGGGAAGATGATAGTGATGCGGTGCAGTTGATGACTTTGCACGCTTCCAAAGGCCTCGAATTTCCTTATGTTTATTTAATGGGAACCGAGGAAGGCATACTGCCTCACCAAACCAGTATTGATGAGGATAACGTCGAAGAAGAGCGACGATTAATGTATGTTGGCATTACGCGTGCGCAAAAAGAGTTAACTTTCACCATGTGTAAAGAGCGCCGCCAATACGGTGAGTTGATTAAGCCAACACAAAGTCGTTTCTTAGATGAATTGCCGTTCGATGATGTTGAATGGGAACAATCTAAAAAACCAGTTAGCCAAGAAGAGCGAATGGCTAAAGGACAAAGTCATATAGCTAACCTACGGGCGATGTTTAAGAAGTAGCTCGATACAGATTATACGATACAAATAAAGAAGGCTTGGTCAGATACCAAGCCTTCTTTATTTAAAGATAATACACTACAAGTCTTTTATCATGTGCTCGATGGCTGCGACGATCTCATCATCAGAACAATCCATACAGGTTCCTTTCGCTGGCATGGCATTAAAACCGTTGATTGCGTGGTTTTTCAGAACGTCCATACCTTGAGCGATACGAGGGGCCCATTCATCGGCATTACCAGCTTTTGGTGCGCCAGTAACACCAGAAGCGTGGCAAGCAATACAAAAAGTGCCGTAAACTTTTGCACCATCGCGAGGGCCAGTCGGCTCTTCAACGATAGGCTCACTGCCAGCTAGATAGACATCACCTACAGGTTTAATGCGTTCAGCAATAGCATCGTAGTCAGCTTGGCTTGTTGCCATCGCGGCCGTAGAAAAAGTTAAAGCAGCGAACAAAACGCTTATGATTCGTCGAGACATATCCATTAAACTCACTTTACATTCCAGAGGTAAATTCACGTTTACCTATTTTTATACTTAGAGTGTGGTTGATTTAAAAGTGATAAAACCTGTTAAATCAATGTAAATATTGGGTGATTATATCCTGAGAAGTTGTTGCAATAAACAACAAGTTGCGATCTTCAAGGGGTGAGTCACATCTGTAATGTATAGATAATGGTTATTATCTGCTGAAAAAGCCGCCAAACGATAAAAAAAGTTGAAAAAATACTAGACGCCCTAGTGTGAACTACGTATTATTCCACTCCGCCGATAGGGCATGCGCCCGTAGCTCAGCTGGATAGAGCGTTGGCCTCCGGAGCCAAAGGTCGAAGGTTCGAATCCTTTCGGGCGCGCCATCCGGACGCTTACTAAGTAAGTGGCAAATTGGCAAAAATAGTGGTGGCTATAGCTCAGTTGGTAGAGCCCTGGATTGTGATTCCGGTGGTCGCGAGTTCGAATCTCGTTAGCCACCCCATTATTTAGGTAACTCCATTTACTTAGTGAATGAAAGTTTCCAGTTTTGATTCAAGCAACATCCCAAGAATCGAAATAAAATTCGTCGGTGAATAGCGCAGCTTGGTAGCGCATCTGGTTTGGGACCAGAGGGTCGGGGGTTCGAATCCCTCTTCACCGACCACTATTTCAATAATCGCAATAGCGGTTATATAAAAAATTAGTGGTGGCTATAGCTCAGTTGGTAGAGCCCTGGATTGTGATTCCGGTGGTCGCGAGTTCGAATCTCGTTAGCCACCCCATTGATTTTCGGTGAATAGCGCAGCTTGGTAGCGCATCTGGTTTGGGACCAGAGGGTCGGGGGTTCGAATCCCTCTTCACCGACCACTATAAGAAGCCTCAGTCGAAAGACTGGGGCTTTTTTACATCTGTGCTTTTTGCATCTGTGTTTGACTTCTTACCTCAATTTTAACGTACGAATACCGCTATTGATTTTTTACTCATTATGGCAGTAGATTATTATTTTCTTATCCGTAAATCTCAAATTTAAACTTAGTCTAATCAACTGCCATTTATGCTGTATGGTGGTTTTTAGTTTGGCATTCGGTTTGAAAATCTAGTTTTTGTTTCTGTTATGTTGCGTTTTTTGCCGTAAAATAGTTTGAGATTTTATTCTGGTGTTTTTTTTAGAATATATCGATGGTAGGCAATTTTGTAGCGATTAAGGCTATATTTAAAGGTGATTAATGACGTGCCAGAATATTGGTAAGACCAATGCTTCATGCATATGTCATGCATAAAAATACGATTTTACTGCTTTGCTTTTAGGCGATATCGATTTTTTATCCTATGGATGTTGCTTTTCTGTGAAATATTTGCCAAATTGATGGGCTTATAAATTACCAGAATATTGTACTGGTAAGAATGGATTCAATTTGACTGACTTTGAGCCTAATTTGGTTTGAGTTAGTTGCAGACAGGGCAGAATATTGCCAAAGCCGTAGAGGTCTGGGATGTCACTTTTAGAAGTTAAAAACCTGCGTATAGAATATCCGTCACGTCATGGTGTGCATGCTGCAGTAAAATCACTGTCGTTCAATATTGAACGAGGTGAAATTGTTGGTGTGGTCGGTGAATCTGGCGCTGGGAAATCAACCGTAGGTAACGCTGTTATCGATTTATTGAGCCCTCCTGGCCTGATCGCCAGTGGTGAGGTATTCCTCGATGGCGAAAAAATATCGGGCTTATCTCCTGAGCAGATGCGCAGTGTACGCGGTTCTAAAATCGGTTTCATCTTCCAAGATCCGATGACATCATTAAACCCTCTTTTCACGGTTGAACACCAACTCACTGAAACGATTCACGCTAACATGAAGGTTAGCGAAGAAGAAGCTTACCAACGAGCGCTTTCATTAATGAATCAGGTTGGTATTCCTCAACCTGAAAACCGTTTGAAGCAGTATCCGCACCAATTTTCTGGTGGTATGCGTCAGCGTGTGGTTATTGCTATTGCGCTTGCTGGCGAACCTGATCTCATCATTGCCGATGAGCCAACCACAGCACTAGATGTTTCGATTCAAGACCAAATTCTAAGCCTAATCCGCGATCTTTGCATAAAGAACAACGTGGGTTGTATGTTGGTTACCCACGACATGGGCGTTGTGTCTAATGTTACAGACCGAGTTGCGGTAATGTATCGTGGTGACTTAGTTGAATTTGGCCCAACCGCTAAAGTGTTGGGCGCGCCTGATCACTCATACACTCGCAGCTTGATTTCTGCGGTGCCACGTTCAGATAAGAAACTCGACCGTTTCCCACTGGTAAGTTATATCGAAGAAGCTAGTGAGCTAAAGCCGTTAGATGTGAAAAACCACTGGCTAGGTCAAAGTCAGGACAATCGTCAATACACAGGTCCACTGCTGACTGTTGAAAACGTCAATCTTCGTTTTACTACCAAAGATTCGCTATTTGAAAGTCGTCGTGAATACGTGCAAGCCTCGAATAATGTCAGTTTTGATGTATTTGAAGGTGAAACATTTGGTTTGGTCGGGGAGTCTGGCTCTGGTAAATCGACGATCGCGCGAGTCATTGCCGGACTGTACGCACCGAATTCTGGCAAAGTGTGTTTTGAAGGTATTGATTTGACGGGTCTTAAATCGGAAAAAGAACGTCGCCCAATGCGCCGACAAATGCAGATGGTTTTCCAAAACCCATATACGTCGATGAACCCGCGCATGAAAATCTTCGATATCATCGCAGAACCAATCCGTTTTCATAAATTAACCAACAGCGAATCAGAAACACGCCAAATTGTTAATGATCTTCTAGAGCATGTTGGTCTTGGTAAAATGGCAGGGGTGAAATACCCACATGAGTTTTCTGGTGGCCAGCGTCAGCGTATTTCTATTGCTCGTGCCTTGGCTACTCGTCCTCGTCTATTGATTTGTGATGAACCAACCTCAGCATTGGATGTTTCGGTACAAGCACAAATTCTCAACCTACTGAAAGATCTTCAAGATGAGTTGAATTTAACCATGTTGTTTATCAGCCATGATTTACCGGTTATTCGCCAGATGTGCGACCGCGTAGGGGTGATGCAAATGGGAACCTTGCTGGAAGTTGCTCCTACCGAGCAATTGTTTACTTCACCACAGCATGAATATAGCCAGCATTTGATTTCTTTAATGCCTGAATTTACAGGTTTAAGAGAAGATGTAGTAACGGCATAAGCCGCAATAATGACTAACTGATATATAACCACCAAGCTTGCTTGGGATTAATAAACAGAAGCAAATACAACAACTAGGGATTTGGATTCCCGCATAAGGAGTTATGCAATGAAAACCATGAAAAGCAAATTAGCAGTGGCTTTAATGGCTGCAGGTTTGAGCTTTGCAGCAAGCGCGGCAGATATTACTGTCGCTTACGATGCTGACCCAGTGTCACTTGACCCGCATGAGCAGCTATCTGGCGGCACACTGCAAATGTCTCACATGGTGTTTGATCCTCTAGTTCGTTACACCCAGACATTTGATTTTGAACCTCGCCTTGCTGAAAAATGGGAGCGTGTTGATGAAACAACCTTCCGCTTTAACCTACGTAAAGGTGTTAAGTTCCACTCTGGTAACGAACTAACGGCAGACGACGTGGTATGGACGTTTGAGCGACTACAAAACTCTCCTGACTTCAAAGCTATCTTTGAACCTTATGAGAAAATGGTAAAAGTAGACGATTACACCGTCGAAATCGTATCGAAAGGTGCTTACCCATTGGTTCTGCAAACGGCGACTTACATTTTCCCAATGGATAGCAAGTTCTATTCAGGCAAAACGGACGACGGTAAAGATAAGTCTGAAGTGGTGAAACATGGTAACTCTTTCGCTTCAACTCATGTTTCAGGTACGGGTCCATTTATCGTAACTTCGCGTGAGCAAGGCGTAAAAGTTGAATTTGCACGCTTCAATGATTACTGGGATAAAGCATCTAAAGGTAACGTTGATAAGTTAACGTTGGTGCCAATTAAAGAAGATGCAACACGTGTTGCAGCGCTGCTTTCTGGCGATGTTGATATGATTGCACCAGTTGCACCGAATGACCACAAACGTGTTGAGCAAGCGAAAGGTATTGATCTAGTGACCTTACCTGGTACACGTATCATTACTTTCCAAATGAACCAAAATAGCAATGAAGCACTGAAAGATGTACGAGTACGTCAAGCGATCGTTCATGCGATTAACAATGAAGGTATTGTTGATAAGATCATGAAAGGTTTTGCAACAGCGGCTGGTCAACAAGGCCCTTCAGGCTATGCAGGTTATGATGCCAACCTTGTTCCACGTTACGATCTGAAAAAAGCGAAAGCGTTGATGAAAGAAGCCGGTTACGAAAAAGGCTTCACACTGACAATGATCGCTCCTAACAACCGTTACGTGAATGATGCGAAAGTAGCGCAAGCGGCAGCAGCTATGCTGTCTAAGATCGGCATTAAAGTTGATCTAAAAACCATGCCAAAAGCACAATACTGGCCAGAGTTTGATAAATGTGCAGCAGATATGTTGATGATCGGTTGGCACTCAGATACTGAAGATTCAGCGAACTTCTCTGAATTCCTAACCATGACTCGTAACGAAGAGACAGGTAAAGGTCAGTACAACTGTGGTCACTACTCAAACCCTGAAGTTGACAAGTTAGTTGAAGCATCAAACGTAGAAACTGATCCTGCAAAACGTGCTGCGATGCTACAAAAAGTAGAAACAACGCTATACAACGATGCAGCATTTGTTCCTCTACATTGGCAGAACCTAGCGTGGGGTGCGAAATCTACACTGGATATCAAACCAATTGTTAACGCGATGGAATTCCCTTACTTCGGTGACCTCGTCGTAAGCGAATAATTACTTAAGCAATGCCGTTACTTCGGTAGCGGCACTTAAGCCATTCAAGGCATCCGCAGTTGGATGCCTTATTAAGATTTAGGTACTTAGCTTTGTTTCAGTCGGGTTAGGTGCCATTTTTGAGACTGAATTTCTCCGTTCCTATTAAAGTTATTAAATTTTAAAAAGAACCATCATGGATAGTTAAGGGGCAAGGAATGTTTTCGTTTCTGGTCAAGCGCCTGTTTCAGGCACTGATAGTGATGTTTGTGATCAGTTTAGTGGCGTTTGCCATTCAGGATAACCTGGGCGATCCGTTGCGTGAGCTTGTTGGGCAATCTGTTTCAGAAGCCGAGCGTCAAGCACTGCGTGACGAACTGGGCCTCAATGATCCTTTCGTTACCAAATACACTCGTTTTATTACCGCTGCCGTTCAAGGTGACTTAGGCACATCTTATTTTTTCAAACGTCCAGCCGTTGACGTGATTTTAGACAAGTTAGTTGCCACGCTAGAGCTCGTGCTAGGTGCAACCATCATCATCATTGTTTGCTCGATTCCTTTGGGTGTGTATACCGCCATTCATCCTAAGAGCTTCTTTACTAAGGTCGTGATGGCCGGCAGTAGTATCGGTATTTCCATCCCCGTGTTTTTGACCGCGATTATGTTGATGTATGTATTTTCTATCGCCTTGGGCTGGCTGCCTTCTTACGGGCGTGGCGAAACCGCTAACTGGTTAGGTTGGGAGTCAGGCTTTTTCACTCTTGATGGGTTAGCGCACCTTGTTTTGCCGTGTGTATCACTGGCATCGATCATGCTACCGCTGTTTATCCGTTTGGTGCGTTCTGAAATGCTAGAGGTATTGAGTTCTGAATACATTAAATTTGCCAAAGCAAAAGGCTTGGCATTGAACAAAATTTATTATCAACATGCGTTGAAGAACACCATGCTACCAGTATTAACAGTAGGTGGTGTCCAAATCGGTACTATGGTGGCGTACACCATTTTAACCGAAACTGTTTTCCAGTGGCCGGGTACAGGCTTTCTTTTCCTTGAAGCCATCAACCGTGTCGATACTCCGTTGATCACCGCCTACGTTATTTTTGTGGGTTTGATTTTCGTGGTGACCAATACCATTGTTGACCTGTTATATGGGCTTATTAACCCAACCGTTAACCTAACTGGAAAAGGAGCTTAACCATGAGCCAATTTGCTGCTGCTCCATCTCGTTGGGAGCGTTTCAAACAGTCTGATTTTCTTTATCATTTCTTGCGCGATAAAGTTGCGATGACCAGTTTTGCCATCTTCCTGATGTTCTTAACTCTGTCTATCGCGGCACCATTAATTGCGCCAAGCAACCCGTACGATCTGTCATCGATTGATATTATGGATGCTGAATTACCACCATCATGGATGGATGGTGGAGAAGAACGCTTTATTTTGGGTACTGATGAGCAAGGTCGCGACATATTCTCAACCATGCTTTATGGCTCTCGTTTATCATTGACGATTGGCTTTCTTGCGGTTGGTTTACAGTTAATTCTGGGGATTGTGATTGGTCTTTCTGCCGGTTATTTTGGTGGCCGTATTGATAGCTTTTTGATGCGTTTTGCTGATGTTCAGTTGTCATTTTCGACCATGATGGTGGCGATCATTGTTTCGGCTATTTTTAAAGCCAGTTTTGGCAGCGAGTTCTACAGCCAATATGCAGTGGTAATGTTGGTAGTGATTATTGGCGTTGCAGAATGGCCGCAATATGCACGTACCATTCGAGCCTCTGTATTGGCAGAGAAGAAGAAAGAGTATGTGGAAGCCGCTCGTGTGATGGGCTTTAAAGCACCACGCATTATGTTCCGTCATATTCTACCGAACTGTTTGTCGCCAATTTTGGTTATCTCTACGGTACAAATTGCCAACGCCATCATGTCTGAGGCGGCACTTTCTTTCCTTGGTTTAGGTTTGCCGGTCGACCAACCGTCACTTGGTGCGCTGATCAGTATTGGTTTTAACTACATATTCTCTGGCGCGTGGTGGATTACTGCATTCCCAGGTTTTGTGTTGGTCACGTTGGTTTTGGTTATCAATTTACTGGGTGACTGGTTACGCGATGTGTTCAACCCTAAGATCTATAAAGGGTGATGTGAATTCATTGATTTTTTGATCAAAAGATACCTACACTAAGAGCTGCAGAATAATGCGGCTCTTTTTTTGCATGATTTTTGTACTCGCGCTATTTGCTAGCATTATTTTGACGAGTTAATTTTCATTCGTTTGCTATCTCACAGAAGTTTCAAATAGTTAGGGTATGGTATGAAGATGTTGAACATTGAACGAGCAATGTTGTTACTATAATTAACAAATAATATGGATATGAGTATGGGTCTGATGCTGAAAAATATGCTTCGCACCGTTTCGAGTTTGACACTATTGGCTCTTCCTGCCTTTTTCCAACCCGTATGGGCGGAAGATTTTCTCTGTGATGCAACACAAGCATCGACCAATCAATTGCCGGTTTTGGATAAGGCATGTCCCATTGGTCAAGGGCTATGGGGCAAAAAAAAGCCCAAAAGTCAGTCTTCAAATTTTTGGATTCAATGCGGAGTATTGAGTAAGCCTTTACCGCTACAAAAAGCTAAATTGTTTTATGCACATATCTCTACCGACGTTTGGCTTAAACCAGAAGCTAATACCTATCGCTGTTTGATTGGCCCTTATACTGACTATGCGCAAGCACAGAAAGAGCTACCGTTAATACAAAAAGTACCTGGATACAAAGAAGCGTTTATTCGTGAAGTGCAAAGAAGCAATGGTCAGGCTGCGGCTTCAGTACAAAAACCGAAAGCGCCAGCACCTGTTGCCACTAAAAAGCCTCAGGCTAAACCCAAAGCACAGCCGAAAACATTAGCGGAAGTTCCTAAAGCTCAAGCGACAGCGGCTAGCAATATGACTATTCGCTTGAGCGCTACAACCAATGGCATTGAATACCAAGTGCCGCATATCACCTCTGGTGATGATCAGTTTTATATGGAACATGGGTTAGCTTGGAATCGTTTAAGTTATGATTCGGCAGAAAAAACCTGTGCCACACTCAACATGCGTTTGGCTACTGAAGAAGAGTGGCAGCGTCTGCTTGATTCAAAACTGATGAAAAGTGATCAATGGCCAATGCATCTTCCATATTGGGGATGGGGTAAAAAGGGATTATTTACTAGTGGTAAGGTCAGTCAGCTCAAAGGCTCATCGCTACTCAATGTTATTTGTGTGAAGTAGCATTTAACTAAAAATCCCGCATTTCGCGGGATTTTTAAATTAATACAAAGGGTTACCTCATAGTAATTGAATACCCTTTACATCCTTATCTGGAAAATATCTGGAAACATTTACAGTATAAGCTTTGATAAGGTTTTCCAGAAATCTTAAAAATTTTGAATAAAAATCGGAAATAAAAAAGTCTGGAAATTGAATTTTCCAGACTTTCGCTGTATCAAGGAAACGATTAGCACGCTACAGCAGATTCTTTGGTTGTGCTCTTATTTTGTTGGGATGCGGATGAGTTTGACAGTTTTACTTTAGTTCCAGATTGTTCCTGCTTCCAAGCCGGCCAAGACTCGACTCGACTTTTAGATTTGCTTAGATGTGCAACTAATGTTCTATTCGGACTCATTGTATTTACTCCGGTAATCACTCACCGCAGAGGCGGCGGCTGTTTCTCTTTCAATGTAAGAAGTTGATAGCATCTGCATGCGCAAGACGGCATCACTCTCTTTCCAGTTAATTGCATCCCCGTTAGGGTCTTTTCTTTTGATTGGGTAGCCAGCCCCTAAATTTGTAGAAAAAAGATCGTAAAATGATCTAGGGCCAACTCCGACGAAGGGCTCGAATCTTACACCTTCTTTACTATTTAATTCTAGTGTTATTGAGTCAGAATGAAAGTCTAATGCTTTACTTTTTGGATACGGCTCAACATAGACAACTCTCTTAATTCCTGATGCGACAATGTGTTTTGCACAGTTATGGCAAGGGAAAGTCGTACAGTAGAGTTCCGCATCCTTCGTGCTTATATCACTTCTGGCACAAGCTAATATTGCTTCCATTTCAGCATGAACTACACGGCCATACTCTGTAATATCTTTTATTCTTGAGGTGCTAAGTAACTTTCTTAGAGGCTCTTTATGTTCATCGTCAGGTAAGGTATCGAGTATGTCATTTATGATCATCTTCTTTTCGTGAGCGTTTGAATCATAGCCCCTTTTCCAGTCTCGACCTCCTTCTTTGTCGACGATCCTTTCACCTTTGGAATCATATTCTGGCCAGTACAAGCCCCCTCCGGCTTGAGGAATATCATTAGCGCCAGTAGCAATTATGTTTTTATTTTTAGTCATAACAGCACCTACTTGACGAGAAAGATCTGCAGATCTTAAAGAAGAAGAGAAAGCCATGAACATAGCAAATTCGTCAAATGTCGGAGTTACAAAGGGTTTACCAAACATAAGGTCAATGGTTCTCCAAATGTCATATTGTGCTTTATGTCTATTGGAGCCGTAATCTATGAAAAAATCAGATAGATGATAGGTGTCCCTTGTATGCTGTCCATGTTTATCTGATTCATCAGCGTCCCTCTCAATTAGGAGGTTTGCTTCATCTTCAGACATATTTTTGTTTGCCATCAAGAAGTCACGCCTGCGGCTTTCACTTGAGTGAATACCTATCAAGTAAAAGCCTCTAGAATAGATTGTGCGAAGTTTCTGTACTTCTTCAGGGTGTTTTAGGGAGCTTATAATGAAAGCTTTGCGTTTTAACGGTGCTGAGTCTTGACTTGTAGAGCGTTGCTCCCTTATAAAATTAATTTGCGATGCGGCCGCGAGAGCAAGAATTGAATTATCACCACTTTTTTTGCGAATAGTGTTACCAGCAGACATCAAAGTGTGGGCTTTGTCATTATTACTTAAATCATCAGGTACATCCTCAAACAAGCTGATGATATCTTGTGATATTCGAATTTCTTCAAAAGAATAATTAAACGTCTCAAGACGCTCTGTAATTATCTGTTTTATTGCCGTTAGTTCAGTACCTACAGCTCCTACCAGCCCAATAACTATTTCAGAGTCTGAGTAACTTCCATTTAGATGCTCTTCATGAAGA
This sequence comes from Vibrio sp. 1180_3, assembly GCF_029478545.1. Classification (NCBI taxonomy): domain Bacteria; kingdom Pseudomonadati; phylum Pseudomonadota; class Gammaproteobacteria; order Vibrionales; family Vibrionaceae; genus Vibrio; species Vibrio sp. 1180_3. The sequence continues at coordinate 61,320 of NZ_SJFM01000025.1, forward strand.
ACGCTTTCATCAATGCCTTTAACTACCATAGCTTAAATATATTTAATATTGAATTTGTTGAATATAATACCAGTGGTACCTATATGTTACTCATTTTGTATCGAAATGTGAGATGTGGGTAATGGGGAATATTGTTGGAAAGCGAAGAGAGTTAATTCTCCTTAATTTTCATCTTTAACGACTCTAGAAGAGCCTTCTTGTCTTGAGCAGGGAGCTTGTATATCAAAACAGCTAACTCTGCCAAATCATCATCCTCACAAAAGAAATAATTTAAAGGTACACCCAGCTCGTCAGCCATTTTCTTCAATGTACTGATATCTGGCGTATGCTTTCCTTTCTCATATTGATTCATTCGCGCACTAGCCGAACTTTCATCGATGCCAATACGCATTCCCAATTCTTTTTGGGAGATCTTGGCTTTTTTGCGCACCTCTTTGAGCCGCACTGGAATAGGGTTGTCGATCGACATTTATAATTCATACTAATTGGCTCTATATGACTAAGATTTTCTTAGTTTTACTGATTTCTGTATACTAAGCAATCCTTAGTATTTTGATTGGTATAAGCAGTACATGAAACGTTCTACAAAAATCAGTGCAGTAATGCATAAGCTGTTGATTGAAAAAAGAATGGATGGTTTTTCGGTTATGGAAATGAGGGATGCTTTAATAAACCTTAAAGAAGCGGCACAAAATCCTGATGAAGCGCGGAAACGAGTTTATCGTCAAATATGGCAATACCAGAAACGAAATTGGTTACGAAGCGAAGGTGAAGGAAGGAGAAAAAGGTACTTTCAAACGAAAGTATTTAAAGATCTCGATGTTGCACCTCGAAAAAAAGCGAAACGTGAAACTTTAATCAAAGAGAGCGCACCGGATTACTCTGTTTTACTTCGCGAGAGCAACGAATACAAAGGTGAATTGGAGATCGTGCTTGGTGAAATAGATGAATACCATTCATTAAAATGTCGCTTCCCTGAACTTGAGAGCCGGTTAGTTCCACTGTTACAGCAAGCAAGAGAACGTTCAGCGCAGTTGCTTGGAAAGATGAATGGATTAGAGAATGTCTTGAAAACTCTCTCAGAGGGCGATCAACCGTGTTAAGACAGTGGCAGGTCGAATGTTCTGAAAAAGCGTTACAGAAATTTAGGGAAAATCAACAACACTTCTTCTGCCAAGCAACTCCTGGCGCTGGTAAAACGGTGCTCGCGGCAACAGTTGCATCAAGGTTGCTTAACAATGATATGGTCGACCTTGTATTGTGTTTTTCTCCATCTTTAACGGTTTCTGATGGAATCAAAAGGACCTTTTCCCAAATACTGAACTGCACTTTTAATGGGGGCTTGGGCTCTATTGGGCAGTCACTAACATACCAATCTATTCAATTCCTTAATGATGATTTTTGGAAGGCGTTACGTAACCATCGAGTATTTGTTGTATTTGATGAGATCCACCATTGCTCTGGGTCTGAACTTGAAAATTCGAACGTTTGGGGTCAGCAAGTACTTACGAAGGTTCAAGGGCTCGCGACCTACACACTTGCTATGTCTGGTACTCCATGGCGTTCAGACTCTCTACCAATAGTTATGTCTGAATATAGTGACCCTGAAGGTCAAATCCTCGTTGATTATCAATACACCTTACAGCAAGCAATTGTCGATAAGGTTTGCCGATCTCCAAAGTTGGTGTTGGTTGATAACGAACATCTTTCAGTGACCAGTGATGAGAAAGTTGAATCGTTTTCTTCAATCTTAGAAATGCTTAAGCAGACCAAAACCTCATATCAAAGTGTTATACATAATCAGGATGCGATGGAGTATTTACTTGGGCTCGGCTGTAAGAAGCTTGCGGAAATTCGAACTCAATCCCCCAATGCTGGAGGGTTAGTCGTAGCCTCTTCTGTTCAGCACGCTCAAACAATCCAAAAGATACTCTCTCAAAAGTACTCTCAATCTGCATCAATCGTTACTTATCGCCATGAAGATCCGTTAGCTGAAATAGAACGTTATCGTCAAAGCGGTGCTCAATGGATTGTCAGTGTTGGAATGATCAGTGAAGGTACAGATATTCCTAGACTTCAAGTTTGTTGTCATATGAGCTCTGTCAAAACTGAGCTCTATTTTAGACAAGTGCTTGGACGCATCCTTAGGGTAAATAGCGGCATAAACCAACAAGCGTGGCTATACACTTTTGCAGAGCAAAACCTTATAGAGTTTTCAGAGCGTATTGAGCAAGACATTCCTGACTCTTGTATGTTTGCGAAAATAGAGAGATTGATAGAGTTTGAGTCAGAATCTCAACGTACCTGCCTAACTGGTCATGGTCTCTTAGAAGAACGAGCAGAAGTGAACTCAAAGTTGGTTTGGAGTAGCGCTATCAGTACCGAACTTAACTCAGCCGGATCTCTTAGTGCACTCGGTGATCTTCAATTGGGAGCTTTTAAGCAGCGCGTAATCTCAGCCTTTCTAGCCACTTCGTAGTTTAAAAATGATCTATGCACTCTAGTTCAATGCTCATTTCAGTTACAATGCCGCCAACTAAACGATACGTAACTGAAAAATCATGGTTGAACCACGTCAGCAAGAATTAAATAAGCAGCTTTGGAATATAGCCAACACCCTTCGTGGCAGCATGTTAGCAGACGATTTTCTCGGCTATCTCCGAGGCCTAATCTTCTACAAATATCTATCAGATAAGCTAAATCGCTACGCTAATGAATTGCTTTTGGAGGACGGTATCCAATTCGCTCAAATTGATGAAGTGAGTGAAGAGGGGCAAGAGTATTTAGAAGCGATTAAAGAAGAAGCTTTAAACACGCTAGGTTATTTCTTTAAGCCGTCGGGGCTGTTTCATGTGCTTGCTAAAGCGGGAGCTAACGGTGAGTTCATTCTTGATGTTGTGCATGATGTTCTTTATGACATCGAACAAAGTACCATGGGTTCAGGTTGTGTTGATGACTTCAAGGGTCTGTTCGAAGAACTAGACTTCACCTCTAACAAGTTAGGCAAAACGGCAGATGCTCGTAACAAGCTGATTGCCCAAGTACTTGAGCGATTAGATGGTATCGATTTCCATTTGGACAACAATGAAGTTTATATTCTTGGGGATACCTATGAATACCTAATCGGTATGCTTGCCAGTAGTACGGGCAAAAAAACTGGTGAGTTCTATACACCACAAATGGTCTCTAAGTTACTGGCTAAATTAGTAACCCTTGATAATCCAGACATAGAATCAGTATATGATCCAACTTGCGGTTCCGGCTCTTTGTTACTGCGTGTAGCGAAAGAAACAAACAACCCAAACTTAAAGTTTTATGGGCAAGAGCTGAACTCAAATACTTATAACTTAGCTCGCATGAACATGCTTATACATGGTATTCCGTGTAGCCGGTTCGATATCAAAAATGGCGATACTTTAGAATCACCATATCACCTCAATCAGCGATTTGATGCCGTAGTAGCTAATCCACCATTTAGCATACCTTGGTCGGCAAGAGAAAGTTTTCGGAACGACGTCAGATTTTCTGAGTCTGGGTTTCTTGCTCCCAAGAAGGCTGCTGATTTTGCTTTCATTCAACACATGATTTATCAGTTAAATGTGACTGGAACCATGGCAGTAGTTACGACGTTAGGCACCTTATCTAGAGGAGGTGCCGAAGGTGAAATACGTAAGTATTTGGTTGATGAGGGGCTTCTAGATATGGTCATTGGCTTGCCTGAGAACTTACTATCCTATACTTCTATTCCGACCTGTGTTTTAGTTTTTAGAAAAAACCGCAACGCTGATGCTCCTGTTTTGTTTATAGATGCTAGCCAGAAGGTTGATAGGTCTAAGCGAATACCAACATTATCTGAAGATGGTTTAAACAGTATTCTTGAGTCAGCAGAGAATCGTCTTGAAGTAGAAGAGTTTTCAGCTTTGATAACTAAAGAAGACATAGCTGCTCATGAATATAATTTAAACATTCCCCACTATGTTGACGTGGTAAAGCACATTACCTTGAAGAGTTTCGAGCACTACCACTCTGAGGTGCAAAAGCTGAATGCAGAGCATACGGTATATCGCGGAATTAAGGATTGTGACTTCAAGCTTGAGCCGTCGATTATGCGGTTAGGTTATAGTGATGAAAATGAGTTGATTAAAGCTGAGAAAAGGCTTTTCAAAGCATTTAAGCAGCAGGCGTTGCCTCACCTAGAATACACCCCAAAAAATGACTGGGAGTGGCTGGCTTTAGCACAACATCATGGTTTACCAACAAGGCTTCTAGATTGGTCGAAGAATCCGCTCATAGCACTATATTTTGCTATTGAAGAAGAAACAAATTCAGATTCAGCAATCTATGTATTGGTTGACCGAAAAGACCCGGTTGATATAGAAAAATATGAGTCACCACTAGACCTTAAGCCGCACAATGATGTTCGGAGATACATTCCCGATAACCTCACACCAAGAATAATCGCACAGAATGGCCTTTTTACCGCCCATACGAACCTTATGGCTGCCTATAAATCAAAACAGATGATAAAATTTGTTATTCCAAATGCACTCAGAAGCGATTTGAAAAGACAATTATCTATCTATGGTATCAATAGATTTTCTATATACCCTGGACTAGATGGTTTAAGTAATCATCTAAAGTGGCTTGAATCTAAAAACTTACATTAATTACGGACACCTCATGGTTGAACAACACCAACAACACCAACAAGAACTAAAGAAACAGCTTTGGAATATCGCCAACACCCTTCGTGGTAACATGTCTGCCGATGACTTCCGTGATTACATCCTTGGCCTAATCTTCTACAAATACCTTTCAGATAAGCTAAATCGCTACGCTAATGAATTGCTCTCTGAAGATGGTATTCAGTTCGCTCAAATCGATGAAAAGAGCGAAGAAGGTAAAGAGTACCTAGAAGCTGTTCAAGAAGAAGCACTAGACAAGCTAGGCTATTTCTTCAAGCCATCAGAGCTGTTCCATGTGGTTGCGAAAGCTGGAGCTGATGGTGAGTTCATTCTTGATGATGTGCGTGATGTTCTTAATGATATCGAACAAAGCACCATGGGCGCTGACAGTGCTGATGACTTTAACGGCCTGTTTGATGAGCTCGATCTAACATCAAACAAGCTAGGTAAAACGCCAGATGCTCGTAACAAACTGATTGCTAAAGTGCTTGAGCATCTAGATAACATCGATTTTCACTTAGAAAACAGTGAAATTGATATTCTTGGTGATGCTTATGAGTATCTAATTGGCATGTTCGCCAGTGGTGCCGGTAAAAAAGCCGGTGAATTTTATACACCACAAATGGTATCTAAGCTGCTAGCTAAGCTTGTGACACTTGATAACCCAAATCTAAAGTCTGTTTATGACCCAACATGTGGTTCTGGCTCATTGCTGTTGCGTGTTGCCAAAGAAGCCAATAACCCAGACTTAAAGTTCTACGGGCAAGAGCAAAACCCAAGTACTTATAACTTAGCTCGTATGAACATGATCATGCATGATGTTCATTACAATCGCTTCGATATTCAAAATGACGATACGTTAGAAGCTCCAGCGCATATCGAGCAACGCTTCAGTGCAGTAGTTGCTAATCCTCCCTTCTCTGCTGGTTGGTCGGCCAATACTCTACATCTTAATGATGAACGTTTTTCTGACTATGGGAAACTTGCCCCAAAAGGCAAGGCTGACTTTGCTTTTGTTCAACATATGCTTCATCAACTTGAGGATGGTGGAACAATGGCTGTGATGCTCCCTCATGGTGTTTTATTTCGCCCAAATGCAGAAGCTCAGATTCGTAAGCATTTAGTCAAAGAGAAGAACTACTTAGATATTGTTATTGGACTACCTACAGATATTTTCTTTGGAACTGAAATTCCAACGTGTATTTTGGTCTTTAAGAAAAACCGTAGACCTAAAGACAATATTCTTTTTATTGATGCTAGTCAGCATTTCGAAAAGATAACAAATGGGAACGCAATCACTGAAGATAATCTCAGTCAGATTCTTGATGCTGTAAAAAAGCGTAAGTTCATTGATAAGTATTCGTATGTTGCTACAGAAGAAGATTTTATTAAGCATAATTACAATCTGAATATTCCTCGGTACGTTGATACCTTCGAAGATGACGAGGAAGTTCAACTAGAATCAGTAGTTAAAAAGATTCGAGATAATGAATTAGAGCTTGAAATAATAGATAAATCGATTTCAGATTTTTGCCTCGAGTTAGGCTTACCTCCTCTTCGTGAGGAGATAAAATGAGTTTAGTGCTACCAAAATTAAGGTTTCCTGGCTTCAATGGGGAATATGTAGAAACCCCATTTTCTGAATGCACGGAAAGAACTTCTGTACCAGTGAAAGTAGAAAGTAACAAACTGTATACACAAATAGGTATTCGTTCTCATAATAAAGGTGTTTTTTATAAAGCAGCTGTTACAGGGCAAGAATTAGGTAATAAAAAGGTTTTTTGGGTTCAGCCAGAACATTTAGTCATAAATATAGTGTTTGCTTGGGAACAAGCGGTAGCAACTACAGATGTAGAGCAAAGCTCAATGATCGCATCGCATAGATTTCCTATGTATAAGTCTACAACTGAAAATGACTTAGGTTATTTGAACTACTTTTTTGCAACGAAGCGAGGGAAGCACTTTCTTATTTTAGCTTCACCTGGGGGGGCTGGTCGAAATAAAACATTAAACCAAAAAGATTTACAATCTCTCCCGATAAACTTGCCATGTAAGTCTGAGCAGACAAAAATCAGAAGTATGTTAGCTTCAGTTGACGAAAAAATTCGCTTGTTAGTAAGTAAGTTAAATTTAACGAAGGAGTATCGAAAAGGTATTTTTCAAAGCTTATTTAGTAAGAAGATAAGATTTAAGGATAGCAATGGAAATGCTTACCCTGAGTGGACATATGAAGCTATCGGTAAGTTTTTAGAACCGTACAAAGAGTTAGTTTCTTCCGATACTGAACTTCCAGTTTTAACTTCTTCTCGCACGGGGTTATACCTTCAAAATCGTTCAGTTTCCAATGACGGACATTATGGAGTGTTACCATTAGGTTACTTTACATATCGTCATATGAGTGACGATTCGATATTCAAGTTTAATTTAAATAAGAAATGGGAGCGAGGAGCTGTAAGTAAAGAATATCCTGTGTTTAGAGCTATTAATTTAGATAGTGATTTTTTAGAACTTCAGTTAAATGAAGGAAGTGATTTCAAACGGTTCGCGATTCAGCAAAAGCAAGGTGGAACTCGAACGCGTTTATATTTTAATAACCTTAAAGAGTTGCACCTTCACCTTCCTTGTTTAGAAGAACAACAGAGAATCAGTCAATTCCTACAAGCTATAGATACTAAAATTGAAGCAATTGAAAACCAAATAGAGAAAAGCAAGCAGTTTAAAGAAGGCTTATTACAGCAGATGTTTGTGTAACTTCTCTATGTATAGCTCTATCCGTTAGGGCTTTACATAACGGTATCTAAGGAAAGTAAATCGTCACATGGCTTATCAATCAGAACAACAATTAGAAGATAACTTAATTGCTCAGCTTGGCACTCAAGGTTTTGATATTATTGCGCTTAAAGGCAATGCTGCGCTTGAGTCAAACCTAAAAACGCAACTTGAAAAAGTGAATGAATGTACGCTTTCAGATACTGAGTTTCGCCAAGTACTGGGTAAGTTAGAGAAAGGCAATATTTTCACCAAGGCGAGGACATTACGCGACCAGCTAGATGTTACCTTGGATGATGGTGATAGCCGACACCTTACGTTGTTGTTTGATGATGCCAGTAAAAACAAGTTTCAGGTTGCCCAACAAATTACGGTGAAGGGTATCTATACCAACCGATATGATGTGACGGTATTGGTAAATGGTCTTCCCTTAGTACAAATCGAGCTCAAGCGACGTGGCATAGAGTTAAAAGAAGCGTTCAATCAAGTTAAGCGCTACCAAAAGCACTCCTATCATGCCAACCACGGCCTGTTTAATTATGTTCAATTTTTCGTGATTTCTAATGGGGTTAATACTCAGTATTTCTCTAATAATAGCGAGATGTCCGCTAAGCAAACTTTTGATTGGACGGATTTTGATAATAAGAAAATCAGTCAACTTCCTAGCTTTGCTAGTGCTTTCCTAACAACATCGCATTTAACAGCGATGCTTACTAAGTACATTGTCTTGAACGAGACAGGAAAGTTCTTAATGGTGCTGCGTCCGTATCAGTTCTACGCAGTGGAAGAGATCATAAAACAAGTCAAAACCACCGACTTGAATGGCTACATATGGCATACCACCGGTTCTGGTAAAACGCTGACATCCTTTAAAGCAGCGCAGATTATGACTTCATTAAGTGAAGTGGATAAAGTTGTTTTTGTTGTTGACCGTAAAGATCTCGATTACCAAACAGCGTTGGAATTTAATGCCTTTGCCAAAGGCTGTGTAGATAGTACAGACAATACCAATATGCTGTTTCACCAGTTAATTGATAAGCCAATTAAAGGCAAAAAGATTAACGAGAACCGCAACAGTAAGCTTGTTGTTACGACACTGCAAAAACTCAATAATGTGGTGACTAAAAAGCGCTACCTAAATGAGATGGAAGCACTACAAGATAAACGTATTGTTTTTATCTTTGATGAGTGTCACCGCAGCCAGTTTGGTGATACACACCAGAACATCACCGAGTTCTTCAAGGGGGCTCAGCTGTTTGGCTTTACAGGTACCCCCATCTTTGCTGAAAACGCAGTGGCAAAAAAATCCATTAAGAAAACCACAAAAGACCTTTTTGGTGAATGCTTGCACCCCTATGTAATTGTTGATGCGATTCGTGACAATAACGTTCTGAAGTTTGCCATCGAGTATGTGGGGCGTTATCAGTACAAAGATGGTTCGAACAACAATCTTGATATTGAAGTTGAAGATATCGACACTAAAGAGCTTCTTAGCTCTCCTGCGCGTCTTGATAAGATTACCGACTACATTATTGCTCATCACCGAAGAAAGACGCACAGCCGCGACTACAACGCGATGTTCTGTGTATCTGGTGTGCCTGAGCTGGTCCAATACTATGAACTGCTTGCAAAGAAGAAAGCGGAAGGTAGGCACAACCTTAAAGTGGCGACCATCTTTAGCTATGAAGCCAATGAAGAGGAAGAGTACGAGCTAGGCAGTGGTGATGCGGTAGAGATTCAAGAAGCCGCAGCGAAGTATCTTAACGATGGAGACGCTGTAAAACTGCACAGCCGAGATAAGCTTGAGTCTTTCATAGGCGACTACAACAAGATGTTCGGCACAAGCTATACAACCAAAGATAGCGAATCTTTCTATAACTACTACAAGAACATCTCTAAGCGAGTAAAAGCAAAAGAGATCGACATTCTTCTTGTCGTAAACATGTTCTTGACGGGTTTTGACGCGCCAAAACTTAATACGTTATATGTCGATAAGAACCTAAAGAATCACGGACTCATTCAAGCATTCTCGCGAACTAACCGCTTGTTAGATGAAACTAAATCTCACGGTAATGTGGTCTGTTTCCGCAACCTGAAGAAAGCAGCAGATGATGCATTTACGTTGTTCTCTAACAAGCAGCCGAATGAATCTATTGTTATACCGCCATTTGAAGACCTGTTAGCAGACTTTGATAAAGCTTATGAAGCGTTAATGGCAATTACACCAACAGTTGATTCAGTTGATGACCTTCCTGATGAAGAGGCTCAGGCTCTGTTTGTTAGGCAGTTCCGAGAGTTGATGCGTCTTAAAAATATGCTGGGTAATTTCGCTGATTTCGATATGGACTCGACCGCAATGAGCGATCAAGAGTTTCAGGACTTCACCAGCAAATATGCCGACTTAAATCGCCAGTTACGTGAGAACTCAACCAAAGAGAAAGTATCAATACTTGATGACGTCGATTTTGAACTTGAGTTGATGCACCGTGATGAAGTCAATGTTGGCTACATTCTTCACTTACTACGTGAACTGCACGAAGAAGAGAGCACGGACGAGAAAGAGCGTAAGCGTCAGGTAATCGCAAACTTGATTGCCTCTGACCCTACGTTACTCAGTAAGAAGGCTCTGATCGAGAAGTTCATGAATGAGCATCTTGACGGCATGCCTGCTAACGCTGATGTGGAAGAAGAGTTTGAATTCTTCTGGGAAAAAGAGAAGCGCGAAGCTTTAGAGAGCATGGCAACTGAAGAAAACCTAGATACTGACAAGCTAGAGATCTTGGTGAACCGTTATGAGCTTAGCGAAGAGATGCCGCTACGAGATGACTTCGCCGGAACATTGCAAACCAAACCGACGATACTGCAACGTAAGAAGATTGTTGGCCGCTTGACTGAGAAGTTCAAAGGGTTTGTTGATACGTTTATTGGTGGATTTTAGATATGACGGAAACAATAAAAGATATTTGGGGATCGATTACCAATAACATCAATAGTCGCTTAGCTAGTCCATTTTTCGGTGCCTTTTTGGTGTCTTGGGTACTATGTAATTGGGATAAATTAGTTTTGCTTTTCTTTGGAATGCAAAGTGTAGACTCTCGTATATCAGTGTTTCAAGATTCAATTGCATGGATTTCTATCGGGCATGAAAATTCCGTCAGCACAATATGGTGGCCGTTAGCTATCTCAAGTATCTATATGTTTTTAAGTCCTTATTTACATATAGCTATCCAACAGGTTCAAAAGCACAGTGCAGGTTTGAGGTATTCTCTGACTGTTGATCAGGATGTCGATAAAGAAGATGCTAGGGGTCGTTTAGTTAAGGCCAAAGCAAAAGCCAATTTACAGAACAAAGTTGCGGAAGATGAAGTTCGTGCAGAGATCGAAAACTCAGTTGCGGAGACTAAAAAATTGCAAGAAGTTGCAGCCGCCGCAGAAGCTAGAAAGAACCTCATTCAAGAGAAGTACCTTGAGGCACAAGAAAAAGTTAAGGAACTGAAGTTAGCCAATGAGGTGTTGGCTCGAAAAGAAGCTAAAAAGCTTCAAGATGCAGAGAAGGCGACATTCGCTTTCGATAAATCGAAAGCTGAGCATGAAAATGCACTTCTTACTCTGCGACTCCCTCTAGCTTACCAATATATGAATACTCTTTCGGATAGCTTGAATGATGATGAAAAGCGGTACTCGTTATTCCATTTGTCAGAAATCATAGCTGCAACCTTCGGCTACCAAGGTTTTGAACAATTGATCAAAGATGAATCATTCACAGCCAAGAACATAAAAAAGATAAAGTATCTCTCGTACGACTCGGAAACTTTATTTGATTGTTTGAATAATATAATCGAATCAGAAAATGAAGAAGATTATGACTCAAGCTGGTTGTTCGAACATATCCAAATGACGTTGGATCAGTATTCATTGCAGCTCCAAGATTTAGACAGTGTGGCTGAAGAAGCGATCAATGAACTTTGGGATGCCGACTTGATCGGAGATATTGTTAATTCTGACGCAGGAAGTTCAGAAACAGCCATTACGAACGTTGATTGTTTTGACCAACTAGACGATTTAGAAAGAACAGGATATCGGTGGGTAAATGGTGAAGGGCTCTACATTCGTTACTCTTGTAATCTTTCAGGAGATAATCACCCTGACAAACCGTTTTCTGGGGATACAATTCACGTAGACTTTGAAGTTAAACATCCGTTAGTCATTGGTGAAGCTGGTCTAGGTGAGTTCGAGATGTATGATATTAAGGCTCGAGGTGAAGATTATTCCGATGAGAGTGATTGGGAGTTTGGTGGTACGAATCCTGCTCCTGCTCCTGCGACCCTGTAAATAATTTTGTGTAACTGCTCTTGGTTATAAGTATTCAGTTAGTCGGTCTTCGAACATAATCATAAAGCGGTTTAGAGCTTGTTTCCAGTGATGGATTGGCATTGTCCATCTCTTGGAAGCATCCATTATCGCTAGGTACACCACCTTTCTTGCCGATTCATCTGTCGGGAACAGTTTACGCTTCTTAGTCGCTTTTCTTATCACGCTGTTCAGAGATTCAATCGCATTCGTTGTATAGATAGCTCTACGGATATCTTGAGGGTAGCTGAACAGAGTATTGAGATTATCCCAATGAGCCGTCCATGAGCGACTGATTTGAGGGTACTTGTCATCCCATTTATCACCAAAGTGCTCTAACGCCAACAGTGCTTCATCTTCAGTCGTAGCTTGATAGATTTCCTTTAAGTCTGCGGTAATGGTCTTGTAGTCTTTCCACGGAACGTATTTCATTGAGTTTCGTACCATGTGTACAATACAGAGCTGGATTTGAGTTTTTGGATAAACGGCATTGATGGCATCAGGAAAGCCCTTGAGGCCATCAACACAAGCGATGAGGATATCATTCACACCCCGATTTTGAAGCTCTGTAAGTACACTGAGCCAGAACTTCGCGCCTTCAGTTTCGGACATCCACATCCCAAGAAGTTCTTTCTGACCTTCCATATTGACGCCGAGAGCAAGGTAAATGG
>NZ_SJFM01000259.1:0-259 GCF_029478545.1 Vibrio sp. 1180_3
ATAATGGTGCGGAAGGAGAGACTTGAACTCTCACACCTTGCGGCGCCAGAACCTAAATCTGGTGCGTCTACCAATTTCGCCACTTCCGCAACTTATTCTGTAGATTAACTGGAAATTGGAGATCCAATCAATCGTTGTCATGTTCAGCCTATTGAAGCTAACCATTTAAATAATGGCAGGGCTACCTGGATTCGAACCAGGGAATGGCGGCATCAAAAGCCGCTGCCTTACCGCTTGGCGATAGCCCTGCAAGATGATT
>NZ_SJFM01000260.1:0-259 GCF_029478545.1 Vibrio sp. 1180_3
AGTTTAGCGGGTGCAAAGTGTGGAAAGGGCAAGTTAATCGGTCATTTCGCATTTGCTGAAAGTCTTGCTCGGTGATTTTGTTTCATTCAAAAGCTTGGTTTGTCGTTGAAAGGTGGACTTTGTTTTGGCGGTTTATTTATCACGGTTCAGGCTTTGGCTGATTCTTGATTCACTTAACCAATATTTTGATTGTTTTCTTAATCAAATTTGGTGTAACTTCTGGTTTATCTTATTGAATTTGCATAACAAAGCATTTAAG
>NZ_SJFM01000261.1:0-258 GCF_029478545.1 Vibrio sp. 1180_3
CATCGTCTGGATTGTTGTCATCCACGATGCTCACGCTTGGCGCACCGGCGTCCGCCGTGGTATCCACTTTCGCTTCGTCGCTGCCTGGTAGAGACACGTTGCCGTCGCGGTCGGTCTGCGTTGCATCGACCTTGATGCTTGCGCCCTCTGCCACGGTTTCTGTCCACGTGATGGTGCCATTGTTGTAGCTGTAGTTGCTGTCGCTTATCTCGCCGTCTTCATTCAGGCTCAGCGTCACTGTGCTTGCGCTGCCACCAT
>NZ_SJFM01000262.1:0-255 GCF_029478545.1 Vibrio sp. 1180_3
CGTCGTAAGTTCATGGAAGCGAAGAAGCTTCAGGGCAAAGGTAAAACAGGTAAAGCGGATGTGGCGTTAGCCAAAATCCAAAAGTTGTACGCACTTGAATCTCGATTAAAACTGGCTTCGGTCGAAGTGCGTTGGGCAGAAAGACAAGCGCAGGCTAAACCGATGTTGGATGACTTCTATGACTGGTTAACCACGCAGAAAGTCATCGAATCGAGTCCTCTTGGTAAAGCCATCAAGTACACCTTGGGTCAGTGG
>NZ_SJFM01000263.1:0-255 GCF_029478545.1 Vibrio sp. 1180_3
TTTCGCCTTTCCCTCACGGTACTGGTTCACTATCGGTCAGTCAGTAGTATTTAGCCTTGGAGGATGGTCCCCCCATATTCAAACAGGATATCACGTGTCCCGCCTTACTCGTTTTCACTTAGAATGACGTGTCGGTTACGGGGCTATCACCCTTTATTGCCACGCTTTCCAGCGTGTTCACCTGCATCATTTAAAGCTTAAGGGCTAGTCCAATTTCGCTCGCCGCTACTTTCGGAATCTCAGTTGATTTCTTTT
>NZ_SJFM01000264.1:0-255 GCF_029478545.1 Vibrio sp. 1180_3
CGTCGTAAGTTCATGGAAGCGAAGAAGCTTCAGGGCAAAGGTAAAACAGGTAAAGCGGATGTGGCGTTAGCCAAAATCCAAAAGTTGTACGCACTTGAATCTCGATTAAAACTGGCTTCGGTCGAAGAGCGTTGGGCAGAAAGACAAGCGCAGGCTAAACCGATGTTGGATGACTTCTATGACTGGTTAACCACGCAGAAAGTCATCGAATCGAGTCCTCTTGGTAAAGCCATCAAGTACACCTTGGGTCAGTGG
>NZ_SJFM01000265.1:0-255 GCF_029478545.1 Vibrio sp. 1180_3
AAAAGAAATCAACTGAGATTCCGAAAGTAGCGGCGAGCGAAATTGGACTAGCCCTTAAGCTTTAAATGATGCAGGTGAACACGCTGGAAAGCGTGGCAATAAAGGGTGATAGCCCCGTAACCGACACATCATTCTAAGTGAAAACGAGTAAGGCGGGACACGTGATATCCTGTTTGAATATGGGGGGACCATCCTCCAAGGCTAAATACTACTGACTGACCGATAGTGAACCAGTACCGTGAGGGAAAGGCGAAA
>NZ_SJFM01000266.1:0-255 GCF_029478545.1 Vibrio sp. 1180_3
TAATGGTTGGTACATCATCGATGATGGTGATCGGCAAGGCGATCGCATTAGACACATCACCATCTCGGTCGGTCGCTGTAACCGATAGATTTAAGATAAGATCGTTTTCTCCGGCTCCCGTCGCGTGATCAAGCGGTTTAAGTAACTCAAATTGATAGCTGTCTGCTGAGCCATTGAGCGTGATCCTAAAGACCGCCTCATTGCTGCCTTGGATCTGCGCTTCATATACTGTGATGCCATTGAGGTTAGACACTT
>NZ_SJFM01000267.1:0-255 GCF_029478545.1 Vibrio sp. 1180_3
GGCGATGAAGGACGTATTAACTTGCGATAAGCGTAGATTAGGCAGTAAAAGCCACTTGAGTCTACGATTTCCGAATGGGGAAACCCACTAGCATAAGCTAGTATCGCTGCGTGAATACATAGCGCAGTGAGGCGAACTCGGGGAACTGAAACATCTAAGTACCCGAAGGAAAAGAAATCAACTGAGATTCCGAAAGTAGCGGCGAGCGAAATTGGACTAGCCCTTAAGCTTTAAATGATGCAGGTGAACACGCTG
>NZ_SJFM01000268.1:0-255 GCF_029478545.1 Vibrio sp. 1180_3
AGAGGCGATGAAGGACGTATTAACTTGCGATAAGCGTAGATTAGGCAGTAAAAGCCACTTGAGTCTACGATTTCCGAATGGGGAAACCCACTAGCATAAGCTAGTATCGCTGCGTGAATACATAGCGTAGCGAGGCGAACTCGGGGAACTGAAACATCTAAGTACCCGAAGGAAAAGAAATCAACTGAGATTCCGAAAGTAGCGGCGAGCGAAATTGGACTAGCCCTTAAGCTTTAAATGATGCAGGTGAACACG
>NZ_SJFM01000026.1:0-72681 GCF_029478545.1 Vibrio sp. 1180_3
ACTCTACGATTACATGGTCAAATGTATGAAAGAACTGGCAAAGCCAGAGCCTGATATTAACTCTCTTCTGCCTTGGAACGTCTCACACTGAAATTAAAACGCCCCGTGGGATTATGGGGCGCATACGCACGCCCTAGTATTACGTTTTATGTTCTTTACGATCTACCCTATTTGGAATTGAGTTCGCCCAATGGCCCATCAGCAAGCAAAGTAGAAAATATAAAGTGTTAGCTGGTGCTTGAAGTGGAAAATCAACACTCATATGAATCGTCATACCAATAATAGCCATCAACGATGACAAGCCAATCCCACGCATCAATTTACTGCGACGCTTCTTAAATGCGTGGAAGGCTTGTTTGCCAGAGACTAAAATCATCAACAATAAGATGGTTGAGGCAACAAAACCATATTCAAATACAAATTGGATATAATCATTATGGGCATGATCATAAAACAGCTTTACATCACCTTGGTTATAGGCAGGAAACGTTGAATAAAATGTGCCTGCCCCATATCCCGTCAGTGGACGTTCTTGGATAGCAACGAGTGAATATCTGATAACATCATCTCGTGACTCACTTTCTAAGCTAGTTTCAACGAGGCGTTGCTTCACTTTTTCTAAACCAAACCAATTGCTTACAATAAAAGTATCAATAAGAAATAAGCTGATTATTAATACATATACACTTCTAGGTTTTGGTTTGTAGAAGAATAAAAGCAAAATGGATCCCAATGTCAATGCTATAAAAAAGGCAATATTGCCCATTCTTGAACGCGTTAGTACTAATGCAATAACCATAATAACAAGGCCTAAACGAACGAAAGCTTTATCCGAAAGTAATACGGCAAAAAACTGTTTTATCATGTTTCGTAATCCCGTTTTGTTTGAATCACTTAACTGGGCAATGAGAAGGCCAAAGCCAATACAAAGATTGAGCATAAGAAAGTTGGCTAAGTGGTTGTGATAAACAAAGCTCCCTGAAGCTCGAGTGCCCAAAGGTAGATTGAATATGGGCGAATGCTCTAGGTGGAGTAAAAGTACTACACCAGCATAAAAGCCTTGGCATATACCACTGGCCACCATGACGGTAGCTAGTAATTTCAGCTTGTTACGCGTATCGATTAATACAGATGCAACTAAGCATAACTGTAGATAGTGAAGAGACTTTAGTGCGGAGACAAAAACCAAGCCGGAATCTTGAGTCAGATTGAGTGACTGTATGCTTTGAATTAAAGACCAGAGCGTTATTGCCATGATCGGCATAATCACCCATTTGGTTCTTTTGAGCGACGTTTTCCAATGTTCAGGTGAATAAATACAGAGGCATAAGATAAGTAACAAAGCGCCCCATACTTCATTGAATGACCACGCGATAGGGCGATTACTGCCTAGAGGTATAGGAAGCCAAAAGACAAAAATTAAAAATAAAGGGAATGTTATCTTTTCAATTAGGCGCATGTTATTGATATCGAATAGAGAAGGGCAGGAATAGTTATATTCCTGCCCTTGGATAAAAAAGAGATGACGAACGTTTTAATTAAGTGATGCAGTACCGCCACCGCTACCACTGCCAGTACCTAAGGTTGTGGTGTTTCCTGGTGTTGTCGTTACTGGAGGTGGAGTACCCGGTAGGGTTGATGGGGTACCTGCTGCTGTCGGTTCGGTAATGGTTGCCGGATCGGCTCCGCCAGATAAGGCTGCAATAATGACATCCGTTGATTGCATCGTTTCTGTTCCGATAACGGCATCAACAATCGCTTGAGCTGACTCTGGCGATTGACTTACTGCAAGTTGGACAACCTCTGAACGTAGGTTTGCTGGAGCGTTTTTTACTAGAATTGCAGTGAGCTCAGCAACTTGATCGCTTGGAATATTGGCAAAAACAGCATTGAAAATATCTAAAGATAGCTCTGGGTGTAAAGTAGAGGCAACATCTGCCATCTCTAAAATCATATTAGGACATAACTTCATTAAAGCTTGTAACGAAGTAACTGCACTGTCTGCTTGAGCTAAGCTAGCTTTAATTGTGTCCATTGCGATTTCATGATTTTTATATAACGAACAGCTCGCTTCTGTTACTGCATATACATTTGAGCTACCCACTAAGGCTGCAAAAGTAGTCCATAATATCCATAGTGTTTTTTTCATTTTAGATTCCTGAAGAGCCTACAATTATTGTCGTGAAATTATAAGTTAAGTCGGTAACTAGGTGATATCACTCTAGCGATAAATAACTGAATTATTCTCATTTTTAAGGCATGTTAATGACTGGTATGGCACGAATTGGTGAATGATTTTCTCTTGGTTTTCATTGATTGATATTTATCTGTTAAGTAGCTCATAACTGCCGCAATAAATATACCGAGCAAACTTGAGCCTAGATCGAATAATGAAAAGGTTCTAGTGTCGGAAAATATCTGCAAACCTTCATCAATCATGCAGCATGCAGATACGATCGAAATAGCCAAGTAAATACTGTTTTTTATTTCCAGCGAGGCCGAGATTACTCTTATCAAAATAAGGGTTAGCAACAGTGCAAAGGTAAAATGTAGATAGATGTCTCCACCAATAAAATTTTCCAACAGCAATGGGATTTCTACATGGTAATGAAACGTTTTTAACAGTGATAACGCAACTGTGCAAAGCGAAAGGATAGTAAACATTGCAAAGGTAACAGGGCGCTGAATAATGTAATGTTTTAAGCTGAGATTCACTTTAACACCTTTTTACAGAGATTGACTTTGCCATCATACCCTCTTGGGTTGTAGATAATAGCGGCACAAGCAAATTTCAATAGTCCGCTTGATTGTAGATAACGGTACATCTCCCCTTGGCTTTTGGGATGGGTTAGTGCCCTTGCAATATGTTCAATGATTATGGATCTTCGTTGAGGCGTGAATTGCTGCCAGTTTTCGAGTCCCACTTGTGCAATCTTGCTATTGACGGTTGGGATAAATGGTCCATATTGATTAGCATTGTCAAAATACAAGTTAATATTTTCCCCTTGCAATTGCGTTTCTACAGACAACAAGTCGGCCCAAGTATCAGGCCAGTTCTGTCTTAGCGATGCACTTTTCAAGTAGGCTTTTTTCGCTTGTTGCAGAATGCCTATTTGGTCTTCTGTTGTGCTCAAATAGGCTTCCCATTCTAATGTTTTACCTAACAAATTGTAATAATGAGGATGACTCGAATGGTAGTCGATAGCCTCTAATATAGTTTGTTTGGTTTCATTAATCACATTAGGTGTGACATCTTGAGGGTGTTTTACCCAACGTTCGATATTTTTTTCTGTCGCAACAGCGTAGATAGAAGCTGAACCGAAACAGAAGGCCAGATATAGAGTAACTAATGCACAAAGCCCAACACTCCATTGAAGTATTGGGGCTGTGATTATATTTTTATTTACGAAGGCTACCATTATGGTTTTTCAGAACCGTAATACGAGTGGTACTGCTGATATCCGCTATAATGGGACGCTTTTTTGATGTTTAATTTATTTAAGACCACGCCATCAATTCTCGCGCCTTGCTGAGTCAGTCGTCCAACCACATCACGAACTATTTTCGTGCGAGTCTGTGCTGCATTGATAACCAGGATCGTTGAATCAACATATTGAGATAGCATGAATGCATCACTTACAGCAAGACATGGGGGAGTATCGATAACTATTCGAGTGTAGCTTGTCTTTAATTCTTCCAGCAAGGATACAAATCGCGATGATGAGAGTAATTCCAACGGATTGTCCGTCAGTACCCCTGCGGTCAGGATGTCTAATCCTGATTCTTCATCAGTATGAATACAGTCATCCAAGGTATGAGTACCTGTCAGCAGGTTGGTTATTCCTGGCTGGGAACCTGAAACTCCGAAGCGATGGGCTACCGATGGCTTGCGTAAGTCACAATCAATAAGCAGTGTTTTTTCCATTTGTGATAATGAAAAAGCAAGGTTAATGCTTGAGGTTGTCTTCCCTTCTTCAGGCAGCGATGACGTGACCATTACGACATGGTGATCTTTGTTGGTGTTAGCCAGTAAATAACCAGTTCGAATGGTCCTAATCGCTTCCGTTAACTCTCTGTGGTTACTATCAAAGTAGGCCCTTGGCTTTAATTGGCCGCGAGTCTTTATCGCTGGAACAATACCCAATAAACTGAGCGATAATAGTTTCTCAACCTGTTTAATATCGACAAATGTATCGTTAACCGCATCAGCAATGAAGGCCACCACGCAAGCAAAACCAAAAGAAGCAATGAAAGCCAAGATTACGATTAACTTTCTATTCGGCTTGCTAGGAGCAAGTGGTGGATTAGCAAAGTCAGTAAATCTGGCAATCGTTGCATTAAAATCGCTTGATGCACTGGTCTCTTTTTGGCGACTTAAGAATAAGTCAAATAGCTCGCGGTTGGTTTGAACCTCACGTTTTAATTCTGAATATTTGGCATTTTTTACGGTTAGAGTTTGAAAATCTAATTTTCTTTTCTCCAATTCCTTATGTAAAGAACGCTCAGCTTGCTTGGCTGCTTGCAATTCGTTGCTAATACCATTCAACAGCTGTTTAAGTTCTGAATTTAAGTTACGTTTGACCGAGTTTAGTTCGGCTTGAGCCGATTTTAATTTCGGGTGTTTTGGGCCGTAACGTTTTGACAGTTCAGACACTTTTCTTTCTGCTTGTACTTCAGCCAGTTTTACATCTCTGATCGTTGGGTGATTCGAGATTTCAGGAATCGAGGCGAGAGATGATAAATCATCCTTGCGGCTATAAGTTTGTGCGACGAGGTAAAGTGTTTCTGCGGCCACGCGGCGATCGCGAGTTTTATTCAGTTGAGAGGTGAGTTCTTCAAGCTCTTGCGAAGCTAACCCCTCAACGCCTTGAATATCAACTAATCCTTCTGCTTTAAGAAAGTCTTGCAACTGAGCTTCAGACACTCTGAGTTTTTCACGCAGTTCACCCATACGACTGTTCAGCCAACTATTTGCTTTTAATTCAACTTCAAGTTTAGCTTCAATGTGACTATCCATAAAAACTCGGCCAATTTCGTTAGCAATTTGAGCTGATAATTTAGGGTCTTTACTGGTATAAAAGATAGTAACAAGCTGAGTTTTTCGTATAGGGCTAATTTCGAGCCCTCGTTTAAATTTAGCTAAAACTAAGCGGCTGTTACGATAGTTTTGCTCTTCTTCTGAAGCTTCTACAGGCTCTTTTTTAAAAGCTTTAAGAGCCGGAAACCATTCAAAAATACTCGCCAAACTAAGGGTTGGTTTTTTTTGTGCGGAAGGATCAAATTCCGGATGCTGGGAAAGATTTAGTCGGTTGATAACTTCTTCTGCAATTCGGTCAGATTTTAGAATTTCAATTTGAGTTAAGTAATACTCTTGGCTCTTGGTATCTAAGCCATAGACATCTTCTATTGATACGGCTTTCGCCTGCTTAGATTCAATGAGCAATGATGCTCTAGCCGTATATTGTGAAGGGATCGACAATACTATGAGCACTGCGATTGCGGTCACCATGATAGAGAAAAGCAAAATACGCCATTTGTAGTTGAGCAGAATATTAAAGTACTGACGAATATCAATGATCTCATCTGAGTTCAATTGACGATTATTTATAGAGTTTTCCATACAACTACATTACCTAAAAAAAGCTTTCTTCAATGGTGAGAATGTCACCTGGCTGAATTTTATGAAGCAAAGTTACCTTGACCGGTTTGGCACTAGGGTCATCACTTGACGATATATATATATTGGTCTTTGAAGCTCGCTCGGTAAAACCACCAGCAATTGTAATGGCTTTATTTACGGTGAGACCTGGGTGGTATGGATAGCTCCCGGACTTATCAACTTCCCCATTGATAAAATATGGGCGATACTCGATCACACTGACAAATACATTCGGGTTAACGAGATAATCTTCAAGTAAACCATCGTGTATAGCGGTTTTCACCTCTTCAATGGTTTTTCCTTTTAGCTTAATTCTGCCCAAAAAAGGATAGTCTATGTTACCACTGTCACTGACACGGGTTTCCATAGACAGCTCTGGCTCGTCATAAACCTGGATCTTAATCTGGTCGCCGACACCGAGTTTGTATAGGTTCTCATTGGCCAATGTTGACAAAGAGAAACAGCTTAAAATAATGGCTAAGAAGTACTTCATTATAAGTTACATCACACCTTCAATAGCAAAGTAGTAAATATTTTGATCATAGCTAAATTGGTTGATGTTTGAATCTTTTGATTCAAGACCATAACCAAGCTTGAACGTTAACCAACGACGAAAATCATAATTAAAGGATAACGTTACATTGGTTGTATCATCTTTACGTGATGAGCCTGTGTAATCTTCGCTGAGTAATGAGACGTCAGCTTTAGTTGAGATGATCTTACTCCAATTGTGTGACCAATTAATATCGTAGATTTTTGTATCAATAGCATCACCCACACCGTCAGGGTCCGTTGAACGACGGTTTGTTTTAAGTTGTACAGCAGAATAAGATTTAACGAGATAAGTCAGATCGATATCCCATGAAAATGAATCAAAATCTTCTCTTTCTGCTGAATCAAAGTTTTTATGTTGTGCACCAATTTTTGCATTGCCTCGCAATTTACCCGTTGCATCCCAGGATGCACCGACATAAGCAAAGTAATGTTTGCTATCTCTTTGGGTCGAATTAGGAGCAACAAGATCATAGTTTCTGTCGTTGGCAATAAATTGGATCAATAGCGATGTTTTAGGTAAGGCCTTGTAGTAAAAGGCGGTGTTGAAACGAAGTTCATCCCAGTCTTGATACTGTGTTCTATTCTTATTATTTTTGTAATCTAAATCACCCCAACCAATATTGGTTTCCACTCTGCCTTTTGCTTCTATACCACCATAACCGTAACCAAGGTTAAGGTTATTGCTGTTGTATTTGTTGTACAGCAGATCCAGGGTTTCATCGTTATCACCGCGGCTTTCATGAGTTAATGCTAATGAATAGTTTAGGTTTAATCGGTGCTTAGAATTAAGCTCCCAATCGCTAGATAAATCAAAAAAGTGATCGGTGAAATCATCTTTACTTGAACTGAAAAAATCACCTCTTTGAAGCCTATAAGAGATGATATGCTTTTGTCCAACAGGTTCAAAAGCAACGGTCACACCAGGTTCCAATACTAAATAATGAGAACTTTCGAGGTCATTATCAGCTTTTGCTAGGTTGTCGTTATAGCCCGTTGATGCGTTCAAAAAAGGTATAATTGCAATCCCAGAATCTGTAACGATAGGATTGGGTTCTGGTTTTGCGTAAGCCATGGTAGCTGTTAAAAATGTCAGGCTAAAGAAAGCAGCCTTTTTAAAATTATAATTTTTCATGTGAATGCACTGAGTCCATTTTTTAGTAAGCGTTTTTGCCGACAAATCCTTTAAATACGGTTAGGAATACAATTTTGATATCCAACCATAAAGACCAACGGTGTATATAGTCCAAATCGAATTGAACCCGTTTTTCCATTTTATCCACAGTATCTGTCTCTCCACGCCAGCCGTTGATCTGAGCCCATCCGGTAATCCCAGGTTTGACTTTGTGTCGCAACATGTATCGATTGACTATGGTTCGATATTCTTCGTTGTGCGCAACTGCATGCGGACGAGGACCAACTATCGACATTCTTCCTTGAAGAACATTAATGAATTGTGGAAGTTCATCTAGCGAGGTTTTACGAATAAAAGCACCAAACGGTGTTACTCGGGGATCATTCTTGGTGGCTTGCGTGACTTTATTGCCATTATCCATTGCTCGCATGCTTCTAAACTTCCATACTTTTATGGGTTTACCATCGAGCCCATAACGCAGTTGTTTAAAGATAATAGGACCAGGTGAGCTGAGTTTAACGCCAATGGCAACGGCAATAAGAACAGGGCTTATTAACGTCAAAATAATACTGCTGAGTACCAGATCTTCAAACCGTTTTAGCCAGGTAACCAAACCATTAAAAGGCGTATCGAAAATACTAAAAGCATTAACTTCGCCGATGGTGTACCAGCGAGAATGAAGTAAATTGAAGGTAAAGAAGTCTGGGACGATATAGGTATTAACGGTGCTATCTGAAAACGCTTCTAAAATGGTGCTGATTCTCTGCTGAGCTTGCATTGGCAAAGCAATATATACATTTTTTACTTTGCCATCTTTCGCCAATGCTAATGCATCATTAACTTTGCCTAAAACAGGAATATCTCCATCTAAACGGGCTGTTTCTCTATCATCATAAAATCCGGTCATCTTTATCCCTAATTCAGGATTCTTAATTAGATTTTTTGATAATTCTAAACCTTGGGGTGTCATGCCTATGATGACGGCTTTGGTGGTATGGAACCCTTGTTTGTGTAAATAGTAAATGACGGCGAATGCTAACGAACGCCACACAATCAGCAATATGAATGATCCGACAAACCAAAATCCTAAAATTAAACGAGAAAACTCATTACCAGTTTTAGTGAAGTAGCCAACTAATGTCAGACAACCAACCGTAGCCGCCCAACAAAAAGAGGTGTGTAAGGCTAAATCTCGAAGTTTAGCTGTGCGCCATCCACTATAAATACCTAAGCTTTCAGCAATAAAGGAATAAAAAAGTACTCCTAAAAGACTCACTGAGACGTATGACATAGTGACAATATGTGAGTGAAACTTTAGCGTAATATACATGGTGATCAGTATTACTAGGCAATCTATCAAACGATAGAAAAATTTACCTTGATAGTTAGTAATACGGATCCTTCCTTTTTCACCCATAACAGGAGCTCCTACAAGCAACTTAATTAAAGCCAGAAATAATAATTATGTTAAGTGGAGCATTCTCATATTAAGCGTGTATGACTTCAACCTGTCCTAGTGCTTCAAAAATAAGACACTATGCATATTATTTGGTTTTTCGTTCTGTAAAAGGTGAGGTGATGATTTAAATAACAAAAAACTAGTACTTAAGTTTATTTTTTATTGATTTTGTTATTATTAATAATGATGAAGGAGGATTGCTTTATATCTAGTTTGAAGTTTATGTAATATTAGTGCTTTCTAATTTCGCGTTACTTAATGAAGCGTAATTTTTAATCAATTTGAAGTTTTATAAAGAAAAGGAGTACGTTATTTGCTGAATGTAATTACTTTCAAAGAAGGAAAAGGCTTTAAACCTTTTCCTAGATCAATTACCCGTAAGTAACGCTATAACGTGTCGGTTTATGGTTCATCGCTAACACTAGGTTTAGTGCAACCGCTCCCAATACAGAGATAGCAATAGTAGTCGGTGAGACGAAAAAGAAAGAGGCAAACAAGATAGCGCAGTCAATAGTCAACTGGCTCTTACCAACTGAGATACCGAATTTATCTTGGATAAATAAGCAAAGAACATTGAAGCCGCCAAGGCTCGAACGGTGGCGAAATAAAATAAGCATGCCTAATCCCATTAATAGTCCGCCCGCTATTGCGCAATAGATGTCATTGACACTATCAAGAGAAATAACCAGATACAGATGGTCGGCAAAAATAGAAACTAACGCACCGGAAACCGCGCTATTTATTGCAAAGCGTTTGCCAAAGCGTTGCCATGCGAGAAGATAAAACGGACTGTTGGCGA
Source organism: Vibrio sp. 1180_3 (assembly GCF_029478545.1). Classification (NCBI taxonomy): domain Bacteria; kingdom Pseudomonadati; phylum Pseudomonadota; class Gammaproteobacteria; order Vibrionales; family Vibrionaceae; genus Vibrio; species Vibrio sp. 1180_3. The sequence goes on from NZ_SJFM01000026.1 coordinate 9,605, forward strand.
TGAAATACAAGATTCCAAAAGAAGCTGGGACAAACTGGCTTAATAACAGTGCTAAGCCGGTAGTGCCGCCTGTCAGTAAATGAGCCGACTGCAAAAAGAAGATACCTTGTGCGACTAGAAATGTACCCGTTAAAATGGCAATCCAATCTTCTTTGCGTGTGTGTTTTTCCATCAAAAATAAATTTAAATAGTCCAAAGTGGCATGCATAGTAAAGAAAAGTCGATCTTTTCGGTAGCTAGAGAGCAAAAATTGAGGTAAACCTATGTAATTGCCGTTTTACAGGGTGTAAAGCTAAAAGTTGACGTTTGCTGGTTATCATGAAAAATCGAGCACGTAACATGAGAAACCTCGTTAGTCATTATGAGAAAACTGCATAATAATTTCTGCAATTTGTTCTTTATGACCCAGATCAAATTATGTAGAATGTGCGCCATATTACGGTGACGAAAACGTTTGCTTTTGGTCGTTGTGTGGTTTTTTTGAAACATTCAGTCAAATCTGAGTCAGGAGATACAGATGCTTAAGCGTGATATGAACATCGCAGATTACGATGCGGACTTGTTCGCAGCTATTCAAGAAGAAACTCTTCGTCAGGAAGAACACATCGAACTTATCGCTTCAGAAAACTACACAAGCCCACGTGTAATGGAAGCTCAAGGTTCTCAGCTAACCAATAAATATGCAGAAGGTTATCCTGGCAAGCGTTACTACGGTGGTTGCGAGTTCGTTGATAAAGTGGAAACGTTAGCGATCGAACGTGCATGTGAATTGTTCGGCGCTGAATACGCAAACGTACAGCCTCACTCTGGTTCTCAAGCGAATAACGCGGTTTACATGGCACTGCTTAATGCTGGTGATACCGTTTTGGGTATGAGCTTGGCTCACGGTGGTCACTTAACTCACGGTTCTCCGGTAAACTTCTCTGGTAAGCTTTACAACATTATTCCTTACGGTATCGATGAGAATGGCCAGATCGATTATGAAGAAATGGAAGCATTAGCGGTTGAGCATAAGCCAAAAATGATCATCGGTGGTTTTTCTGCTTACTCACAAATTTGTGATTGGAAACGTATGCGCGAAATCGCGGATAAAGTTGATGCTTACCTTTTTGTTGATATGGCGCACGTTGCAGGCCTAATTGCAGCGGGTGTTTATCCTAACCCAGTACCACACGCACATGTCGTAACGACAACCACGCATAAAACGCTTGCGGGTCCTCGCGGTGGTTTAATTCTTTCAAATGCGGGTGAAGATCTGTACAAGAAATTAAATTCAGCAGTATTTCCAGGTGGTCAAGGTGGCCCATTGATGCACGTTATCGCTGGTAAAGCGGTTGCATTCAAAGAAGCGTTGGAACCTGAATTTAAAGAGTACCAAACACGTGTTGTGGCTAACGCAAAAGCGATGGTAGCGGAGTTTCTTGCTCGTGGTTACAACATTGTATCAGGTTCAACGGAAAACCATCTTTTCCTTGTTGATTTGATTGATAAAGATATCACAGGTAAAGATGCAGATGCTGCGTTAGGTGCTGCCAACATTACAGTCAACAAAAACTCAGTGCCAAATGATCCTCGTAGCCCATTCGTAACATCGGGTATCCGTGTTGGTTCTCCTTCAATTACTCGCCGTGGTTTCACCGAAGCGGATGCAAAAGCGTTAGCTGGTTGGATGTGTGACATCCTTGATAACATGGGCGATGAGTCTGTTATTGAAGCGACTAAAGCGAAAGTACTTGAGATTTGTAAGCGTCTGCCTGTTTACGCGTAAATTTTTTTAGTACTAAAAGCAAAAGCTCCCAAATGATGGGAGCTTTTTTATTTAAGGGATAAAAAGATCAACTGGCGTCGAGATCCCTATCGTGATTATTCATTTATATTGCTACTTAGCAATGCTCAATAGTGTTCCTGACTTGCATTGAAATGAGTAATACTTAGTGCTTTCATTGAATTTGCCAAGACCTTCACCATCACAATATTCAATGTTGATATTACGCATGGTATCCAGTGTTTTTTCACTATTAAGCGCAAATTTAGAACCATCGGCACAAACGATACGTACGCGACCATCATCACTTACCGAATAGATACTAACTTCAGTATTACAAAGCTCAAAAGATGCTTCACGATAGTTATCCTGTTGTGTATTGGATGCACAACCGGCAGTTAATGCGGCAGCAATAAGCGCCAATGTACTGATCGTTTTCATTTGGATTATCCTTAGCTTTGTTATTGTACTTATATAATCCATAAGCCTATAGAACCTCAGCTCAATATTCAAGTTTCTGATATTTTCGTTAAGACAAACAAAAGCCGATATATAGGTATCGGCTTTATCGGCTATCGATTTTACTTATCAAACAGAAGATTTATTTTACTTCCAGTCCTTTCGCTTGCATGTCGGCGTGATAAGACGAGCGAACGAATGGGCCGCAAGCTGCATGAGTAAATCCAAGCTCTAATGCAATTTCTTTGAGTTCATCAAATTCTGATGGTGGAACATAACGTTCCACAGGTAAATGATGTCGACTTGGCGCTAAATATTGGCCAAGTGTAAGCATGGTGACTCCATGCGCTCGCAAGTCTTTGAGTACTTCTACGATCTCTTCTTTAGTTTCGCCCAGCCCCATCATCAGTCCTGATTTCGTTGGAATGCTAGGGTGCTGCTCTTTGAATTTCTTTAGGAGTTCCAGTGACCATTTATAGTTCGCACCCGGACGAGCCTTACGATAAAGGCGAGGAGCTGTTTCTAAATTGTGGTTAAAAACATCGGGTGGGTTGTCTTTTAGTAAATCTAAAGCAACGTCCATGCGCCCACGAAAATCAGGGACGAGCGTCTCGATACGAATCTCGGGGTTTAATGCTCGGATTTCGCGATTACAGTCAGCGAAGTGTTGAGCACCTCCATCACGTAGATCATCGCGGTCAACGGAAGTAATCACGACATACTTCAATTTCATGTCTTTAATGGTTTGCGCCAATTTTGCAGGCTCATCATTTTCAGGTGCATTTGGGCGACCGTGGGCAACATCACAAAATGGGCAACGACGGGTACAAATTGCCCCTAAAATCATGAAGGTTGCTGTACCGTGGTTGAAGCATTCGGCAAGATTCGGACAAGAAGCCTCTTCACACACTGAGTGAAGGTTATTTTTGCGCATCGCTGACTTTATGTCTTGAATGCGTTGGCTATCCGAAGGCAGTTTTATTTTCATCCATTCCGGTTTGCGCAGTACTTCTTTTTGTTCGACAGCTGGCATGTTTTTAACAGGAATTAGTGCCATTTTATCAGCGTCACGGTATTTAACGCCTTTTTCCATTTGGATTGGTTTGCTCATGCTTTTTACCTATGAAGAGGTGCTTCTGTGCTGATTTCTACTTGCTCGTAACCAAGTAACGTAACGAGTTCTTTTATTATTTGTTTCTCTATCACTTCTAGATCGGAAGGTCCACCAAGCTCACTGACTTGTATCATTTCCATCCCTTGATAACCACAAGGATTAATGCGTAGAAATGGAGATAAGTCCATGTTGACATTCAGGGCCAAACCGTGAAATGAACAACCTTTACGTATCCTCAAGCCAAGGGAGCATATTTTTTTTCCATCGACGTAAACACCAGGGGCATCCGGCCGAGCGGCTGAGTTAATATTGTATGTTTGGAGTGTATTGATGACGATATTTTCAATGTTGGTGACGAGATCGCGCACACCTAACTTTTTTCTACGTAAATCGATAAGAAAATAAGCGACTAACTGACCAGGGCCATGGTAAGTCACTTGCCCCCCTCGGTCGCTTTGCACGACAGGTATGTCGCCCGTATTCAGTAGATGTTCAGCTTTACCTGCTTGCCCTTGAGTAAATACGGGGCAATGCTCGACAAGCCAGAGTTGATCTGGCGTGGTTTCATCCCTTGTGTCGGTAAACTCGTGCATCGCTTGCCATACTGGCTGATAATCTTGCCGACCGAGTCGTTTTACAACAAGCTGGTTAAACATCAACAACACTCATCATCACTATATAAATAAAGTTTTTGGATTATAAACTTCTTCCGGCCAATGGACTACCGATTGGGCTGATAAATTTATCCATGTTGCTGATGTGGCTCATTTAGCTCTATGATTTATATGAAAAAAGCAGCCTAGGCTGCTTTCAAAAAAAATTGAAAAAATCAAAAATATGAGAGGTTAATCCATTCTCATCAACAAATTATAGCACCATTCGTACGATATCTATTTCACCGAGTTCTTTGTATAGCACTTCAACTTGTTCAATTGAAGTGGCGGTGATATTGATCGAAACTGAATGATAATTGCCTTTCGCACTTGGTTTTATCACTGGACTATAATCACCAGGAGCGTGGCGTTGAATGACTTCTAAAACCAATTCAGGAAGCTCTGGTTTAGCATGACCCATTACCTTGTAAGTAAAAGAGCAAGGGAACTCAAGTAGGTCTTTTAATTTCGCATCAGAATTTATGGTCAGCATAGTAGAGACTCCAGTTAGTCAATCGATTGGTGGCGAATAGTACTGTCAATCGATATTAATCTCAATAATAACAAAAGCCGCCATTATGGCGGCTTTCTCGTTGTTCATTATGAACCTTAGAATAAGCCTTTGAAAAGCAATACGATGTAATCCCATAGGCGGCTAAAAATTCCACCTTCTTTTACATCTTCCAATGCCATCAATGGGTATTGGGCAACGTCTTCACCATCAAGTTGATAGTATAGCTTACCGACAACATCACCTTTATTTATTGGGGCTTTTAGTTCTTTTTCAAGAACAAAACTGGCGGTTAAATCTTTCGCTTGACCACGAGGTAGGGTCACATAGGTATCTTCGTCTACACCTAGTGCTACCGCGTCCTTGTCACCCATCCAGATTTTTTCTTCAACGAAGGTTTCGCCAGCTTTGTGAGGCGCAACGGTTTCGAAGAAACGGAATCCATAGCTCAGTAATTTTTTGCTTTCCGATTTACGCGCATTGGCATCTTTAGTGCCCATGACGACTGCCACTAAACGCATTTTACCTTCAGTCGCTGAACTTACGAGACTGTATCCAGCATTCGTTGTGTGTCCGGTTTTTATACCATCGACATTCATGCTTTTATCCCAAAGTAAGCCGTTACGGTTGTATTGGGTAATGCCGTTATAGGTATATTTTTGCTCGGAATAAATACGGTATTCATCAGGCACATCACGAATCAGTGCTTGGCCTAATAATGCCATGTCGTATGGCGTAGAATACAGATTTGGGTTATCTAATCCGTGTACATTGGCAAAGTGAGTATCGTTCATTCCCAGTGAACTGGCCCAAGCATTCATTAGATCGACGAATGCATCTTCAGAGCCTGCGATGTGCTCAGCCATCGCAACACAGGCGTCATTGCCTGATTGGATGATGATGCCGCGATTGAGATCTTCTACTTTGACCGTTGTGCCGACCTCAATAAACATTTTTGATGAATCTGGGAAGTTTTTTGCCCATGCATTGCGGCTGATAACCACATCATCTTCAGGAGAAATGTTGCCACGACTGAGTTCTTGACCTATCACATAGCTGGTCATCATTTTGGTTAAGCTTGCTGGAGATAATTTAGTATTCATCTCTTTTTCAGCTAGAACTTTTCCTGAATGATAATCCATTAAAACGTAGCCCTTTGCTGCAATCTGTGGTGCATCAGGCACCACGATAGGACCTGCGAACACGGAGCTAGTGAAGGTAGCGGAAAGCGCAATTGAAGACGCTAGAATCGGTTTTAAAAACGTTATTTTTTTCATGATGAATGCAAATTTTCTTGTTAACTGTCCATATCTTAACAGAAACGACCTATCAAGCCAGAGCCGGAATCAATATCACGGTGTTTGAAGGGTCACTGAGTAACGGGTTGCTTTTTGATGAATGCTGTCTCGTAACCTAGCAATTTAACTTTTTCAAGCGCTTGCTGCGTCAGAGAATAGTCATTAAATGGGCCTAAAAAAACACGGTGGCTATCATTTACGCTGTCGATAAAGCTTTCAACGGATAACTTTTGACTTAAATCTTGAGATAAAGTTCGAGTTCTATCTTCATATTTTGAAGAGGCAACCTGAATAATGTATTTAGGGTGACGATTTGTCGGTTTTGTGGTGTTTGGTTTTTCGACGGTAATGACTTTTATCTCTACATTGGCGGTACCCGTTTGTACTACTCCTAGTTTGTAGGCTGCGGCGTAACTTAAGTCGATGATTCGTCCTTCATGGAAAGGACCACGATCGTTGACACGAACAACGGTTGTTTTTTGGTTATCTAAATTGGTGACTTGAACATAACTGGGTAGTGGCAATGTTTTATGCGCAGCCGTCATCGAATACATATCGTAGATTTCACCATTAGAGGTCAGGTGACCATGGAACTTCTTGCCGTACCAAGATGCTTGCCCCTTTTCAGTGAAACCGTTGCTGTCTTTGATTATGGTGTAATTCACCCCGCGCAGTGTGTAGTTTTTATTGCCACCTAAACTGTACGGTTCGTATTGAGGCTGCGCATCTTCAATGTGATCGACAGAAATAGGGGCTTTAGGCGCCACATCATCTTTGATTGAATAGCGGTCAGAAGAGCTGCAACCTGCGAGAAAAACGCTGGTCGTAATAAAAATAAATAGCGTATTTCTCATGGTTAAGTCGCCTTTGAAAATGCGTTTCTATGTGTATGAATGGACATCAGAATCCCGAACCCTGCCATCAGTGTTACCATGGATGTTCCACCATAGCTGATCAAAGCAAGAGGCACTCCCACAACAGGTAAAATACCACTTACCATGCCAATATTTACAAAGATATAAACAAAAAAGCTCAATACAATACTGCCTGCCATCATGCGGCCAAATGCTGTTTGTGCATTGCTAGCAAGGTATAAGCCGCGTCCGATAATGAAAAGGTAAATAGCTAACAAGCATAAGATACCAATCATGCCCCATTCTTCGGCGATCACGGCAAAGATAAAGTCAGTATGACGTTCGGGTAAAAACTCAAGTTGTGATTGCGTACCATGTAGCCATCCTTTGCCTGACATCCCACCTGAGCCGATGGCAATTTTACTCTGAATAATGTGGTATCCCGCACCTAGCGGATCTGATTCTGGGTTAAACAGTGTGCGAACTCGGACCTTTTGGTATTCACGCATTAAAAAGAACCACAGCACCGGAATAAAAGCGCCCAATGCAACGGCGGCTGCAAAAATAATTCGCCAACTTATCCCTGCAAGGAAAATAACGAATATTCCTGATGCGGCAATCAAAATCGATGTGCCTAGATCAGGTTGTTTGGCAATCAAAATTGTTGGAATGAAAACCATCAATAAAGCGATAAACAGTGTTTTGAAACTCGGTGGAAGGGCTCGTTTACCGATATATCGAGCCACCATGAGTGGTACGGCAAGCTTAAGCAGTTCTGAAGGCTGGAAGCGAACAAAACCAAGGTTTAGCCAACGTTGTGCCCCTTTAGATGATTCACCAAAGAACAGTACGCCTAGTAGTAATACGACACCACAAAAGAACAGAAATGGGGCAAGCGCTTCATAAGTGCGGGGGGATACTTGTGCAAGGATAAGCATCACACCAAGAGCGAGCGCCATGCGCATTGCTTGCCTGTCCATCATGGCCAAACTTTGACCGCTGGCACTGTACATCACTACCAAACCAAAGCCCATCAGCAACAAAATGCCAAGCAGCAGTGGGAGATCGATATGTAGGCGCTCAAATAGCGCTCGGTTTTGGCCAGTTGAAGGATCGAGTTCCATTATTTTTCTGCCTTAGTTTCTTCGCCCAATAGCGCTTTATCAAACACTTTACGCACAACGGGGGCTCCATTAGTAGAGCCTCCGCCTGCATTTTCTAGTACTATCGTCACCACGAGTTTTGGATCTTCTACAGGGGCAAAACCGGTAAACAGTGCGTGGTCACGTAAGTGTTCTGCAAGCTCATCTGCATTATATTCTTGATTCTCTGCTAGTCCGAAAACTTGTGCCGTACCTGATTTACCTGCACTGGTATATTTTGAGCCGTAAAAAGAGCGGCGCGCCGTGCCTTTTTTCCCATGGTTAACTAATTCCATTCCGTGAATGGCGATATCCCAATAACGTTTTGGCACTTCGTTAATTGGCGGGTACGTTTCGACATCAGACAGTTGTTGTTTACTGAATTCTTCACCATTTTTAATGGTCGAACGCAGTAGGTGAGGGGCGATAACTTTACCATGATTGACTAATACTGAGGTTGCTTTGGCAATCTGCATTGGCGTTGCTGTCCAGTAGCCTTGTCCGATCCCAACCGGTATGGTATCGCCTTGGTACCACGGCGTACGGTGGCGAGCCATTTTCCACTCACGCGTTGGCATATTGGCTTTACTTTCTTCAAAAATATCAATGCCGGTGTAATCACCAAAGCCAAAGCGCATCATCCAAGCTGAAAGCCTGTCGATCCCCATATCATAAGCGATTTGATAAAAGAACGTATCGACAGACTCTTCAAGTGCTTTGGTGATGTCTACTTTGCCATGCCCCCAACGCAGCCAATCGCGGAAGGGTTTGGTTTTAGAGTTAGGTATTGTCCAATAGCCTGGATCGTTGCGCACTGTTTTGGTCGTTATCACGCCCTCTTCTAAGGCTGACACGGCAATAAATGGTTTAACAGTAGAGGCGGGTGGATAAATGCCCAGTGTTGCGCGGTTAACCAATGGCCTGTTTTTATCGGTCAGAAGCGCGTTGTACGCTTTACCAGAGATACCATGAACGAAAGCGTTAGGGTCATAACTAGGGCTAGATACCATAGCGAGTACGCCGTTATCTTTGGGATCGAGCACAACAGCGGAGCCGCGACGACCATCAAGCAGTTGATGCACGTAAAGTTGTAAGTCGATATCCAGGTTTAAAACAATGTCTTTACCGGCAACGGGGGGAACGTATTTTAAGGTACGGATGATACGACCACGGCTGTTGACTTCCACTTCTTGGTAGCCAGCAATGCCATGTAAGGTTTCTTCGTAGAAACGCTCGATACCCAATTTACCAATATCACGAGTAGCCTGGTAGTTAGCCGCTTTTTCTTCACGTTCTAGGCGTTCTAAGTCTTTATCGTTGATCCGTGATACATAGCCAATGACATGAGTCAGCACTGCACCGTAAGGATAATAACGCTTTAAGTTGGCGGTAACGGAAACTCCAGGAAATCGATGCTGATTAACGGAAAAAATGGCCACTTGTTCTTGAGTCAATTGAGTCAAAATAGGGATGGAATTAAAGCGTCGGGTTTGTCGTCGCTCTTTTTCAAAAGTCGCAATTTTCTCTGGTGATATTTCGAGAATATCTTGCAAGCGAGCAATGGTCTCAGCCATATTTTTCACTTGTTCTGGAGTGATTTCGAGGTTAAATACCGGGCGGTTTTCTGCTAAAAGAACGCCATTACGATCGTAGATCAACCCGCGATTGGGAGCGATGGGAACAACTTTAATTCGGTTATCGTTGGAACGTGTTTTGTAATCTTGATATTGATTAATTTGGATGTGATATAAATTGGTGAGCAAAATGCCCACCAAAACTACAATACCAATGAAAGCTGCAATCGCTCGGTTTCGAAAAAGGCGAGCTTCAGCTTGGTAGTCACGAATTTGGCTACGATTACGCAACATGTATATTTATTCTCGGTGGTAAGGATGGTTCGCGGTAATGCTCCAAGCTCGATACAAACTCTCAGCCATAACCACTCGCACAAGAGGGTGAGGGAGAGTCAACGGCGATAGAGACCAGCTTTGTTCGGCTGCCGCTTTGCATGCAGGGGAGAGCCCTTCTGGGCCGCCAATCAAAATCGAAACATCACGAGCATCTAATTTCCAACTTTCTAACTGCCCAGCGAGCTGTTCTGTATCCCAGCGCTTGCCTGGAATATCGAGTGTAACAATTCGATTACCTTTTGGCACTGCCGCCAACATGGCTTCGCCTTCTTTTTGCAAAATTCTTGCAATATCAGCGTTTTTCCCTCGTTTTCCTGCTTGTATTTCAATCAGCTCTAGGGGCATGTCGTGCGGAAAGCGGCGGCGATATTCTTGGAAGCCTTCTTCGACCCACTTGGGCATTTTTGTCCCAACGGCGATCAGTTGAATTTTCAACGTTTAGCTCCAGAGCTTTTCTAGTTGGTACAGTTCTCGATGCTCTTCTTGCATAACATGCAACATGCTGCTGCCCATGTCTAGGACCACCCATTCACCTTCAGCTTCACCATCCATGCCCAAAGGTTCAAGACCGACTTTTTTTACCTCGCTAGAGACGTGCTCAGCAATAGAAGCAACATGTCTTTTCGATGTGCCAGTGCAGATGATCATATAATCGGTAATGCTGGATTTTCCTTTTACATCCAATGTTTTGATATCTAGCGCTTTCATATCATCAGCTTTATCTGCAAGAAAGTCTTTTAATTCGTGGTGTTGCAAAGGTGCTCTCCTATAAGAACAAATTTAAGGCGAAAGAAAAATGGAGCGCAGTATATCACGCTTTTAGGCCAACTTTGACAAGCCCGATTGAGGTAAACAAAACTCAATACTGAGTTGCTGCAATAGTGGCCAAGGTGAGGTGTCATACTGCGTTTTAGCCATGATTTCAGCTTGGCTGAGTTGTTGTATCAGTTGCTGTAATTTTACGCTCGACAAGCGTTTTAAACTGGCAGAATACCAAGGACGTTTTGATTGCCATATTCTGTGTTTATCAAAAATAGCGCCTAACGTCATCTGCGAGAGTTCTTTTTGCATTTGCAGCAATAATAAAAGCTCTTTTTGAAGACTACGAATAAGGATAACGCATTCTGTTTCTTCTGCGATCAATTGGCGCAAGATACGCTGTACTCGGTTCGCTTGCCCTTCTAATAAGGCGTCAATCCAATGGAATACAGTGAAGTGGTTGTGTCTACTGAGTGACTCTTCTAAACGGATCAAAGTCAGTTGGCCATCAGGATAGAGCAGGGCAAGTTTTTCTAAACTTTGCGCGAGTGCAAATAAATTCCCTTCATGCCACTGAGCGAGCATTTGAACCGCTTCTTTGTCCGGCGTTAGACCGAGAGCGCGGCAGCGCATCATGACAAATTGTGGCAATTTTTGCATGTCAGGCGTTAAGCAACTGACCCAACAACCTTGAGCTGAGAGCGTTTTAAACCATTTTGCACTTTCTTGTGCCTTGGTTAATTTACCCCCAATGATGACCAGCAAAATATCGTCATGAAGTGACTCACTTAGCGAGAGTAACTCCTTGGCAATCGCAGCGTTAGCACCGGCTTCCGGTAACTCTATTTCTATGATCTGTCGACTAGAAAAGAGGCTTAGAGACTGACAGCAATCATAAACATCAGGCCAATTTAAATTGGAATCAGCAGCAAAGCGGTGGCGTTCTTCAAAGCCATGCTGCTGAGCTTTTTTTTGAATAGCAAGGCGAGATTCTTGTAACAAAAGTGGCTCGTTGCCAAACAACAAATAGATGTTCACTAGTTGCTTATTTAGATGATCAGCCAATTTGTCAGCAAATATTCTCATTACCACGACCTAGTTTGATTGATTGGTTGGGGCTAATTCGCCTTCAATCGTTTGTATATCGTACTGCTTTTCGATGGTTTGCATTTGTTCGTTTTCTTGCGCTTCAAGCATCATCTCACTGGCCGCAATATTAGCTTTTAAACGAGCCATTTGACGTAAGATTTGGCTGGCGGCAACTTTACGCATTTCATCTTCGATCATATCGCGCTCTACGGATTTAGCGAGTGCTGTCAGTGGGTTATCTAGATAGCTGCGGGTAACGCTGGTCGAAAACACTTTTGTTCCTACATCAGGGACAGTCACGCGGTAAGAGGCGTTAAACGTTAACTCTTTTTCAGCCGCGCGAGTGTTTTGATATAAAGAAAGCGTCCGTTCTCCCACGCCTTCACTAAGTAGGTGTAAATTAGGTACATCTTTTGCCGGTGAGACTAGCTCTATTTCAGTCACGCGCAGTTGGTTTTTCACCATACGGGTAAAGGTGCTGTATTGGTCATAACTGGTTAATGACATTCTGTGCAACTCTTCGGGCACCGAGTAATCGCCACGAAGATGAAAACCACACGCTGAAAGTAGAGTCGTCAATGCGAGTACAGAGATTAACTTCAATGAGGAAGAAGGGATAAGGCGCATTAGATTTAAATTCTCATATGTTATTTACTTATTTTAGTTTACCTCATCAGGTTACTTGCTTAAGAGCATTACTGGAGAGGAAATATTATGTAGTCAGATAAACTAAAATAAGTAAACAGGGTAGCGAGCCACCCTGTTTAATTTGCACTTATAGCAAACTAATCCATTACCGTGATAATGTCTTAGTTTGCTACGATGTTGAGCAATTTACCGGGTACGTAGATTACTTTACGAATCGTCAATCCATCGGTAAATTTCATTACGTTTTCATCCGCTAAACCAAGTGTTTCAACCTGATCTTTGGTTGCGTCTGCGGCAACAGTCAGTTTGCCACGTAGCTTGCCGTTGACTTGCAATACAATCAGTTTTTCATCTTCGACTAGTGCTGATTCATCGTAAGTGGGCCAAGTAGCGTTATCTACATTTGATTCACCGAGCGCATTCCACATTTCAAAACAGATGTGTGGAGTGATTGGGTAAAGCATGCTTACTACCGCTTTCATGGCTTCATCAAGAATAGCGCGATCTTGTGCTGACTCTTGTGGTGCTTTTGTCAGCTTATTCATTAGCTCCATGATAGCTGCGATTGCTGTATTGAAAGTTTGTCGACGAGCAATATCATCAGTCACTTTCGCAATGGTTTTATGTACTTCACGACGAAGCGCTTTTTGCTCACCAGAGAGTGTTGCGGCGTCAACCGCTTCTGCTGCACCTTTTGCTGTGTGTTCACCAACCAATTTCCAAACACGTTTTAGGAAACGGTTTGCGCCTTCAACGCCAGACTCTTGCCATTCCAATGTCATATCAGCAGGAGAAGCAAACATCATAAATAGACGAACTGTATCAGCACCGTATTTGTCAACCATCTCTTGTGGATCAATACCGTTGTTTTTTGACTTAGACATTTTGATCATGCCTGAGTGCTCAACGCTACGGCCTTGGTTATCAATTGCTTGTGTGATACGACCTTTACCATCACGGTCAACTTTCACATCCGTCGGTGCTATCCATTCTTTAGTGCCTTTCTCATTGGTATGATAGAAAGCATCCGCAAGCACCATACCTTGACACAATAGTTGCTTGAATGGTTCGTCAGAAGTGACGTAACCAGCATCACGCAAAAGTTTGTGGAAGAAGCGTGAGTACAGTAAGTGCATGCACGCGTGTTCAATACCACCGATGTATTGATCCACCGGTAACCAGTAGTTAGCTTTTGCTGGGTCTAGAATATCGTCTGCTTGTGGTGAACAGTAGCGAGCGTAGTACCAAGACGACTCCATAAAGGTATCGAAAGTATCGGTCTCACGCAGTGCTGGTTCACCATTGAAGGTGGTTTTGGCCCACTCTTTATCGGCTTTGATTGGGCTTGTAACCCCATCCATAACTACATCTTCAGGAAGAATGACTGGCAGTTGATCTGCTGGTACTGAATGAACTTGGCCATCTTCAGTCGTCACCATTGGGATTGGTGCACCCCAGTAACGTTGACGAGATACGCCCCAGTCACGTAGACGGAAGTTAACAGTCTTCTTGCCTTTTCCTTCAGTTTCTAGTTTGGCTGAGATTGCATCAAATGCTGCTTGGAAATTAAGGCCATCAAATTCACCTGAATCAAACAGAACCCCTTTTTCGGTATAAGCGGCTTCTGATACATCCACATCAGAACCATCTTCAGGTTTGATCACTGGAATGATATCTAAGCCGTATTTAGTGGCGAACTCATAGTCACGCTGATCATGAGCGGGTACAGCCATCACCGCGCCAGTGCCGTAATCCATCAACACAAAGTTTGCGATATAGATAGGTACTTCACGCCCATTGAGCGTATGGATAGCGGTTAAGCCTGTATCCATACCTTTCTTTTCCATCGTAGCCAGTTCTGCTTCAGCTACTTTCGTATTCTTACATTCGTCGATGAATGCGGCTAATGCTGGGTTATTTTGAGCTGCAATAGTCGCTAGCGGGTGACCCGCAGCGATACCCACGTAGGTTACACCCATTAATGTGTCTGGACGCGTGGTATAGACTTCAAGATCTGAATGATCCTGAACGGCAAACTTAAGCTCAACACCTTCAGAGCGGCCAATCCAGTTACGTTGCATGGTTTTAACCATTTCAGGCCAACCGTCAAGTTTGTCGAGATCGTCCAATAGCTCTTGTGCGTAAGCCGTGATTTTGATGAACCACTGTGGGATCTCTTTTTGTTCCACAGGGGTATCACAACGCCAACAACAGCCATCTTCCACTTGCTCATTAGCAAGTACTGTTTGGTCATTTGGACACCAGTTCACTGACGAGGTCTTTTTGTAAACAAGGCCTTGTTCGTAAAGCTTAGTGAAGAACTCTTGTTCCCAACGATAGTATTCAGGAGTACATGTTGCGAATTCACGGCTCCAATCATAACCAAAGCCAAGAAGCTTAAGCTGATTTTTCATGTACTCAATGTTTTCATAAGTCCACGGAGCTGGCGCAGTTTTGTTTTTTACTGCGGCATTTTCTGCCGGAAGGCCAAAAGCGTCCCAGCCAATTGGCTGCATTACATTTTTGCCTTGCAGACGTTGGAAGCGAGAGACTACATCACCGATGGTATAGTTGCGCACGTGACCCATGTGCAGTCGACCACTTGGGTAAGGAAACATAGAGAGACAGTAGAATTTTTCTTTATTTGGGTCTTCACTTACCACAAAGGTCTTGTTGTCATCCCAGTGCTGCTGAACTTTTTGTTCAATATCTTGCGGGTTATATTGCTCTTGCATCGATGATATCCGGTTATCTTGGAATTTGTGAGTTCGGTTAGAACAGATTCTAATTGATCGACATAGAATACCTAAAGCAAGGGTACACAACAATAGCCAATCTAGTTTGATGGAGGTCACTAATGCCAAAACGTAAAGCGAGTTATGAAGAGATTGTTGATGATGTGATAGAAACACTCAAACATAGCCCAGATGAAGTATCAAATGTTTTGCATACATCGGGCAAAGTTGTTGATGCAGCGAACGATATGACCAAAGATGAGTTGGCGTTGATTTCGGCTTACGTTAAAGCTGATTTGAAAGAGTTCGCGGATAATTTTGAAGAGAGTCGAAGTAGCCCGTTTTCGTTGATGATCGCAAACTCAATTTGGCAAGGATTGCTAGATATTACTGATCGTACGAAAGTGGAATGGGTTGAGCTATTTCAAGACTTAGAGCGACAAGGTTTATATCAGGCAGGTGAGATGATTGGTTTAGGTGTATTAGTTTGCGACCATTGTGGGCAAAAAACGGAATACAACCATCCAACGGAAATTGTAGCTTGTATCCAATGTGGGAAAACTGCCTTTACCAGGTTGCCATTAAAACCATAATAGTGATGTGCTTTGGCTATCTGTGATTTCAAAGGCGCACTAAGCGCCTTTGTTTCATTTTAACTGAGCACTATTAGCTCTTCCATCGCCACCCACAAAGTAAGCTTAAGAAGACCCAAATATACAAAGGCCAAGTTCCAATGGTTCGATAAGGGGTATGACCTGTTGTTGAGGTCAGCTCTGTTTTAAGTACGCCAGTTTCAAACTGAGGCAGTTGTTTGAGGATGTTACCCTTATGATCCGTGACCGCTGTGACGCCGTTATTGGTTGAACGTATTAACGGCTTCCCTAGCTCAAGAGCGCGCATTCTGGCGATCTCCATATGCTGTAATGGCCCAATAGATCGACCGAACCAAGCGTCGTTTGATAGCGTTAAGATAAAGTCGGTATCGTCTGTGACGTTTGCTCGTACTTGCTCACTAAAAATGATCTCATAACAGAGCGCAGGAGTGAGGTGTTTCCCATTCGCTATGATATTAGGTTGAACATACTCTCCGCGATGAAAAGATGACATTGGTAAGTTAAAAAACGGAGCAATGGGCCTTAAGAATTTTTCAAAGGGGACAAATTCACCAAAGGGCAGTAGGTGATATTTGTGATAGCGCAGGGTTGGGTCATAGGTGTAATCACCATAAGGCGTTTCACCAAGCGTCAGTATGCTGTTATAAAATTCTTTCTCAGGTCCTTGGTTCAATATACCAGTAATGATTGCGCTGTTATTCATCTTTGCTGCGCTATCAAGGTTATGCAGAAAAGAGGGGATCTCAAATTCGAAAGCTGGAATGGCTGCTTCTGGCCAAATGATAATATCCGCATCCCAGTTTTCACGGCTGAGGTCGGTATATTTCATAATGGTTGGCCAACGTTGGTTAGGGTGCCATTTGACAGCTTGATTGATATTACCCTGGATGAGTGCAATTTTGGTGGTTGAGCTAGGGTCTAGTGTTACCCAATCAATATTTCTTAAGCCAAAACCAGTGGTAAAGATAATCGCAGGAATAAGTAGCAGCGCCCATGCTCGTTGAAGCAACGTCATCGCGATAGCACTGGAACACACGATAACGAGCAAAGTGATGAGCTCGACACCCCCTAATGGGGCAAAGCTGGCCAGGGGGCTATCGATTTGGCTATAGCCTAACCACAGCCAAGGAAATCCGGTCATCACCCACCCTCTTAACCAGTCGGTGAGTAACCAAAGTGCTGGCGCGGCTAAGAAAAAGCGAGTGAGATTATTTTTCGGGAAAAAACGGTTTAAAAGACCGGCAAATAACCCAGTGTAGATGGCTAAATATCCGACCAATAGTGACATCAAAAATAGGCTAGCGATTTTTGGCATACCGCCAAATGTGTCGATGCTGACGTGTACCCAACTGATACCAAAGGCGAAGAAACCTAACCCCCATGCATAGCCTATTACGGTGGCTTTTCTAGTTGATTGTTGGTTAATCAGTAGTAACAAGAGTACGGGGCTGATGATGGCAAGTGGCCAAAATTGGTAAGGAGCAAAAGCTAAAGGGGTTAATACGCCAACAAAAGCGGCCGCTAACGGCCGCTTTAGGCGATGAATAAATGCTTTAATCATCTTTTGTCATTCTAATGTACTTACTTCAGTAAGAATGGATATTGGTTATTCTTCTGTGGTGACAGGAAGAGTTTCAAGATCAGGGATGGTGACTTGTAGTTGAACAACTCTACGGCTGTCTGCTGCGGTGACTTTGAAACTATAGTTTTCGATCTCAACCACTTCACCACGGCTTGGCAAATGACCAAATGCAGTCATGACTAGTCCACCTACGGTATCGACTTCTTCATCACTGAAGTTAGAGCCAAAAGCATCATTAAAGTCTTCAATGGTTGTTAGTGCTTTAACCGCAAATGTATGCTTGCTGAGCTTACGAATATCAAGCTGTTCTTCGTCATCGAACTCGTCTTCAATATCGCCGACGATTTCTTCCAAAATATCTTCAATGGTTACAAGACCAGATACCCCACCAAATTCATCAACGACGATCGCCATATGGTAACGTTCTTCACGAAACTCTTTCAGCAATCGGTCAACTCGCTTACTTTCCGGCACAACCACGGCTGGGCGAATCACTTCTAAAATGTCAAATGGTGCGCTTTCTGAACCCAAATATTTAAGTAAGTCCTTCGCAAGTAGAATACCTTCAACATGGTCTTTGTCTTCACTGATAATCGGATAACGTGAGTGCTGAGCGTCTGTAATCAGCGCAATTAAAGCATCCAAGTTAGCATTTTTATCAACAGTGACCATTTGTGAGCGTGGGATCATAATATCTCGCACGCGCATCTCAGAAATCTCCATCACACCTTCCAACATATCACGGGTGTCATGGTCGATTAGGTCATTTATTTCGGAGTCGCGGATGACATCTACAAGCTCTTGGCGATCTTTGGGCTCACCTTGAAATAATTGGCCTAGGCGTTCAAAGAAGGACTTTCTACTCGGACCTTCAGAATTCTGGGGGTTATCTTCGTTCATTGTTTCTCTAATTATTCACGCTATCAGATGTGTGATAGCACACATATTTGTACCTGCCAGTCAGGTACAGCTTTAAAGCTCTTGCTTTTAAGCTATTCTTTTTCTGCAATGTATGGGTCTTCAAAGCCCATATCAAGCATGATTTCTGTTTCGAGAGACTCCATCTCTTCAGCTTCGTCATCTTCGATATGATCATAACCTAACAGATGCAGGCTGCCGTGTACAACCATATGCGCCCAGTGTGCCATCAATGGCTTGTTTTGCTCTTGGGCTTCTTGTTCTACTACTTGGCGACAAATAACGAGGTCACCGAGCAAATCGATTTCCATTCCCGGCGGTGCTTCAAAAGGGAAAGAAAGCACGTTGGTTGGCTTATCTTTTCCACGGTATTCGCGATTGAGTTGCTGACTTTCTTGGACATCAACCACACGAATGGTCACTTCTGCTTGAGTCTGAAATGGTGTTACCGCTTTATTGAGCCACTGGCTAAAATCATTAAAAGTAGGTAAACCTTGTTCTGATTCGACCGCTAATTGTAAATCTAGTTCGATACTCATTGTTCACCAGTCGTTTTTTCAGTTTCTAACAATTCAGCGTTTATCGTGTCGACGACTTTTGCTTCGCGCTCTTCTCGTCGACGTTGCTCATTAGCTTTTCGTTCTTTTTGATCTTTCGCTTCCCATTTTTCATAGGCGTTGACGATACGTGCTACGACTGGGTGACGAACGACGTCGTCGGCAAGGAAGAAGTTGAAACTGATTTCATCGACTTCATTGAGTACTTCAATGGCATGTCTAAGGCCAGAACGAGCACCGCGAGGTAAGTCAATTTGGGTGACATCGCCGGTGATCACGGCGCGAGAATTAAACCCAATCCGAGTCAAAAACATTTTCATCTGTTCAACGGTGGTATTTTGGCTTTCATCCAAAATAATAAAAGCGTCGTTAAGCGTGCGTCCACGCATGTAAGCGAGCGGAGCCACTTCAATCACATTACGCTCAATCAGCTTTTCTACTCGTTCAAAGCCGAGCATTTCAAACAAAGCGTCGTAGAGTGGTCGCAAATAAGGGTCAACTTTTTGGCTTAGATCTCCCGGTAGAAAACCGAGTTTCTCGCCAGCTTCAACTGCAGGCCGAGTCAGCAAAATTCTGCGAATTTCTTGGCGTTCAAGTGCATCAACGGCTGCGGCAACGGCTAAGTATGTTTTCCCTGTACCGGCTGGCCCAATCCCGAAACTGATGTCATGAGTGACCATGTTAACTAAGTACTGAGCCTGATTCGGTGTGCGCGGTTTTATGACACCTTTTTTGGTTTTAATGAACACTTCTTTACCATGTTCAATGACCGCTTCCGAGTTTTGTTCAAGGATGCCTGATTCTTTGATCGCTAAGTGGATTTGTTCAGGCTCGATGTCGGGAATATTACCGTGGACAGGTGCGGTATCAACGTATAAAGATTTAATAATATCTAAAGCAGCGGCTGCGGTATGAGGTTGGCCGACAATGGTGAAAAACTGGCTGCGATGGTTGATTTCGACACCTAAACGGCGCTCTAAATGCTTGATGTTGTCATCGAATGGACCGCACAGACTGGCAAGGCGGCGGTTATCTGAAGGTTCTAGATCTATCTCTAGCGTCACAATTTTATTGCTCAATGTTGCCTCTCAGTTTGCCATTTAATAGCACCCGATTTGGACCGGGTGCCATATGGAATTATTGTAAACCTAAGGTGTAAACGTTGCTACTCCTAGCTCATCTTCACGACGAGTCTGCGCCATCATTTGAGTAGGAGAAATCATGGTGCGAAGGTCCATATCTTTTTCTGTACGCACTAATTCACCACGTAGTGAGTTAGCAAATACGTCTACGATCTTCACATCAACGAATTGACCAATGAGATCGGCAGAACCTTCAAAGTTTACAACGCGGTTATTTTCTGTGCGCGCACGAAGTTCCATCAAGTTCTTTTTCGATGGGCCTTCAACTAGAACGCGTTGCTCAGTACCAAGCATTAAACGTGAATAACGCATGGCTTGCGCATTGACCGTTTGTTGTAGTTCGTACAGGCGCTCTTTTTTAACTTCTTCAGACAAATCACAAGGATAGTCAGCAGCAGGTGTACCTGGGCGTGGAGAAAAAATAAAACTGAAGCTCATATCGAAATCAACGTCTTTAATTAGCTTCATCGTGTCTTGGAAATCTTTGTCACTTTCACCTGGGAAGCCAACAATGAAGTCTGAGCTAATTTGAATATCTGGACGAGCTTTACGCAATTTACGAATGATCGATTTGTATTCAATCGCGGTGTGTGGGCGCTTCATCATGGTTAAAATTCGGTCTGAACCACTTTGTACTGGAAGATGCAGGAAGCTCACTAGCTCTGGTGTATCTTCATAAACAGCAATGATGTCATCGGTAAATTCAAGCGGATGACTGGTTGTGAAGCGAATGCGATCAATACCATCAATCGAAGCGACCAAACGTAATAGTTCTGCAAAAGAGCAGATTTCGCCATCGTGCATTGGGCCACGATAGGCATTAACATTCTGACCAAGTAGGTTGACTTCGCGTACACCTTGCTCAGCAAGTTGGGCGATTTCGTACAACACGTCATCCATTGGACGGCTTACTTCTTCGCCGCGAGTGTATGGCACTACGCAGTAAGTGCAATATTTTGAACAGCCTTCCATGATAGAAACAAAAGCGGTCGCACCGTCTGCTTTTGGCTCTGGTAGACAGTCAAATTTCTCAACTTCAGGGAAGGAGATATCCATCACCGGCCCGGCGTTGGTTTGTGATTGTTTAATCATTTCAGGTAAACGGTGTAGCGTTTGTGGGCCAAAAATAACATCAACGAATGGCGCTCGTTCACGAATATGATCGCCTTCTTGTGTTGCCACACAACCGCCAACACCAATCACAACGCCCTGTTTTTTATCTTTTAGCGTTTTCCAACGACCTAGTTGGTGGAAAACCTTTTCTTGCGCTTTTTCACGGATTGAACAGGTGTTAAGTAATAGTACATCTGCTTCCTCTGGCTCTTCCGTTAGCTCATAGCCGTTTGCAGCGTTAAGCAGGTCGGCCATTTTTGATGAATCGTATTCATTCATCTGGCAGCCCCAGGTTTTAATTAGCAGTTTCTTACTCATCTCACTTCCGCTCATTTTGTTTGTCTAAATTCGTTGAGCCATGCTCAAATTATAGCCGCCATATCAGCGGTAGCCGCGTATTGTACTGCTTTAAAAAGTCACTGACTAGTGATCCAGCGAAATCTATTCTATACAAGGCTGTATCTAGGGTTTTGCCATGTTTTTAATAAGGTTTTTGATGAAAAAAATTAGCAAAAATGTCTGAGGAACGTACAATGAAAAACAGCCCAAAAATCAGAATGAAAAGTGTAAATAATGGATAATTTTGACGTAGTGATCGTTGGTGGTGGCATGGTAGGTGCTGCTGTTGCGCTTGGTTTTGCTAAACAAGGACGCACAGTCGCGGTTATTGAAAGTTGCATCCCTGAAGCATTTGATGCTTCGCAAGCCTTTGATTTGCGTATTTCTGCTATTTCACAAACATCGGTTCAGCTATTGGAGTCTTTGGGGGCTTGGGAGTCTATTGCTCGCATGAGAACATGTCCATACCGTCGTTTAGAAACCTGGGAGCACCCAGAATGCCGAACGCGATTTAA
This sequence comes from Vibrio sp. 1180_3, assembly GCF_029478545.1. NCBI lineage: Bacteria > Pseudomonadati > Pseudomonadota > Gammaproteobacteria > Vibrionales > Vibrionaceae > Vibrio > Vibrio sp. 1180_3. The sequence goes on from NZ_SJFM01000026.1 coordinate 31,322, forward strand.
TAGCGAGGATTTAGCCTTACCACAGCTTGGTTATATGGTTGAAAATAGGCTCATACAGTTGGGGTTATGGCAACAGTTCGAACACTATTCAAACCTAACGTTACTTTGCCCTGAGAAGCTAGAATGTATTGATTTTGATGAGCTTAACACTGTGCATTTGCAGTCAGGAAAATCACTCAAAGCCCAATGGGTGGTCGGTGCTGATGGGGCTAACTCCAAGGTGCGCCAACTTGCTCATATTGGTGTTACGGCTTGGGACTATCGCCAACAATGTATGCTTATCAATGTGGAAACCGAAATGCCTCAACAAGATATCACCTGGCAGCAGTTTTTTCCTTCAGGACCTCGTTCATTTCTTCCTTTGCTCGGTCAGCAAGCTTCTTTGGTTTGGTATGACTCTCCAGCGCGCATTCGTCAACTATGTGCCTTGGACGCAGACGCGCTCAGAGGTGAAATATTATCTCACTTTCCACAAGAGCTAGGTGATATCAAGGTGTTGAAGTGGGGGGCGTTTCCTCTTACTCGGCGTCATGCTCAGCAATACTCAAAACGACAATGTGTTGTGGTCGGTGATGCGGCGCACACTATCAACCCGTTAGCAGGGCAAGGGGTGAATCTTGGTTTGAAAGATGCCAAGGTATTATTGAATGTTACTGAAGGAAAAGCTCGATTGTCTGATGACTTGCTGTATGAGTATCAATGTCGACGTTACCCAGATAACTTGTTGATGCAAACGGGAATGGATCTGTTTTATAAGACATTCAGCAACCAAGTTCCGCCAGTTAAGCTGCTTCGTAATGCGGTATTGAAGTTGGCAGAGCACTCAGGTCCAGTTAAAGGTCAAGTGTTGAAGTACGCTTTAGGGCTTTAGGCTGTATATACCCTTCCCACTTGAAGCTGCAGCTGTGTTGGCTACATTCGTTCACCCCAATCACATAGTTTATCTATGCTCATGGGGATAAACTCACTTGCCGCCTACCTGCAACTTCAAGTAGTTTGGGTATGGCATCAACAGAGTGAATTTAGGTCCAAGATGTCATAAATTGAATACAACAAAAAACGCTGCTCAAAAGCAGCGTTTTTTTACATAACAATGACGATAACCAATAGGGTTACTTAGTTACGCGTAGAACTGGAGTTTCACCTACAGTTACAGAACCAGAAAGTTTGTTCAACTCTTTGATTTCATCCATGTTAGAGATAACAACTGGAGTCAAAGTTGATTTTGCTTTCTCTTCTAAAAGCGCTAGATCGAATTCGATTACAGTATCGCCAGCTTTAACAGCTTGGCCTTCTTGTGCAATGCGAGTGAAGCCTTCGCCTTTCAGTTCAACAGTATCGATACCGAAGTGAACAAATAGCTCAACACCATCGTCAGACTCGATTGAGAATGCGTGGTTTGTTTCGAAGATTTTACCGATAGTACCATTTACAGGAGCTACCATCTTGTTACCAGATGGTTTGATGGCAATACCATCACCAACGATTTTCTCAGCGAAAACAACATCTGGCACATCTTCAATATTTACGATTTCACCAGAAAGAGGTGCGATGATTTCGATTGCACCCGCATCTGCGCTGTCGTCAGATACTAGCTTTTTAAGTTTGTCAAACAGACCCATTGTGTCATGCTCCTAACGTTTAGTTTAATTCTGTCGATTTATAGTATACCAATCATTGAGATTAGACGACTACTTTTAGTCGTCTAGGTCATTGGTATCGGCAGATTATTGAGTTTTCTCTGCGATGAATTTGTCTACGCAAGCTTCAATCTCTGCAGCAGTTGGAAGAGAAAGTGCTTCTTCAGCCATTGCTTTCACGTCTGCAAAGTTTGAATTACGAATGACTTTCTTCACTGTCGGGATAGAAATACCGCTCATAGAGAACTCGTCAAGTCCCATGCCTAGTAGCAGAAGCGTTGCGCGTTCATCACCTGCGAGCTCGCCACACATGCCAGTCCACTTGCCTTCAGCATGAGATGCATCGATAACTTGTTTAATCACCGTCAGTACTGCTGGTGATAGTGGATTGTAAAGATGAGAAATCATCTCGTTACCACGGTCAACCGCTAACGTGTACTGAGTCAAATCGTTAGTACCGATAGAGAAGAATGACACTTCTTTCGCTAAGTGATGAGCGATAGCTGCGGCAGCTGGTGTTTCAACCATGACGCCGATTTCGATATTCTCGTCGAAAGCAAGACCTTCAGCACGAAGTTCTGCTTTGTACTCTTCGATTGCACTCTTAAGTTCACGAATTTCTTCAACAGAGATGATCATTGGGAACATGATGCGTAGTTTGCCGTGTGCAGATGCACGTAGAATACCACGTAGTTGATCGCGGAGAATTTCACGGCGATCAAGGCTGATGCGAACAGCACGCCAACCCAAGAATGGGTTCATCTCTTTTGGTAGATCCATGTATGGCAGATCTTTATCACCACCAATATCCATGGTACGGATAATAACCGCTTCACCGTGCATTGCTTCTGCAACTTCTTTATAAGCTTGGTATTGCTCATCTTCAGTTGGTAGGGCATCACGATCCATGAATAGGAATTCAGTTCGGTATAGACCGACGCCTTCACCACCATTACGTAAGATACCATCGCAGTCTTTTACGGTACCGATGTTACCGCACACTTCAACTTGATGTCCGTCTAGTGTAATAGCAGGGAGGTCTTTAAGTTTTGCTAGCTCTTCTTTTTCAGCGGCAAAGTCATCACGAATTTTTTTCGCTTCTTCAAGCTGTGCTTCTGAAGGATTAATGATGATTTTGTTGTTCATAGCATCAAGAACAAGCATATCGCCATTTTTCACTTTTTTAGTGATGTCGTTAGTACCAACAATCGCTGGAAGTTCAAGTGAACGAGCCATAATTGAAGTGTGAGATGTACGACCACCAATATCACAAGCAAAGCCCAACACGTAATCAAGGTTGATTTGTGCAGTTTCAGATGGTGTTAGATCGTAAGCAACAAGAATAACTTCTTCGTTGATATCGCTAAGTGAAACGATATTGATACCAAGAGCATTCTTAACGAAGCGAGAGCCGATATCACGGATATCTGTTGCACGTTCTTTTAAGTACTCGTCATCAAGAGATTCGAGTGCAGCAGCTTGTTCTTCGATCACGGTATAGATCGCGTTATCTGCATGCATTTTGTCATTTTTGATGAGTGCTAAAATCTCTTCTTCTAGCTCTTCATCTTCAAGCAACATGATGTGGCCTTCGAAGATGGCTTCTTTTTCTTCACCAAACGTTTCAAGTGCTTTTTGTTTAATCACTTCTAACTGAGCAGAAGATTTGTTACGTGCATCATAAAAACACTTAACTTGGTCTTCTACTTGAGCTTCTGAAATAGAGTGAGTATTTAGGACAATTTCATCTTCTTGAAGTAGCAGTGCTTTACCGAAAGCAATGCCTGGAGATGCTAGGATGCCTGAAATCATAGCCTTACCTTAACTTGGTCAACTGTAAACGGGAGGGTGTGTACTATTGCGCTAACGATAATTAATAGCCCAAAGTTTAGTCTATTTCCAACAAAGCCACTTTGTTTTCACAAAATGGCTTTGAAAATAGAGGACCGGATTAGTGTAGTTGGTCCATTAGAGCTACTAGGTGATCTACCGCTTGCTGAGCTTGAGGGCCTTCAGCAGAAATAGTCACAACAGTGCCTTTTACTAGGCCTAGTGTTTGAAGTTTGAAAAGGCTTTTAGCACTTGCGCTTTTGCCATTAGAAGTCACAGTGATGTCAGCATCGAATGCTTTCGCTTCTTTAACGAATTGCGCAGCAGGACGCGTGTGAAGACCGTTTTCTGCAGTGATTTCTACTTGCTTCTCGTACATGTTATATACCCCAATTGATTTATTTTTTGTTAGTTTCTCAACCAGAACAGCTTAACCGCTAATTGACGATTCTGCTAGTGCATCGACGTCGTTTACGTGTCAGAACTGATACTGGTCTAAAATAGTACAATCGCGATTTCAATCTATGTTGTCGTTCGCCATTGTTCTGAAATACGTTTCTGACTTCTTTATTTTGAAGCTTAAAATAAAACATTGCTGATATTACCAAAGGAGAGGCAGGGATCAACAAAAAAGCCCCTGAACGGGGCTTTTTTAAACGAAAAATTGATTTGACCACATATTACTGCTGGTTCTCTTTCTCGGTAAATATACCGGCAAAGAGTGCGGTGCTTAGATAACGCTCACCAGAACTTGGGAGTATGGTAACAATAGTTTTTCCAGCAAATTCAGGTAGTTCTGCTAATCTGTTGGCCGCGACAACAGCTGCTCCAGACGAAATTCCAGCGAGAATACCTTCCTCTTCCATAAGACGTCGTGCCATAGCAATCGCTTCGTCAGAAGTGACAGGTTCAACACGGTCAATTAGAGATAAATCTAAGTTTCCTGGAATGAAACCAGCGCCGATACCTTGGATTTTATGTGGAGCCGGCTTGATTTCTTCACCTGCAATCGCTTGTGCTATGACCGGTGACTCGGCAGGTTCAACGGCAACAGAGATAATCGCTTTGCCTTTTTCACCTTTTATGTAACGACTTGTTCCAGTCAATGTGCCGCCTGTGCCCACACCTGCGACAAATACATCAATTTCACCGTCGGTTGCATCCCAAATTTCAGGACCTGTGGTTTTTTCGTGAATTTGTGGGTTTGCAGGGTTATTGAATTGTTGCAGCAGCAAGAATTTCTCTGGGTTACTTGCCACGATTTCTTCGGCTCTAGCGATCGCGCCTTTCATACCTTTTGCAGCTTCGGTTAATTCTAAGTTTGCACCTAAAGCTTTCAATAATTTGCGGCGCTCTAAGCTCATTGATTCTGGCATAGTTAGGGTCAGTTTATAACCGCGGGCTGCCGCAACAAACGCAAGGGCAACGCCGGTGTTACCACTGGTTGGTTCTACTAGTTCAACACCAGGTTTAAGAGTACCTGCTTTCTCCGCTTCCCAAATCATATTCGCGCCGATACGACATTTAACACTGAAGCTAGGGTTGCGAGCTTCAATTTTAGCAAGCACTTTGCCATTACTGACTTTGTTTAGGCGAACTAAAGGTGTGTTACCAATAGTTAAAGAGTTGTCTTCGTAGATTTTGCTCATTGCGATATTCCTTTATTACACACGTTAATCGTGTCTGTTAGATAAGTAGGACACGTGAGTGGATACAGAAAGAAGGATATGTGTTAACTCTGAAACGTAGAAGGATTAAAAAGTTATAAGTTATATATCCTTCCTACTTGAAGTTGCGACGACGTTGATTCCTCAATCACATAGCTTGCGTATGCAAATGAGCTCTCACTTAAGTGCAACTCCAAGGTGTTTAGAGGGTTAGGTAAACCAATCTATCTCGATTGGAGCTTGTTTTAACATAGTTTATTCTTAAATTCGGCAACCCACATAGCGGTTGCACCACAAACTGCAACAGGCATAACAATTAAGTTAAGAATAGGAATGGTCGTAAACACCGACACCAAAATACCAAAGCTATAGGCTTTACCCTGTTTTTGTTTCAAATTGTGTCTCATTTGATCAAAGCTGATTTTATGGTTGTCGAAGGGGTAGTCACAATACTGCACGGCCAACATCCAAGCGGTGAACATAAACCATAGTAGGGGGCCGACGGTTTGTCCTAACGCTGGGATCAACAACAATAAAAACAAGCCAAGCGCTTTTGGTAGCGTATAAAGTAGCTTACGCCATTCTCGAGCAAGAACTCTTGGCACATCTTTGATGACAGACATCAAGCCATCATCATTAACGGGGGCGCCAATAAGCTTTTCTTCTACTTTTTCAGCAAGTAAACCATTAAACGGAGCCGCGATAAAGTTCGCTAGCGTGCTAAAAAAGTATGAAAACGTAGCTAGGATAGTAATCGCTAATAATGGCCAGAGGATATAACTTAGCCAAGATAGGAAGTCTGGTATTTGGCCGATCAACTGGGTAATCCAAGTATCCAAGTGGCTGAATAGATAAAAAAGTGCACCACCAACCAAAATAATATTGGTGAGTAAAGGGAGTAAAACAAAACGACGAATTCCCGGGGTAAGAGCCAGTTCAAGCCCAAAGAAGAAGTAACCAAAGCCAGAGCGTTGCTGATGTGTCATATCATTTCCAATACAAAATTTTATCAATGAATAGCGTGAAAGCTATTCTACTCAACCTATCGAAGAAGAAAAGCGTGGTGAAAATCACATCATGTATGGAACTTCTCACATTAAGTTGTTCTAAATCGGTACTAAGTTTTGGTAAAGTACCTGAATAGACCGAATAATCCACCTTGGTGATACGTTCAGTTCAGCGATATACAGCAACGAACAACAATACATCGAGAAACTGAGAGTGAAAAATGCAGGAATTGAGATTCGTACTCATCATTGTTGGCGCGCTAGCGATAGCCGCTCTACTGTTCCACGGCCTTTGGACCAGTAAGAAAGAAGGGAAATCGAAGTTTGGCGACAAGCCTCTCGGGAAAATCGATATTGATCACGATGATTCCGTCTCTTCACCGCAACGTTCGTTTGCTCCAGAAGATGATTTTGAGATTATCCGAAAAGAACGCAAAGAGCCTGACTTCAGTGAAACAGTTGATCCATTAATTGATGGTTATCCTGAAAAGATGGTTGCAGTAGATACTGTTGATGAGATTGAGGATATTCCTTCAATTTCTGTATCAGAAGCTCCGCAACCGGTTATTGTTCAAGATACTGCTCACGTTGAGCAAGAGAGCCAAGAAGTTGAAGTTGCAGATGAACAACCCGCAGATATGGAAGTGCTAGTACTTAATGTACATTGTGCAACGAATGAACCTTTTGTTGGTACTAAGCTTTTTGATAGTATGCAGCAAAATGGTTTGCTCTACGGTGATATGGATATATTCCATCGACACGCTGATCTTTCAGGGACAGGTAAAGTATTATTTAGTGTTGCTAATATGATGCAACCAGGAACACTGGAGCATAACGATCCTGCTGATTTCACTACACAAGGTATTTCATTTTTCATGACTCTGCCATGCTACGGTGAAGCGGACCAAAACTTTAAATTGATGCTCAAAACCGCGCAACAAATTGCCGATGATCTTGGCGGTAATGTGCTTGATGACGCTCGTAACCTGATGACTCCAGACCGCTTAGCAGCATACCGTCGTCAGATACAGGAATTTAAAAACGCTCGTAGCGCGTAAATAAAAAACAGACCACTAAGGGCTCCTCGTCGGAGCCTTTTTTCATGATCCGAGAGAATTATGACTCAAACAATTCAAAACCAATTAAATCAGTTGCGTGAAACGCTTCACTACCATTCGGTACGTTACTACGTTGAAGATAGCCCTGAAATTCCAGATGCAGAGTATGACCGGCTTATGCGTGAGTTACTTGAGTTGGAAGCTCAACATCCTGAACTCATTACTTTAGACTCACCAAGCCAGCGAGTCGGTGGTAAGCCTCTTGATGGATTTGAGCAAGTTAAACATGAAATACCGATGCTATCTTTGGATAATGCGTTCGATGATGATGAGTTGGATGCTTTCCACAAGCGCATACAAGACCGCTTAGCTACGACTGAGCTAGATGCGTTTTGCTGTGAACCTAAGCTAGATGGTTTAGCGGTAAGTTTATTGTATGAAAATGGTGTTTTGATCCAAGCTGCAACGCGTGGCGATGGTACGACAGGAGAAAACATTACTGAGAATGTCAGAACTATCAGCGCGATTCCTCTGAAATTACAGGGGGAAGGGTGGCCTACTCGCCTAGAAGTGCGTGGAGAAGTCTTTATGCCCAAAGCTGGTTTTGAACGTTTGAATCAGCAAGCGCTAAAAACGGGTGATAAAACTTTTGTTAACCCTAGAAATGCTGCGGCAGGCAGTTTAAGGCAGTTAGACTCCAAAATTACGGCAAAACGCCCGCTTAATTTTTATGCTTACAGCGTGGGGGTTGTGGAGGGGGCTGAATTGGCACTGAGCCACTATCAACGCTTTTTGCAATTAAAAGCGTGGGGTTTGCCTATGTGTCCTGAGACACGCTTGGTGAATTCGCTCGATGAAGTTAAAAGCTATTATCAAAGTATTTTAACCCGTCGTGAGCAGTTAGCTTACGAGATTGATGGCGTGGTCATCAAAGTGGATGATATCCAAGCTCAGCAACAATTGGGCTTTGTTGCTCGAGCACCACGATGGGCGATTGCGTATAAATTCCCTGCGCAAGAAGAGATTACGGTACTTAATGATGTTGAGTTCCAAGTAGGACGAACCGGCGCGATTACACCAGTGGCTAAACTAGAACCTATTTTTGTGGGTGGGGTTACCGTTAGTAATGCCACGTTACACAATGCCGATGAAATTGAACGTTTGGGAGTCAAAATCGGTGATAGTGTCACGATTCGTCGTGCGGGGGACGTGATCCCGCAAGTCGTTTCCGTTGTTTTAGACCGACGTCCTGCATCAGCAAGAGATATTATTTTTCCCAGCCATTGCCCAGTATGCAATTCAGAGATTGAACGCGTTGAAGGTGAAGCGGTAGCTCGCTGTACTGGTGGCTTAGTTTGTCAGGCCCAGCGTAAAGAAGCGCTTAAACATTTCGTATCACGTAAAGCGCTAGATGTTGATGGATTAGGTGTTAAAGTCATCGAGCAGTTGGTTGATAAAGAGATGGTAAAAACACCCGCCGACCTTTTTCGACTCAAAGCGGGGCAATTGACTATTTTAGAACGTATGGGTCCCAAATCGGCGCAAAATATTGTCAATGCTTTAGAAAAATCAAAACTCACCACTCTCGCTCGCTTTTTGTATTCTCTCGGTATTCGTGAAGTAGGGGAGGCCACGGCTGCAAATTTAGCTCTGCATTTTGAAACTTTAGACAATATCAGCCAAGCGACATTTGATGAGCTACTTGAAGTTCAAGATGTAGGTGTAGTTGTTGCGAGTCACATCACTTCTTTTTTTGAGCAAGATAAAAACAAAAAAGTCATTGAAGAATTAATGGAGTTAGGTATTCAGTGGCCAAGTGTTGTAAAGCCGAGTGAGGATAGCGTTCAACCACTTTTAGGTAAGGTTGTTGTATTGACAGGAAGTTTATCTCAGTTGTCAAGAAGTGATGCCAAGGCTGCTCTGCAAGCTCTGGGAGCAAAAGTGACTGGCAGTGTTTCCAAGAACACAGATATATTATTTGCCGGTGAAGCGGCAGGCTCTAAGCTGGCCAAAGCACAAGAACTTGGCATTGAAATTCGCACTGAGCAAGATTTACTCTCCATGATGGATTCCTAGTCTTTCATTTCCTCCCTGTATGTAATTAAGCCTCAATTTTTCTAATTGAGGCTTAATTTTTTATAAAAAAAAGCATTCTACCTTTTTGTTTTAATTCTTACATTATTGTGCTTTTATCCATTGTTACTAAAAATTCTCTCCTCTACTTTCTCGTGATTATTGCGAGCCACTTCAAGTTAATTGAAATGGAAAAACACCCAACATGTTGTTTTTTATATCTTTTATTTTTTATGTGTTCGGGTTTTACTATTTATTAGATCTCGATCTCTTACTTGGCTAAAGTTTGCTGTGGCTCATATTTTTTCAGGTAAAAATTAAGTTCTCGTTGATGTTTTTCGCTGCGAAGTTAGTCTATTAAGCATGGATACACGGTGTGTATGCAGGAAATAGAAAATCAAAAGTTAAAGGTTAATTTAGGTTTTCAACATAGGAAATGATTTCTCCCTTCGGCGGCCAACTTAAGGTGAGAAATATAAAAAGCAGCTATATCCATTTTTAGGAGTTTTTTCCATGGACAAAATGTTTAAACGTACTCTGCTAGGTGCAGCAGTAGCAATCGCTTCAACTGGTGCTTTCGCAGCAGAAGAGACAGGCCAGATTGGTGTTCTTTCTGATTTCAATGTTCAAGCTTATGGTGTTGCGGCAATTTCAGCGTTTTATCAAGAAGATAGCAATGGCTACGACTACGAAAATGAATCACGAATTGGTTTTCGCGCTAGCAAAGATATGTTCGATAATGTAAATGTTTTTATGCAAATCGAATCTGGTTATGTTGGTGAAGACGGTAAAGGTAGTACTCTCGGTGCTCGTGATACTTTCCTTGGTCTACAAGGTGATTGGGGTAAATTGCGTTTTGGTCGTATGCTTACACCTTTGTACGAAATCGTTGACTGGCCATACTCTAACCCAGGTCTAGGTCGTGTATTCGACTGGGGTGGTGATGTAGCAGGTCATTATGATCGTAAAGGTGATATTGCTCGTTATGATTCTCCTTCTTTCAGTGGTTTTACATTTAACCTTTCTGCTGGCCGTGGTGATGTGGGTACAAAAGATTCAAACCACTTTGGCGCAGCGGTGCACTACAATGCAGCGGACATCGTGACTGTCCATGTAGGTTATGAAAATAACTCTAAATACCAAGTTACACTAGAAAAAGATGGGCAAGCTGACATTAAAGCTGCTGCTGATGCAACCGCATATATCGTAGGTTTTGAATTGCCACTACCAGCAGGTTTCGGTTTAGCTGGTGCTTATAAGTATACCGAAGGTGTTTCTAAGCATTACGCTAATGCAGGAAAAGAAGCAGAGCAAGGTCAATACTCAATCATTGCTCAATACTGGAATGGGCCTTGGGGTGTTAAAGTAGGCTATGCCGCTAACCTTGAATCGGAAATTGCAGGTGTAGAACAAGATGATGCTGATGAAGTTTTGTCAGCCCAGTTAATGTATGTTAAAAATGGTTTTGTACCTTACTTACGTGTAGGCCAGCATGATGCATACAATGCTGATGATAAGAAAGCATTTGTACGTGTAGGTCTAGAATACGGTTTCTAATTTACGTGTATTGCCTTTCATTAATTAAAATACCGGCCTAGTGCCGGTGTTTTTGCTCGAATATAAAGGATAATTATGATGAATCTATTTAGAGCTTCGATAATTTTTTCAACTGCTATGGTTGCGGTTGGATGCAGTAATTTAGACAGTTCTAGTACATTTAATGATGTCGCAAAAAATATCCAAGAAAGGCACAACTATGTTCAAGTTGTAGCGAAAGATATTACTCCTGAAACAAAAGCACTTTTAGGGGCCGATATTGTAAAATCTGAATTGAACTATGTGGGTAATTTTCCTAAAACGGCCGAAAAGAATATTGACAGTTCTTATGTGGATATGAATGTTACTTACTTTAAGAATTACGACCAATTCAAGACAGTTACCTATTTATCACAACACCTAGAATTAGATACTTATCGCCCATTAGCTGAAACATGCACAGAGCACTGTACTACAACGCAGTGGTTTAAGTTTCCACTTTCACCAGAATTCATACAGCAAACTACAGATGACTCAATAGTGTTTACATTGAATTCGTCTACGAATAAAAATAAGGTTGAATTTTCTGTTCCCAAAGCCTATTTTTTAGCGGTTATTGAAGAAGCCAATTATGTGTTAGGTGGGGTATCTCAGCCTTCCACCGTTACAGCGCAGGTTCAAGCTGAAGTTACTGCGAGCACTGCAAAATCAGTAGAAATGGTTCAATATTGGTTTGCTGAAGCATCGGTAAGCGAGCAAAAAGCATTTGCAGATTGGGCTTTTGTCAATCGCTCTTCTATCAACCAAGCACTAAAAACTGAAAGTAAGCCCTTAGAAATGCTTTCTTACTGGTATGAAAAAGCGGATAAATCTGAAAAATCTCAAATTCTAAGCTGGTTATTGAATCAATAGTAATCGACTTGCTTTCTCATGGTAATAAAGGCATGTTTATCAACATGCCTTTTTCATTGAATTTTTAACATGAATATTAGCCAAGTCGCTCAATTAACGGGATTAAGTGCCAAATCGATTCGACTCTATGAAGAAAAAGGGTTGATTACCCCTCCGCTAAGGTCAGAAAATGGATATCGTCACTATCAACAAGAGCATGTAGATGATCTTTTACTGATTGCGCGCAGCAAACGTGTTGGGTTCAGTTTGGAAGAGTGTAAGTCTTTACTTGCTTTAGCTAATGACCCGTCTAGAACCAGCTTTTCAGTCAAAGAAAAGGCCAAAGAAAAGCTGCAGCATGTTTCACGAAAACTCGCCGAATTGGAGTTAATTAGAGAACAACTGGAAGAATGGATTAACGAATGTCCTGGTGATGAGGGGAGCGATTGCCCAATCATTGATAATTTGAAAGGGCAGTGCTGTAAAACGAAAGGCGACAAATAGTCGCCTTTCGTTTATTGCGGCTCAACGATCAAAACAATGCCATCAACTTCGACGACTTTGACTAAACTGCCCGCTGCGATGTCTTGCTTGCATTGCGCTGTCCAGGTGGTATCTCCGAGAGTTAGGCGAAACGTCCCTTGTTGAACATCTTCTGTTAGCCGCGCAGTTTGTCCAATCAGTTGTTTCTGTTTTTGGTTAAGTTTGCGCGATTTGTCACTGTCATGATCAGACTTAAACTGTTTTCTCCACCATAACCATGTAGTGATCAAAGAGAAGCTGGCAAAGGTTAGCCACTGCAGCTGCCAGCTGATGGGTAACATGGCGAAAATCACTCCAACAAGTACTGCTGAGATACCGAGCCAAAGAAAATAGCCGGCAGTACCGAGTAGTTCTAGCGCCACGAGCACCAAACCAAACGCTAGCCAGTGCCAGTAATTGATTTGTTGTATAAGTTCTATCACTTGGTTACCTACTTATCTTTTACGGATGGTTGCTTGAACATTTCAGCGATCCCAGCAACGGACCCCATTAGTCCCGTAGCTTCTAACGGTAGCATGATGATCTTCCCATTTTCTGCTTGGCCAATCGCTTTTAAGGCATCAGTATAACCTTGCGCAATGAAATAATTCACAGCTTGCATGTCGCCTTGTGCTATGGCGTTTGACACCATTTCAGTTGCCTTCGCTTCCGCTTCGGCAGCCCGTTCACGAGCCTCGGCTTGTAAAATTGCTGCTTGCTTTTCACCTTCCGCCTTTAATATTTCAGACTGCTTTTGGCCTTCTGCACGTAAAATTTGAGCTTGGCGTACCCCTTCTGCTTCTAGAATGTCTGCCCGCTTATTACGCTCAGCCTTCATCTGCGCATTCATTGCTGCAGTTAGATCGGCTGGTGGCTGAACATCTTTTATCTCGATACGAGTGACTTTAACTCCCCATGGGTTAGTGGCTTGGTCAACGATAGAGAGCAGTTTTGTGTTGATCATGTCACGCTGGCTAAGCATTTCATCGAGCTCCATTGAGCCTAGTACTGTACGCATGTTAGTCAGTGTTAAATTTCGAATGGCGTGTTGTAGTTCACTTACCTCATAAGCGGCTTTTGCGGCATCTATCACTTGTACAAAGCAAACTGCATCAATCACAACATTGGCATTATCTTTAGAGATCACCTCTTGGGCGGGAATATCTAACACTTGTTCCATCATGTTGATCTTTTGTCCGATTTTGTCAACAAAGGGAATAATAATATTTAAGCCAGGTTGTAGAGTATGGGTATAGCGACCAAAGCGCTCAACTGTCCAATTACTTCCTTGAGAAACCGTTTTCACTGCTGCAAAGATAAAAGCAATAACAACGAATACGAATATGCCAACGGCAACGATTGAATCTAAAGCCATAACTGATCCTTTTTGATTATTGATTCTCCTAGCTTTGGTGGTTGTTGATATTATTCATCCAAGCTTGGGAGTGCTACTTTTTCTATTTTGCATTATACCTTTCCTACTTGAAGCTGCTGTGGTGTTGGCTACGTTCTTTCAAATAAATCGTATCGTTTATCTATGCTCATGAGGATGAACCCGCTTACCGCTAGACTACTACTTCAAGTTGTTTAGTTATAATACAATTAAGGCTGGGAAATCCCAGCCTTAATTGTTTGATATTATTAATATAATAATGAATATAGTTGTCTTCTATAGTAACCGGCGAGGCTATTACCTTGTCCTAAAGCGCTCAATATATCCATAAAGACTTTTTTGATTTCACCATCTAAGCAGTTGAGATCGCTCTTTAAAAAAGACCATAAAAGTTCTAGTGCTTCTTCATCTCGGCTGACTTGATGATACTGAAGTGCAAGTTCACTTGCTAGCTGAGCATTATCAGGTTGCGCTGCAAAGTTTTCCTCTAACGCTTGTATTTCTGGGCTATCAGCGGCTTGCTTATGCAGTTCCAGTTTGGCAACTAATCCTTTGTAATAGCTATCTTGATATTCTAACGGGATGTGTTGCAATTCCGCTTCTGCCGCATCGTATTGCTGCGTTTCCAAAAAAACATCCGCAAGGGCGAGTTTGGCTTCACCCTTTTCCTTTATCTCTTGTGGCAGATTTAATAGCAAAGGCAGGGCGTCAGAGTGTTGAGACTGTTGAATTAGTTCCAAAGCGTTCTTTAAATCAACCTCACTTTGGCTCGGCAAATGCTTATTTAGCATCTCTTTAACCGCGTCAATAGTTTGAGGTCCGCCTAAGCCATCCACCGCTTGACCGTTGATAAAAAGTGCAATGGTTGGCAAGGTTTGTACGCCAAACTGCGCAGCAACGGCTTGTTCTTCCTGACAATTTAATAGTGCTAAGGTAAAAGCACCATTGTATTGTTGGGTGAGGGTTTGCAGCTCTGGAATGATCTGCGCACTTTCTTGGCTCATTGGTGCCCAAAAATGAAATAAAATAGGAGTATTTACCGAGCCCTCGAACACTTCTCTAAAGTTATTCTGATTCACTTCAACAATGTAAGGAGATAGCATTGTTTGTTCCTTTGCTGTGTTAGGTCTATAGCTAAGAGATAGGGTTAAAAGTTGAAATATCAAGGGGAAAAACAAAAAACGCCACAAGGCTGCAGCGTTTTTGTCTCTTAACAAGAGAGCAAGCAAAGGTGTCTATAGTATTAATAATAAAGTCAGCGCAACACCGACACTGAGCCAATTTAATTGGTGTAATGTCATATTTGTCGTACCACATGCAACGCTTAGTATTAGGGTATCTGGAATGTCCAGAGCTGCATGATGTCACTTGAATGTTACGAAAAAATGACAAGTTGGTCATTTATGCCGCTTTATCTAAGAGATGATCTAACCACCGATTAGGAACCACTCGTTTAAGGATTGCAAACACTTTTGTTGGAGTGGTAATGCGATAACGAAGCTTCGGCTTCGATGATTCAAGTGCATGTAGGAGATATGGGAGGCAAGCTTTGGCTGGTAAAGCAAAGGCGTTATTTGATTTATCGCCATTGAGTCTTTGAATTTGACTTTGATAAACAGTGCTGTGAACGCTATTTTGGGTGTCAATCCAATGCTTAAACGCTGTAAGCGCATTGGCACGAAATGAAGTTTCGATTGGCCCTGGCTCAATAATGCTGATTAGTATGTTGGTTGTTCTAAGTTCAAGACGTAAGGTGTCACTCCATCCTTCAATCGCAAATTTGGAAGCATTGTAAGCTCCGCGATATTTCATCGCTGCGAAACCTAACACTGAGCTATTTTGAATGATCCTCCCTTCTCCTTGTTTGCGAAAGTGAGGGATAATTTCTGTTGTGAGTTGATGCCAACCAAAAAAGTTGGTTTCAAATTGTTCACGTAAAGCTGCCGTTGGCAGATCTTCAATCGCTCCTGGTTGACCATAAGCTCCGTTATTGAATAGCGCGTACAGTTTTCCATCACATAAATCCATCGTTTGAGTAACAGCCTCTGTAATGCTTTTCTCACAACGTAAATCGAGTTGGATACAAGTTAACCCTTCTTGACGAAGCTTTTCGACATCTTCCAATTTCCGGCATGAAGCGATCACATGATAGCCGCGTTGCTGTAAGGAATGCGCTGCCATATACCCAATGCCAGTTGAGCAGCCTGTTATCAATATTGCTTTCTTCATACCAGTTCCTAAAGGTTGCGTTTTAGAATGTTTTTGAACGCAGGTTCTATATGTGAGTATTGGAAATGAAAGCCAAGTTCGGTCAGTTTTTTTGGTTTTGCCCGGATGCTATCAAAAAGTAACACAGCAGCCTCTCCCAAAATGATGTTCATTAGCCATTTAGGTGTGAATAATAGATGAGGTCGGTTTAGCGTTTTCGCTAATGATTGGCTAAAAACCTTGTTGGTAACGGCGTGTGGTGCACACAGGTTAAAAGCACCTTGCGCATGCTGAGTTTCCAGTAAATAGGTGATGGCTCTTACCATGTCCAGCATATGTATCCACGGCATGTATTGCTCTCCGGAGCCTAGCGGGCCACCAAGCCCTAACTTGTAAGGTGGCAACATTTTCGCTAGCGCTCCCCCTTCGGTCGCTAGCACTATGCCAGTTCGTAATAGACAAACTCGGGTTCTTTCTGATTGAGCTTTGAGGGCGATTTGCTCCCATTTAGCGCATACCTGATGAGGAAAATTGTCGCTGTGGGCGTGTAAGGTCTCATCGAAAGGATGTGATTGTTGATCTCCGTAATACCCCACTGCAGAACCACTGATAAAAACGTGCGGTGGTTCGGTGCTAGCGTGGATCAATTCAACTAATTGTTCTGTGATTTCCCAACGGCTAGCGCATATCGCTTTTTTCTGTTTTGGGGTCCAACGTTTATCGGCGATAGGTTCACCTGCTAGGTTAATAATGGCGTCAAATTGGTTGAGATCTTTTAATGTTGATAGCGATGTTAAATAGGTGAAATTGCTATTATCAACGTGCTTGAGCTGCTCTTTAGCGCGTGGAATATTACGGGTTAGGATGTGTATATCGTGGGCCAGAATCTGTTTTATCAATGCCTTACCGATAAAACCAGTTCCGCCAGTTAATAGTATTTTCATATCACTACCTCTTGGGTTATCCATGATAGAAGGTGGTCGCGATTCCTACTAAGTATTAGAGTATTGCTGCAACTCAATTGTTTTGAACATTTAACATTCAACAGGCCTATTTCAGCATACGTTAAATAATGACAGTGATAAATGACAAACTTTGTAACATTTGGTCACTTTTTTCTGCGCCTCGTAACCCATATCACACTCTCATCAGTCTTGATTTGTCATTATGAACAAAGATATCAAACACGGGAGGAATGAATGGACTCGATGGTGGCGCTACTTAAAGCGATGATAGGAAGTTTGCGAGATCTGCTGCCGATAGTTGCCGTTATTGTGTTTTTCCAACTCATTGTATTACAAGAACCACTGCCCAATTGGCTGCCAATCATTGTTGGTTTAGTGCTGGTTGTGTTGGGGTTGACGTTTTTTATTTTTGGATTAGAGATGGGGCTATTCCCTATCGGCGAGTCAATGGCGCAAGCCTTTGCGAGAAAAGGAAGTGTCGCGTGGCTACTTACCTTTGCTTTTTTCTTAGGGTTTGGTACCACGATTGCTGAACCCGCTTTAACTGCTGTGGCAGATGAGGCGGCGAATGTGGCCGCAGCCGAAGGGGTGATCACTGCATCAGTTGAAAGTATGGACGATTATGCCAATGGTCTAAGACTCACCGTCGCGTTTTCTGTAGGAATCGCCATTGTATTAGGGGTGTTGCGTATTTTGAAAGGCTGGCCCATTCATTACATGATCATTGGTGGTTATGTTGGTGTCGTCATTCTGACCGCTTTTGCGCCTGAAAATATTATCGGTATTGCTTATGACTCGGGTGGTGTCACCACTTCGACCATCACGGTTCCTTTGGTGACAGCGTTAGGGGTAGGTCTCGCTTCTGCCATCAAGGGACGAAACCCAATGATTGATGGTTTTGGCTTGATTGCTTTTGCCTCATTACTACCGATGATGTTTGTCATGGTTTATGGGATGGTGCTGGCATGAATGCATTAATCCTGTTCTTCGACATGCTAGGTTCCACTATTTTGGATGTCATTCCCATTGTCACGATTATTTTTGGCTTCCAGTTTGCTGTATTACGCAAACCTATCGTGCGTCCGATAAGAGTAATTTTAGGTTTTTGTTACGTTATCATTGGCTTGACTCTATTCCTTTTAGGACTTGAATTGGCCTTATTCCCTTTAGGGGAGACGATGGCGCAGCAGTTAACTGCCCCTCAATTTCTCGCGGAATTTAAAATTAGTATGGGTAGTTCCCTACATTGGTTTGACTATTTTTGGGTCTATCTATTTGCGTTTTGTATTGGTTTTAGTACCACGGTAGCCGAGCCATCTTTAATTGCTGTCGCGATTAAAGCAAACCAGGTATCCGGTGGCAGTATTAGCGTTAATGGTTTGCGAATCGCGGTTGCTCTTGGGGTTGCTTTTGGAATTTCACTTGGCAGTTATCGTATCGTGGTTGGTGACCCCATCCATTACTACATCATTGCCGGGTATGTGGTGGTAGTGATCCAAACCTTTTTTGCTCCTAAGCTTATTGTGCCATTAGCTTATGATTCTGGTGGTGTGACAACATCAACCGTAACCGTGCCAATTGTGGCCGCATTGGGTTTGGGTTTGGCTTCGACCGTTCCAGGAAGAAGTCCTATGATTGATGGATTTGGACTGATTGCATTTGCCAGTCTATTTCCGATTATCTCTGTAATGGGCTATGCGCAGATAACTCAATGGTTAAATAAAGCTGCGTCATCAAAGGAGAAAGAAAATGCGCTTTAAACTGATACTGGCTTTTGTTGAAGACAGCAAAACCGATATTGTACTAGACGCTGCGCGTAATGCCGGCGCTACAGGGGCGACGGTTATCAATAATGCAAGGGGAGAGGGGTTAAATAAAAAGCGAACCTTCTTTGGCTTAACATTGGATGTGCAAAAAGATGTGGTGTTGTTTGTGGTCGAAGAACACCTCGCTCGCCACATTTTAGAAACGATTAATGATGTTGGGGAGTTTGACCAAGAGTCAGGGCAGGGTATTGCTATTCAAATCGATATTGAAGATGCCGTCGGTGTTGCTCATCAAGTCGCAACATTAACTAAAGTGGTTGAGGAAGAGCTATGAGTTTGCATAATAAGATCCGAGTTAGAGATGTAATGGCTAATACTTACGTTATCGTCGATGGTTTAACGACGGTGCATGAAGGCATTCATTTAGCTAAACAAAGTCAAGTCAAAGCGTTAATCGTTGATAAACGACACGAAGATGATGAGTATGGGATTGTGTTGATGAATGATATCGCTAAAAAAGTATTGGCTCAAAACCGAGCTACACAGCGAGTCAATATCTATGAAATCATGACAAAACCAGCGTTATCTGTATCTCCGGATATGAATGTGAAATATTGTGCGAGGTTGTTTGAACGTTTTGGTATTAGCCGAGCTCCGGTGATTGAAAATGGTAAGGTGGTCGGTATGGTCAGCTACAACAATATTGTGATTAACGGCATGGCGAGAGATGACTAAGTGTTTTTAAATTCGTACAATTTCACCATCAAAACTATGGAGATACATTGTGAAGTTGTTTTTTGCCTCTGATTTACACGGTTCACTACCTGCAACCGAAGCCATGCTAGCCTTATTTGAGCAATCAGATGCTCAAACCTTAGTATTGCTTGGCGATATCCTAAATCATGGCCCTCGTAATCTTATCCCTGAAGGTTATAATCCCGTAGCGGTTGCGGAGCGACTCAACCAGTATGCCGATAGCATTATTGCGGTTAGAGGAAACTGTGATAGTGAAGTTGATCAGATGCTGCTCAAATTCCCCATGATGATGGATTACGCTTGGGTATTACTTGAGTCTGGAGTGCGCTTTTTTATCACTCATGGCCATCTTTATAACGCACAACAGATGCCACCGCTCAAAAATGGGGATGTACTGATTCATGGACATACCCATATTCCAACGGCAGAGCCACTAAACCAAGTGTTTATCATGAACCCAGGCTCTGTCACTTTCCCGCGCAACAATTTCCCGCCAAGCTATGCCATATATAGCGAAGGCTTATTTCAGGTATTAGGATTGAATGGCGAATTGATTATTAAAAATTCAATCTAA
The DNA here is from genome assembly GCF_029478545.1 of Vibrio sp. 1180_3. Lineage (NCBI taxonomy): Bacteria > Pseudomonadati > Pseudomonadota > Gammaproteobacteria > Vibrionales > Vibrionaceae > Vibrio > Vibrio sp. 1180_3. Next base: position 51,208 of record NZ_SJFM01000026.1, read on the forward strand.
TGTACCAGTGAGGCCATTATTTATTGTCGGAATGCCCAAGATCTCTTTCAGGAGCGATAATGTCTCTTACCCGTTGTTTGAGCACTTTTGCTTCTGGAAAACCACCATCTTGTTTGCGTTCCCAAATAATTTTCTGGTTGCAAATTATTTCAAATCGTCCGCCAGTATCTGGGTGTAAACTCACGGAATCAATCTCTTCACTAAAAGTATGTAGTAACTCTTGGCTTAGCCATGTTGCTCGTAGCATCCAATTGCACTGACGACAGTAGTGGATGTGAATCGTTGCTTTATGCATCATTGTCCTTTTCGGGTATTCAATAAACGAAAGGCGGTTTTTACGCTATGTACCAAATAGCCGCCTTTCGCTTACGTTGTATGGGGTGGCTAGTATCAGTTGGTAAACAGAACCGTTGACCCATGACTGAGGCTGGTAAGCAGCAATGTTTTCTCGTTTACAACGTCGATACGCCGACTTTGTTGAGCATCCATCTTGAAGAATTGTGTAATTAACTCGAGCTGCTCAGGGGTAAAGTCTTTACTTTGAGTAGAGGTAATATCTTTAAATTCTGAGGGGGAGATTAGCAGGTAGCTGTCACTGACATCCCATTCGCCCGTCTCTGAAATGCTAATCCTACTTTCACTTTCTGAGCCAGTAGCAAATAATAAAATGTTAGACATTCTAATATAGCTACCATTTGGTAGATATTTTACATTAGACGTGACATCAACACGGCGCAGTGTACTGACGGAATCACTTCGCACGCTTGGTCTAATCACCGTCGTCATTTTTGATTGCCACTCTTGGGAAGTAAGGGTTTGCTCAGTTTTAATATCACTGCCCCAGTAGATCCAAGCGCTAAAGATAGCTGAAACTACCAAGATAATTGTTGCGATTTTCTGGTTCATCTTCATGCCCTTATTTACACACGTTGGTGAAATCATCTTGGTTAGCTAAAATGCGTAAGGTGATATTTTCACCAGAGAATTCAGAGCTATGGATGTAGTTCAATACCAATTGATTATTTTGCCCACCAGTTGCAATCACTTCTTTTGGTGCTAGCTCACCAGTATGTGAGTTATTGTATTTTTTGACACATTTCTCAATAGAAGGCAGCCAGTTAGTCAAGTCAGGATGATTAATTGGTGTATTCACGACAATATTATTGTAGACAGCCAATTGCCTAAATTTAGAATGGCTAGGGCTGGTTAAGAGCAGAGCCAATATGGGCAATAAAATAGCAACCACTAACATCAATTTACTTCGTATGGTTAGCTTTTGTTTGTCAGCCTTAACATTAGGTGGGATAGTCGCATTAGGGATGAACTCTTCACTGGGAGTGGGGCTCCCCGTAACGATAATAGAATCAGCTTCGAATTCTTCCACTTCAGCGCTCTCTTGTTGCTCGACCACCGGTTCTTTGTGAGAGTTTGGCAATGAACGCGAAATAGAAGCAATCATCTGATAACCACGCTTTGGAACGGTTTTCACGAACTCTGGTGATTTTGTTGAGTCTTTTAACATTTTTCGCAGTGTCGAAATCGCTTGCGTTAAGCTTGAGTCATCGACTTCAAAGCCTTGGTCTCGCCAAACAAACTCATGTAACTCATGTCGAGTAATCACTTCATTCGGTCTTTCACAGAGTAACAGCAGAATACGGCTTTCATTACTGCCGAGCCGAACCATTTCGCTATCATTTTCTTGATCAATAAGAGAGTTGCTGTTGGGGTCAAAGGTGAATCTTTCAGCAAGTATATATTTTGTACCTATGTTACTCATTGTTATCTTCTTATTGTTGATATGGTGAGTAGTTCATCAACCTAGCCAGCTTGGGGAAGCAATTGATGAAACAGTATACTAAGTTTTATTTTCTTTTATAAAAATATGGCCAAGCATAATCAAAACAAATAAAAAAAACAGTGTTTTTATTATCTTTGACCTTGATTTTACATTTGTCATCCTCATGTTACTAGCAAATCATTCTCAGTTGCACACAATGGCGTGTGTGAATAATCACTCAGATGTTATGGAGCTAGTATGAGCGAAACTGCCACAAACAATAAAGAAACTCGTGGGTTTCAGTCTGAAGTCAAGCAGTTACTTCATCTTATGATTCACTCTCTTTACTCAAATAAAGAGATTTTCCTGCGCGAATTGATTTCGAATGCCTCTGATGCTGCGGATAAACTTCGTTTTCAAGCCTTGTCAAACCCAGACCTATATAAAGGTGATGCAGAGCTTGGTGTTAAGCTGTCGTTTGATCAAGATGCAAATACGTTAACGCTTTCGGATAACGGCATCGGTATGAGCCGTGAGGATGTAATTGAACATCTAGGAACGATTGCTAAATCAGGCACGGCTGAATTTTTCTCTAAACTGTCTCAAGATCAATCAAAAGACTCGCAATTGATCGGCCAATTCGGTGTTGGTTTCTATTCAGCATTCATTGTTGCAGATGCGGTTACAGTACGTACTCGCGCAGCCGGCCTTGCCGCAGACCAAGCCGTACAATGGCATTCTGCGGGTGAAGGTGATTACACGATCGAAAATATCATCAAAGAATCTCGTGGTACTGACATTATCCTGCATATGCGTGAAGAGGGTAAAGAGTTCCTAAACGAGTGGCGCCTACGTGATGTGATCAGTAAATACTCAGATCATATCGGTATTCCGGTCTCAATTCAGACTAAAGTTCGTGACGATGAAGGCAAGGAAACCGATGAGACGCAATGGGAGCAAATCAACAAAGCTCAAGCATTGTGGACCCGTTCTAAATCTGAAATTACGGATGAAGAGTATCAAGAGTTCTATAAGCATGTGTCTCATGATTTTGCTGATCCGCTGCTGTGGAGCCACAACCGTGTAGAAGGTAAGAACGATTATACTAGCTTGCTTTATATCCCAGCGAAAGCACCTTGGGATATGATGAACCGCGATCATACATCAGGTTTGAAATTATACGTTCAACGTGTATTTATCATGGATGACGCGGCGCAATTTATGCCATCTTACCTGCGTTTTGTTCGCGGTTTGATTGATTCAAATGATCTGCCTTTGAACGTGTCTCGTGAGATTTTACAAGACAACAAAGTGACTCAGTCACTGCGTAATGCATGTACTAAGCGTGTCCTGACGATGCTTGAGCGCATGGCCAATAATGATGCAGATAAATATCAGTCATTCTGGAAAGAGTTTGGCTTGGTATTAAAAGAAGGTCCTGCTGAAGATATCGCTAACAAAGAAAAGATTGCCAACTTATTACGCTTCGCTTCAACGGAAGTTGACTCTGCGGAACAGACGGTCAGCTTGGCGTCCTATGTTGAGCGTATGAAAGAGGGACAAGATAAGATCTACTACCTCACAGCAGACAGTTATGCTGCAGCGAAAAACAGCCCACACTTAGAACAGTTCAAAGCGAAAGGCATTGAAGTCATTTTAATGTTTGATCGTATCGATGAATGGCTAATGAACTACTTGACGGAGTTTGATGGTAAGCAATTCCAGGCGATTACGAAAGCAGGTTTAGATCTTAGCCAGTTTGAAGATGAAGCTGAAAAAGAAAAACATAAAGAGACGGAAGAAGAGTTTAAGTCTGTCGTTGAGCGTACCAAGCAATACTTGGGTGAACGTGTTAAAGAAGTTCGTACTACCTTTAAGTTGGCAACAACTCCAGCAGTAGTCGTGACTGATGACTATGAGATGGGCACGCAAATGGCTAAACTTCTTGAAGCGGCTGGTCAAGCTGTTCCTGAAGTTAAGTACATCTTTGAGCTAAACCCTGAACATGCCTTGGTTAAGCGCATGGCTGATGAAGCCGATGAGCAAGCGTTTGGTCGTTGGGTCGAGGTACTACTCGGTCAAGCAATGCTTGCTGAGCGTGGTTCAATGGAAGACCCATCTCAATTTTTAACGGCGATTAACCAACTTTTGACTAAGGTTGAATAACCGTTAAATAAACAAAAAGCTCGCATATGCGAGCTTTTTGTTTTGAATTGTGATGATTTGCTTAGAACTGACGCTAATTTGTGCAAAACGGAAGCGAAAATCTAAGCCGGATTACATTCTTTAGTCTTAATCTCGTCAGCAGCATTGAATTCTATGTTAGAATGCTGCACTTGAACCAAGCGAATAAGGTGTGTATTTTGCTCGCCAAACAGTGTGCTTTGCTCAACTGAATTGTTCGTTAAGCTGTAGTTGTTCGCTCAAATCACTAACGTTATACCGAAACTTACCGTTGTATATGTTCGTATCTTTATGTTCGTAACGCTGTGAGCTTCGGTATAAATCATAATTTTCTAAAGAGGATTAAACATGCGCATCATTCTTCTAGGTGCTCCAGGTGCAGGTAAAGGCACTCAAGCTCAATTCATCATGGAGAAGTACGGTATTCCACAAATCTCTACTGGTGACATGCTACGTGCTGCTATCAAAGCCGGTACTGAGCTTGGTAAACAAGCAAAGTCAGTCATCGACGCTGGTCAACTAGTTTCTGATGAAATCATCCTTGGTCTTATCAAAGAGCGTATCGCTCAAGCTGATTGCGAAAAAGGCTTTTTGCTAGATGGTTTCCCTCGCACTATCCCTCAAGCTGATGGCTTAAAAGAGATGGACATTGCTGTTGATTATGTAATCGAATTCGATGTTGCGGATGATGTTATTGTTGATCGTATGGCGGGGCGTCGTGCTCACTTACCTTCTGGCCGAACTTACCATGTTGTTTACAACCCACCTAAAGTGGAAGGTAAAGATGACGTGACTGGTGAAGATTTGGTTGTTCGTGATGATGATAAAGAAGAGACCGTGCGTGCCCGTCTAGGTGTTTACCACGATCAAACAGCACCGCTTATTGCTTATTACAGCAAAGAAGCTGAAGCAGGCAACACTAAGTACCTAAAATTTGATGGTACTAAGCAAGTTGCTGAAGTGAGCGCAGATATTGAGAAAGCACTAGCATAATTGGCTAAGTACTGATTATCTAACTTTGTTATAGTGAAGGCGACCTAGATAGGTCGCTTTTTTTATGAACTTTCTAGTCATGGATTCGTATTCAACAGACTACAGTAAAATAGATGAATGGAAGTTATGCAAAATAATAAACGACAAGGGGTATTACTGGTTAATTTAGGTACTCCAGATGAACCTACAACTCCTGCTATTAAACGCTTCTTAGGTCAGTTTTTGCACGATCATCGTGTCGTCGATATGAGTCGATGGATATGGTGCCCAGTGTTACATGGCATCATATTACCGATCCGTTCACCTAAAGTTGCGAAACTCTACCAGTCAGTGTGGATGGATGAAGGCTCACCACTGATGGTTTATTCACAACGTCAAGCCAAACGTTTAGCTGAGCGTATAGCCATGCCTGTCGAATTAGGGATGACCTATGGCTCTCCAAGTTTGTTAGATGGTGTTAAATCGCTATTAGAGCAAGATGTGGAAGAGATTGTCGTATTGCCACTTTATCCTCAATATTCCGGCACAACCACAGCGGCGGTTTTTGATGGCTTAGCTAAAGTGATGAAAAATATCCCAGTGACACCAAACTTACACTTTGTTCGAGATTATCATGATCATCCACTTTATATTCGGGCGTTAGCGGACAAAGTTCGCCAATCTTGGAAGGAGAATGGACAAGGAGATTACCTGCTTTGTTCTTATCATGGTATTCCTAAGCGTTACGCTGATAATGGTGATATTTATCCGCAACACTGCGAGCGCACAACGCAACTCTTGGGACAAGAATTAGGCCTAAATTTGCAACAAATAGGGATGTCTTATCAATCGATATTTGGCCGTGAAGAGTGGTTGCAACCTTATACAGATAAGACCTTAGAGGCTTTACCTAAACGTGGTGTGAAAAGTTTGGATATCATTACCCCGGCATTCTCGGTGGACTGTTTAGAGACCTTAGAGGAAATATCGGAGCAGGGTAAAGAAACCTTTATCCATGCTGGTGGAGAATCATTCACTTATATTGAATGCCTAAATGACTCAGAGATGCATATTGATATGATGGCTTGTCTTATTGCGCGCTGATTTGAATACCATTCAACCTCAGTTCGGGTTATTTAGATTGAACAAAAACGGTCACAATAGTGTGACCGTTTTTCGTTATTATCCCTGAATTACCACCCTTAAGCTTGGTGGTATATTTGAAGCTAAACTAACTGAGCTTGCTGCTCTTCAATTTCTTCAGCGTGGCTTGCCGTTGTTTCAGCACCGTGCATCCAACGAACAAGCGTGTTTGAGAACAACATCAGAATGATGCCACTGATAATTGCGGTTACTGCAATACCGCTAAAGATAGCCATTGCGCCCAATTCGCCAACATGAGAGCCAACGTAACCTGCTACATAATTCGCGATTGCGTTACAACCGAACCATGCCCCCATCATTAATGAAGCAAGACGTAGTGGCGCTAGCTTAGTGACAAGTGATAGGCCGATTGGAGAGAGACACAGTTCGCCCAAGGTATGGAAGAAAAATGCACCGACAAGCCAAAGCATTGATGTTTTCACGGCAGTGTCACCACCTTGTTCCATAACCGCGCCAACCATGCAAAGGAAGCCCAGGGCTAAGAAGAACATCGCCAATGCAAACTTCGCTGGTGAGTTTGGCTCACGTTTACCCAGTTTTACCCATAGAACGGCTAATACAGGTGCAAGAGTAATAATGAAGAATGGGTTGAGCGATTGGAACCATGCAGAAGGTACTTCAAAACCACCAATCATACGATCAGTGTATTGCTGCGTATAGATGTTCATTAGACCACCAGCTTGCTCGAAACCCGCCCAGAAAACGATAGTAAACAAACTCATCACAAGGATAACCTTGATACGATCTACTTCTTCTTTTGTTAAAGATTCTTTGCCTGCTGATTTTTTAAGCTTGAGATCACGCTTGGCTGCTGGCTCACGACCAATATCACCAAGCCATGATTGTGCCATTGTCATTTGCATGACCAGGCTGATAAGCATACCAATACCCGCGACAACGAAACCGGCTTTCCAACCAAATGAGTTGGTCACAGAACCTGAAATCACACCGGCCAGCAACGCTCCTAAGTTAATACCCATATAGAAGATAGTAAATGCGCCATCACGACGGTTATCGCCTTCATTATATAAGTCACCAACCATTGTTGAGATATTTGGTTTAAATAGACCGTTACCACAGATAAGAAGCGCAAGACCTAAATAGAAAGTATGCAGAGAGCCAAGGCCTAGTGCATCAGCAGGTAGTGCTAGCGTAAATTGGCCGATAGCCATTAACGCACCACCAATAAGGATTGAACGGCGTTGCCCAAGGTAGTTATCTGCAAGGTAACCACCAATAAGTGGTGTGATGTAGACAAGTCCAGTATAGGTGCCATAAAGATCTAGGGCATCTTTAGTCGACCAGCCAAGACCACCATTCATTGTCGCGTCTGTTAGATAAAGGACTAGGATAGCGCGCATGGCATAGTAGGAAAATCGTTCCCAAAGCTCTGTGCCGAAAAGTAAAAATAGGCCTCTTGGATGACCAAAGTATTGATGTTGGTTTGTCATAAGTTTTTTTAGTTTTATAGATTAAAAAAATTGTGGGTTAGATATACATGGGCTTTTATCGTATCGCAATTAGTAAAAAGCAGACGATTATGCTAGATGGTTGGTTAAGTTATTGTTCTTTAAATGATATCACCACTATTTTAGGGCGGTTTTTACGTGCCGCAAACTTACCTTTCAATATTGGTAGGTGATTTTTACCTTTTTCGAACAAATGGAGGTGTTGTTTGTGGCCTGGTGATTTGTCGTTTATTGCGATGCACGATAGTGTTAGGATCCTCAGAAAATAGAGCAGTAGCTAGGAATAAAATGAAACGTTGGTATTTGCTGTATTGCAAACGAGGTGACCAATCACGAGCCAAGATGCATCTTGAAAATCAGGGTGTCGAATGCTTTTACCCAGAGATTGAAATTGAAAAAATCCTCAGGGGAAAGCGTCAAAAAGTGAAAGAGCCACTTTTTCCCTCATACATGTTTGTCAGGTTTGATTTTGAAAAAGGGCCAACCTTTACTTCAGTACGTTCTACACGTGGTGTTGTTGACTTTGTTCGTTTTGGGGCGCAGCCCAAAGAATTAGAAGGGGATCTTGTCTATCAGTTGAAGGTACTTGAGCAGCATGAGAGCTCAGCTTCGGCTCAAAATATTCCCGAGAAAGGACAGGTTGTCAGGGTTAAAGGGGGGCAGTTTTCAGGTATTGATGCCATTTATCAAGAATCTGATGGCGAGACGCGTTCCATTATGTTGGTTAAAATGATTAGCCAGACAATACCGATGAGCATTGATAACAAGCACTTAGAACTGGATTAGATGGTTTATTCTTTTACGGTTTAATAGAAAAAGGCGCATCTAGCGCCTTTTTCATTGGTCATTGGTGAACTTGTAAATCAATAGGCTTCGTTATGAACGGCTTTAACGGCACGGCCAGATGGGTCAATACAGTTTTTAAATGACTCATCCCACTCAATCGCTTTTGCTGAAGAGCAGGCAACTGATGGGCCTCCAGGTACACATCGTGCCGCTGACTCAAGAGGGAATAACTCCTCAAAAATTTCGCGATATACGTAGCCTTCTTTAGTGCTTGGCGTATTGTAAGGGAAACGGTACTGTGCGGTTTCCATCTGCTGATCGGTCACTTTTTCTTCCGCTACAGATTTTAATGTATCAATCCAGCTGTAACCTACACCATCAGAGAACTGCTCTTTTTGACGCCATGCGATAGTTTCAGGTAAATAGTGTTCAAAGCATTCACGTAAAATGTGCTTCTCCATCTTACCATTGCCACACATTTTGTCGGCTGGGTTTAAACGCATCGCTACATCAATAAATTCTTTGTCTAGGAATGGAACTCGGCCTTCAACGCCCCAAGCAGCAAGGGATTTATTAGCGCGCGCGCAGTCAAACATATTTAGTGCAAGGAGTTTGCGAACCGTTTCTTCATGGAACTCTTGCGCGTTTGGCGCTTTATGGAAATATAAGTATCCACCGAATATTTCATCAGCGCCTTCGCCTGACAGAACCATTTTGATGCCCATTGCTTTTATCTTACGTCCCATCAAGTACATTGGTGTTGAGGCGCGAATAGTGGTGACATCGTAAGTTTCAATGTGATAAATCACATCACGAATAGCATCCAATCCTTCTTGAATGGTATAGGTCATTTCATGGTGTACAGTACCAATCTGATTGGCAACTTCGCGAGCTGCTTTAAGATCAGGAGCGCCTTCTAAACCAACCGCGAACGAATGAAGTTGCGGCCACCAAGCTTCTGTTTGTTCGTCATCTTCAATGCGCATAGCGGCGAAGCGTTTAGCAACTGCTGAAGTAATCGATGAATCTAAACCACCAGAAAGTAATACACCATAAGGTACATCGGTCATCAATTGACGTTTAACGGCGGCCTCTAGTGCCTGAGTCAGCTCCTCTTTACTTGTGCTATTACCTTGCACGGCAGCATATTCATTCCAGTCACGGATATAGTAGCGTTGCGGCTCGGCATCTTGAGAGCGGTAGTAGCTGCCAGGAGGAAACTCGCTGATAGTTTTACATACGGGTACTAGCGCTTTCATTTCTGAGGCAACATAGTAGTTTCCATTCTCATCATAGCCTTGATAAAGCGGGATAATACCAATGTGATCTCTGCCCACTAGATACTGATCTTTTTCTTCATCATAAAGAACAAAAGCAAAAATACCGTTAAGCTCTTCAAGGAGATCGGCGCCCATTTCTTCATAGAGAGCAAGGATGACTTCGCAATCTGAATCGGTCTGAAAGTCATATTTTCCTTCGTAGCGAGCGCGAATTTCTTTGTGGTTATAAATTTCCCCGTTTACGGCAAGGATGTGTTTTTTGTTTGGGCTGTATAAGGGTTGAGCACCACTATTTAAACCAACGATGGCGAGACGCTCATGCGCTAAAATCGCTTTATCAGAGGCGTAAATACCTGACCAGTCTGGGCCTCTGTGGCGTAATTTTTTAGACATTTCTAGGGCTATTGGGCGTAAAGCCGCAGCATCACTTTTAATATCGAGAATGCCAAAGATAGAACACATACAACTTCCTTTTTGATAATTTTTAACCTGTTGACTTTAATTTGCCATTTCGATTAAAAAATGCAACCAAATATTATGGAAATTATCTTTTTATTTGCTTGTTGGTGAATGCTGTTCAATAAATTGTTATTTTTGATGAATGGTATCTATTTTTTGGCGTTTGAATGAGCAGAAATGAAAATTTTGCGGATATAGAACCCAGATAAGAGCGCTGATAGCTTTTATCTGGGCGTTGATAATACTACGGTTTAGTGAAGTTTGGCTGTAGCTGTTGACAGACATGACGTGCAAAACCGCTACCAGCTTCATTATAAATATTGAATGCTGCATCCACGCCACATTCTAATAATGACTCTAGTTGGTCAGGGTACTCTGCAATTGCGGCGATCTGTCCTTTAAAATTTCGATGTTGCAATTGTGACAAAGCGATTTGATTACCTTGGTGGTGCGGCATCGCCAGCAAGACTAACTTAACATTTGCTGTGTCTAGAATACGCTCCCAAAAATCAGGGTCCGTTGCATCTCCAGAAATAACGTTACGACCTTGTGCGCGATGTGTATGAGCAGTATCTTCTCGCACTTCAATACCAAGGCTTATTTTTCCATATCGAGATCGCAGCTCATCGTAGGCACCAGTGCCTATACGACCCATGCCTAAGATCAATACTTGTGCGTGACCTGGGTTGATAAGTTGATCTTTGGTATTCAGTTTTTCTGCGGCATGCTCTTTAAGCCATGCTCTAGAATGTTGGTATAGCTCATGACCTTTGCGGCTGATTGGGGCGGCAATCACAAATGAGATAGAAACCGCAATCGCCAATGCGACTAATATGTCACCTGACATCCAACCCATTTTAAAAGCAAGTCCACCGACAATAAGACCAAATTCGCTGAAATTAAAGAGTGATAGGGTCGCTAGTAGTGATGTGCGTACGCGGAATTTAAATCGGTTAAGTACCCAAAAATAGAGAACGCCTTTGAGAGGAAGCAATAACAGTAATAACAGCGCTAGTGCAAAACCAGTCATAGTCGGTTGTGCAGATAAGCCAATGTTTAAGAAAAAGCAGACTAAAAACAGCTCCTTGAGGTTAAATAAAGATTTAGACAGTTCCGATGCTTTGCTATGAGCGGCGAGTAACATACCTAAAATAAGCGCACCGAGGTCTGGTTTCATACCAACAACCTCAAATAGCCCAGCGCCCATAACCAAGGCAAAGAAAATGCCGAGTAAAACGAGCATTTCTCCGTGTCCAACCCAATCGAGTAGTTTGTAAAATAGCGGACGCATTAATGGCAGAGCAAACAGTATAATCGCATACCAATGTGGTAGTTTGCCTGTTGATATAGTTAGAAATACCACGGCAAATATATCCTGCATAACGAGTATGCCGATTGCAATAGTGCCATAGGTGGCATTCATCTCACCTTTTTCTTGTAGAGATTTTACGGCAAAAACTGTGCTAGAAAATGATAAGGCGAAACCGAGTAAAACGATTTGCTCGGTTGGCATCGTGGCTAAGCTACTAATGCCTAAGTATTTGAAAATTAATAACGCAACACTAAAAGCTAGGGTTGAAAGAAGATTGTGAACGGTTGCTCCGGCCCATATTTCTTTAGCGAGTAACGTTTTTACATCCAACTTTAAACCAATGGTGAACAATAACAGCGTGACCCCTAGGTCGGCCAAAGTGCGTATTGTATCACTGCTTTGGTAGCCAGCAGCATGTAGAGCAAACCCTGCACACAAGAAACCCACCAAAGGGGGTAAGTTGCATTTCAGGGCAATGAATCCGGCTAAAAAAGCGGCTGTAATAAGGACCAGTTCCATAAATTCCTTTGGCAATGATTAAAGTGAGTTTATAAAAAAAGCTGTGTCGAGGTGACACAGCTTATCATTGTAATTCAATTAATTGCTTAATCACCAAGCAATTTTTGCAACAAAACACCATTTAACATTGCACGCTTAATCATCGCAAATGCGCCAATAGTGTCTTGGCTGTCAATCTGTGATGCGACAATCGGTAAATTATTGTGGAAAGTTTTCAGTGATTGATTTTCAACATTTCTTTGAATGGCAGGAAATACAATGTCTTGCGCGGTTGTTATCTGCCCAGCAATCACTACTTTTTGAGGATTAAATAAGTTGATTGTCATAGCAATAGCTTTACCCAGTTGATTTCCTACCCTGACTAAGCTCTGTTTCGCTAATTCATCACCAAGATTAGCGTGTTCACACACATCATTGATAGTAATGCTCTCTATGTTAGCAAGACTTGATTCATAACCTTGTGCTAGCAGTTTTCTAACGCGAGAAATTATGGCAGGGTTCGCCGCCACTGTTTCTAAGCAGCCAAAATTTCCACACTGACATTGCTCGCCAAGAGGATCAATTTGGATATGACCAATTTCCCCTACATTACGGTTATAGCCAAGGAAAACTTGTCCATTTACGATAATGCCAGCACCAGTACCTCGATGAACACTGACTAATATTGAATCTTGGCAATCTTTACTCGCGCCAAAGTAGTGCTCGGCGAGAGCCATGCCGCGAACATCGTTACCCACGAAGCATTGAACGTGAAAATTGTCTCGAATAATGTCACCAAGTGCTAGTGCATCAATCGATATATTTGGCATGTATTCGACAACGCCAGTTTCAGGGTTAACCAAGCCTGGAAGTGCAATACCGATCGCGATGAGTTGGTCGATTTGCTCTTGTTGCTGTTTTATAAATGCTGAGAGGAAAGAAACTAGCCCCTCAACTAATTGAGTTTGATGCGAGTAGTGAAATTCATGGTAATCAGAAACTAGCTCTTTTCCACCCAAGTCATAGAGGCTTAGTTGAATGTAGTCACGCCCTAAACGAACAGCAACTGAGTGGAAAGGTGCGACTTCTGTCGTCAATGAGATGGCTCTACGTCCACCCGTTGATGCTTGTTGGGCGACCTCTTTGATAAGGCCGCGTTCAAGTAGTTGGCGGGTTATTTTTGTAACACTTGCAGGAGCAAGTTGACTCACATCAGCAACTTGGATTCGAGATATAGGACCTTGCTGGTCGATCAATCGATAAACTGCTGCGCTGTTGAGTTGTTTGACTAAATCTACGTTACCTATTTGTCCGCCATTCATTATCAATTGTGCTCGTATTTTCCGTTAACAACCGTCGCTTGAACATTGAAGTCACGATCAAAAACAGCCAAGTTTGCCACCATGCCTTTTTTAATTCGGCCTAGTTTGTTGTCAACCCCAATTGCTTTTGCTGGATACAGAGTAGCCATTCTTAGTGCTTCGTCCAAAGCGATACCAACGTGCTCAACCGTGTTTTGTACTGCCTCAATCATAGTGAGGGCTGAGCCGCCTAGTGTGCCATTTTCATCAACACACTTACCATCACGGTAATATACTTTCTTACCGACAAAAATAAAGTAATCCATGTTAGCACCTGCGGGAGCTGTGGCATCGGTCACTAATACGAGCTTTTCACCTTTAATTTTGTGGGCAATTCGGATGTTAGCGTAATCAACGTGGAAGCCATCGGCAATGATTCCCGCATAAACATCAGGTGTATCATAAATGGCACCGACAACTCCAGGCTCACGTCCAACCATTGGGGTCATGGCATTGAATAAGTGTGTCGCAAAGGTGATACCTGATTCGAAACTATTTCGTGCTTCAGTGTAGGTTGCGTTGGTATGGCCGATAGATACAACGATTCCCGCTTTCGCAAGGCGTTCAATGTGTTGTGGGTTATTGTGCTCTGGTGCGAGGGTAACCTTTGCTATCACATCGCTGTTTTCACACATCGTGTTAATCATACTGTCATCAGAAGGACGAATGAAATCAACGCTGTGGATACCTTTTTTCATCACATTCAAATATGGACCTTCAAGGTGTAAACCTAAGGACTGATTTTTGTATTTTGTTTGGTACTCACGAGCTGCCGCGATAGCTTGGCGCATATCTTCATCAGATGAAGTGATAAGAGTCGGTAAAAAGCTGGTGCAGCCTGATTTTAGATTCGCTTTGTGCATTGTCTGCATGGTATCGGCTGTTACTTCATCATTAAGCATCACTCCGCCACAGCCATTAAGTTGCAGGTCGATAAAGCCTGGGCTTACGTTCGCACCCTTCAGATCTTGAGTTGTAATATCTTGTGGTAAATCTGCTAGCGGGCATACAGCTTCAATCAACTCATTCTGAATGATAACAGCATGATCAACGAGGACATTACTGCCAGTGTAGATTTTACAGTTAGTTAGCGCGTACATAATCAGCGAATCCTTCTCTATCGATATCTTATAAATTTGATTAAGCGACGAAATAAAAGATGAAATGAGTCGGTGTCTTGGCTTATTTTTCTTACTTCAATTAGGTCGCGAATTATCTATTTAGCAAACGGCCATCGGTATATGGTGCTAATGTTAAGTGTTCGTTTTAACTGGGATATTTTATTTATTTGTACAGTTTATCTCTGTGAGAAACCAGTTAATCCGAGTTTTTCATGCTGGCTCTTTAAGTCTTAAGCAAGCAAATATTATCGTTAATTTTTCATTTTTTTTAATTGTAAAATAAGTTTTATGATCTCGCTAGCAAAAACCTCGATATTTGACGGTTTGTGGTGACTATGATCACAAATGATAAGGTTTTAATTTGCGGGGCAAAATTAATTACATAAACTAAGTTTGACTAAATTGAGCGACCAAAATAAGTGGCTCGACCAAATAAAAAATCCTATAGGGGGAACTTAAGGTGAATATTCTTGGATACTTTCAAAAAGTAGGCAAGGCGTTGATGGTACCCGTTGCCACACTGCCAGCTGCCGCGATATTAATGGGTATTGGTTACTGGATTGACCCGAATGGTTGGGGTGCAAACAGTGCCTTAGCTGCATTCTTGATTAAAGCTGGTGCGGCAATCATCGACAATATGTCTGTGTTGTTTGCTGTGGGTGTCGCGTACGGTATGTCGAAAGACAAAGACGGCGCGGCAGCACTATCTGGCTTCGTTGGCTTCTTGGTTGTTACTACACTACTTTCTCCAGGAGCTGTTGCACAAATTCAAGGCATTGATCCAAGTGCTGTTCCTGCCGCATTTGGTAAAATCAACAACCAATTCGTTGGTATTCTAGTTGGTATTATCTCTGCTGAAATTTATAACCGTTTCTCTACAGTTGAATTACACAAAGCACTTGCGTTCTTCTCTGGTAAGCGTCTTGTTCCTATTTTAACGTCGTTTGCTGGTATCTTTATTGCGTTCGTTCTTATGTATGTATGGCCACATGTATATGGCGGTCTAGTATCATTTGGTGAATCAATTCAAGGTCTAGGTTCTGCGGGTGCTGGTATCTACGCATTCTTCAACCGTCTATTGATTCCTGTTGGCCTTCACCATGCATTAAACTCAGTATTCTGGTTTGACGTTGCTGGTATTAATGATATCCCTAACTTCCTAGGTGGCGCGAAATCAATTGCTGAAGGTACTGGTATTCCTGGTGTTACTGGTATGTACCAAGCAGGTTTCTTCCCTATCATGATGTTTGGTCTACCGGGTGCAGCTCTAGCTATCTACCACACTTCTACTGCTAAGAATAAAGAAAAAGTAGCGTCTATCATGATTGCTGCAGGTTTCGCTTCATTCTTCACTGGTGTTACAGAGCCGCTAGAATTCTCATTCATGTTCCTAGCTCCAGCGCTATATTTGCTACACGCAGTATTAACGGGCGTATCAGTATTTATCGCCGCATCAATGCAGTGGATTGCAGGCTTCGGTTTCTCTGCAGGTCTAGTGGATATGGTATTGTCATCACGTAACCCGTTAGCGGTTAACTGGTACATGTTGATTGCTCAAGGTCTAGCATTCTTCGCTATCTACTACGTAGTATTCCGCACTGTTATTGTTAAGTTCGGTCTAAAAACTCCGGGCCGTGAAGATGATGAAGAAAGTGCTAACCAAGTATCTGGTGCAAAAGAGTCTTCTGAACTGGCTAAGCAGTACCTTAAAGCACTTGGTGGTCACGCTAACCTAAGCAATATCGATGCATGTATCACTCGTCTACGTCTATCTGTGAATGACATGAGTGTCATTGATGAGAAACAGCTAAAAGCGTTAGGTGCTATGGGTGTCGTGAAGCTTGGTACTAATAACTTACAAGTTATTTTAGGTCCTCTAGCTGAGATTGTTGCTGGTGAAATGAAGTCTATCGGCGCAAACGAAGACTTGTCAGCGGTACAACTTCCTAACTAAATAATCTTGTTCTGATTATAACTAAGGCCCTCGTTATTTAACGGGGGCTTTTCTTTATCTTTATTGTAACGCTTGCTCTATTTTGCATAAGGCCGCATGTTGATGCCAATCAGAATAAATATCTGGTCATTCTTGCTGGTTAAAATCGCTGATAGCGGCGTTATAGATTTTGTAGGTAGGTCAACTAGCTAGCTGCAATCTATGCCTTGCTCCCAGCGATTTTTCCTGCGCAATTATCTGATCACCTATTTATCCCGATTGGTATGAACTGGTGCTTGAACAAGCGAATGATTGAAATATTCGTAAGAAATCCCCACTTTTTATTGTGCAATAGTAGATAATTGTGGATCATTAGCGGCAAACTTTCTGTTTCTGCGGCATTACTGCTTTCCCATACAGAAAAACTTTCTGACAATACTAATAATTTTGAGGTGCTACAGATGAGTGAAGCTGAGGCTCGTCCATCGAATTTTATTCGCCAAATCATTGATAAAGATTTAGCGGATGGTAAACACACAAGCGTGCATACTCGTTTCCCGCCAGAACCGAATGGCTATTTGCATATTGGTCATGCGAAATCTATCTGCTTAAACTTTGGTATTGCTCAAGACTATCAGGGACAGTGTAATCTACGTTTTGATGATACGAACCCAGAGAAAGAAGATGTTGAATACGTAGAGTCAATTAAAGAAGATGTTAGCTGGCTCGGTTTCCAATGGTCTGGCGATGTTTGTTATTCCTCAAACTATTTCGACCAACTTTACCAATACGCTATTGAGTTGATTCAAAAAGGCCTTGCTTATGTTGAAGAACTCAGCCCAGAGCAAATCCGCGAATATCGTGGTACGTTGACTCAACCAGGTAAACTTAGTCCATATCGTGATCGCAGTGTTGAAGAGAATTTAGCACTATTTGAAAAAATGCGCGCTGGTGGCTTTGAAGAAGGTAAGGCATGTTTACGTGCGAAGATCGATATGTCGTCATCATTTATGGTGATGCGTGATCCCGTTCTATACCGTGTTCGTTTTGCAGAGCACCACCAAACAGGTAATAAATGGTGCATTTATCCAATGTACGATTTTACTCACTGTATTTCTGATGCGCTGGAAGGTATTACACACTCTATCTGTACACTAGAGTTCCAAGATAACCGCCGCTTATACGATTGGGTACTAGAAAACATTACGATTGACTGTCGACCTCATCAATATGAATTTAGCCGTCTAAATCTTGAGTACACAGTGATGTCTAAGCGTAAGCTTAATCAACTGGTTACCGAAAAATTGGTTGCAGGGTGGGATGACCCGCGTATGCCAACCATTTCAGGACTACGTCGTCGCGGTTTTACTTCTGCGTCAATTCGTGAGTTTTGTAAACGTATTGGTGTGACAAAACAAGAAAACATGATCGAATTTAGCTCTCTAGAGTCTTGTATTCGTGAAGATTTGAATGAAAATGCACCTCGTGCAATGGCCGTTCTTGACCCAGTCAAAGTGGTAGTTGAAAACTTTGATGCCGATAAAGTGGAAACATTGACGCTTGCTAATCACCCAAATAAACCTGAAATGGGTGACCGCGAAGTACCCTTTACCCGTGAGCTGTGGATCGAGCGCGAAGACTTCCGTGAAGAAGGCAACAAAAAGTACAAGCGTTTAGTTCTAGGTAAAGAAGTTCGCTTACGGGGCGCTTATGTCATTAAGGCCGAGCGTGTTGAAAAAGATGAAGCAGGTAATATTACAACTATCTACTGTACCTACGACGTAGATACGTTAGGAAAAAACCCAGCCGATGGGCGTAAAGTGAAAGGTGTTATTCACTGGGTGTCTGCAGATAAAGGATTGCCAGCGGAAATTCGTCTGTACGATCGTTTATTCACAGTAGCCAACCCTGCCGCTGCTGACAATTTTGCAGAAACGATCAATCCGGATTCTCTCGTTAGTATCACAGGTTTTGTTGAACCAAGTTTAGCCAACGCAAAAGCAGAACAAGGTTTCCAGTTTGAGCGTATGGGGTATTTCTGCGTTGATTCTAAAGATTCCACAGCAGAAGCTTTAGTTTTCAACCGTACGGTTGGTTTGCGTGATACGTGGGCTAAAATCGGTACAGAGTAACTTCAAGTCATGAAGTATAAAGGTCAGCAAATGCTGACCTTTTCTTTTTGTGCCCAGATAGCTTCTCGTTGTTTTGCCCGCTATGACTCATTTGGTAGCAGTAAAATGTGTGAGATTCCTGCGATTATTGTGGTCGTGACACATTTTTTACCATACGTCCTATAGTTTTGCTGCGGTTATCCGATATATTTAACAGATCACCGTATTTTTTTTCCAAGCACATAGCTGAGCCTTATATGCGTCAAATTATTCAGCGTCTTCTATTGCCGATAGCAATCGTTGCCGTGACTCAGATTTCTATCGTTAGTGCAGAGAGCATTCGCCTGATTGGGCCGAATGGCGAGATCCAGTCTTCTCCTCAATTTTCAGAAAATCTAGCCCAAACTCGTAACTTGCAACAATCTGATAATCAACCATCGAAGTTTTTTGGACCGACTTTAGAAAGTGACACTTTGTGGTCAATTGCGACTCGTTTACGTCCATCAAACGCGGTGACGGTTCAACAAACATTATTCGCTATCTATCGCCTAAATCCGCAAGCGTTTGAAAATCAAAATATCCATAGTTTGATGCCTGGAAGTAATCTACGAATTCCATCGCTTGCCCAAATCCGAAGTTCATCGACCCAAGATGCGGTAAATGTGATGGCGGCCCATCAAGCCAAGTTGGATAATATTGGCTCGCCATCGGTTGTTGCAGCTCCGCCTGCACCTGTAACACCGGTGAAACCACCAGTAACAAATAATGTTGTGGCCGCAGTGGAGTCTTCAACGGTCAAACCTGCAGTTGAAACGCCTGTCACTTCGCCAGCAATAAAAACATTAGAAACACAAATTGTAGGCTCAGATGCTGAGTTAATGGCTCTAGAAGAAAAAAATCATAAGCTGCGCTTGATGCTAGCGGATGTGAAATCTGAGGTTGATGAGCTAAAAGGTGAATTGGGTGATGAGAATCGTATTCGCTCTGAAGTTGAAAAACTACTCGATGAAGAGCGCAGAAAAGCAGCCGAAGCACAAAAATTAGCTCCAAGTGCTCTAGATCAGTTGCTTTCAAATCCATGGTTAGTCGCGGCCTTAGCAATTATACCTGGTTTATTGATCGGTCTGATTGTGGTTATGTTACTAGGACGCCGTTCTAAAACGGAAGCTCAGCAAGAGGTGACACCACCAATTCAAGAAAATATTGCCCCGATTACTGTTGGTGACCCTAACATCGAAGATATCGGCGATGACTTGATGTTAGACGATGATTTATTTGGCGAATCAGACGATAGTGAAAAGCTGTTTGGTGATGATATTGCATTTGATGATGAGACAGATCCTAACGCTGATAAAGAACCGGACATCTTTGCTGACCTAGAGGATAGCGATTTAGATTTCAATCTAGAAGGTGAGGATGATGAAGACCCATTCGCTAGTATTGGTGATGATGGTGATTTAGAAGAGCTGACCTCTAGTAGTAATGGCATCAGTGTTAGTGGCGATGAAAAAGCCGTTGGTCTAGATGAAATGGCTCGCGCTCTTGATGAAGCCTCGGTTGATTCTGCCGATGAGAGCGAATTTGATCTGTCTGATGAACATGCTATGTCTGATGCAGATATTGAGGCGCTACTCAACGGGGATGGAGCAACGGAAGAACTTGAAAGTGATACGTTGGATCAATCTTTGTTGGATGACCTGCTTGCCAGTACTGAACAAGATGATCACGATGACTTTGATTTTGACTCTTTACTGGATGACTCTGGCGATGATTTTAATCTCGACTCTGAACAGTCAGATCCAATTAATACCGACTTTGGTATAAAAGATGCCGAGCTGGCTTCTGATAGTGAGTTAGACGATTTATTTGCCAATATAGAGGCAGAGGCCGATCTCGAACAACTAGAAGCTAGCGCAATTGATGATACAGCTTTGCTCGATGAATTACTGAATGAAGAAGAGTCACCGCAAATTGATAGTAATAGTATTGATTTATTAGATGAGCTACTCGACGAGGAAGAAGACGAGAGCTTACCTGATCTCACTCAAAGTACTGACTTATTGGACGAACTTGTTGAAGCTGACAATAATCAGCAAGATACTGATGAGCCAGACTTTTCTAGTGCTCAAACCTTAGATGAACTATTAGGCGACACATCATTAGAAGATGAAGATGTTGATTTAAAGCTTGATGAAGAAAGCACCGACTTATTGGATGAATTGCTGTCAGATGATGATGGTTCTGAAACGCTTAAAATTGATGAAACTGCGATCTTAGATGAGTTAGCTGATAATGATGATATTGCCGTTGAAGATGGCACCGAATTGTTCGAAGAGTTGCTCGAAATTGAGCAGCATGCTCAGCAGGTTGAAGGTACGCAGGAAACTGAAGTAAGTAGTGAGCTAACCGGGGGGCAACCTGAAATAGAAGAGGCTGAGTTCAACCGCAATACTTTTATTGATGACATGCTCAATGTGGCTCCTGACAAGGATCCACTGCTTGATGACGGAGAAATAGAACTTAGCACCGCGGAGGATAGTCGCGACTTTTCTGATGAAGTTGGTAGTGATGATGACTTTGATTTTAACCCTGAAATCGAAGGCAGCGATTACTTAGAACAGAAGAATCAACAGCCATCTAACGATACTCCATCGCTGGTAGACGCAAACAATGAGAATGTAGGTGCTCCTGAAGCGGTCGCTAATGAATTTGGTATCCCGCAAGATGGTGATTGGGAGCTTGAGCAAGAGCCGCTTTCTGACGCGAATGCCGAGCTGGCCGAAGAAAGCTCAGAGCCAGTGGCGCAAGAAACGTTTGAAGCGCTTGATGACGAGTCACTGCCTGAGTTTAGCGAAGAAGAGGCGTTAGCCTCATTCGAACCAGAAAAGGTTAGTGAGCAAGAGCCGGTTGAAGAAGACGTGCTCGCTTCACTAGAAGCCGAATCGGTTGATGCCCCAATTCAAGAGCAAGACGAAGCGCTTGATGAGCTGGAACTGCCGGAATACACCGAGCAAGACGCATTGGCTGACGCGAATGCCGAGCTGGCC
>NZ_SJFM01000269.1:0-255 GCF_029478545.1 Vibrio sp. 1180_3
CTCCCTCTGGGAAAGCCTTCGTGGCCGATAGTGATGCAGGTATAGGAGGTTGGAAAAAGCGAAGGCTGCATTGTAACGATGCAGATACAGATTCATATCTGATCACGAAAGTGGGCTGACTTCCGACTGGTCTTCCGTTGCAAGAGAATTTGAAGAACTTTATTCAAGGAGAAACGCAAATGATGATTTCAAAAGAGATTAGTGCCTCTCCTGACAGTGCTCAATGGCAATCCACCAATTGGAAAGACGTTGAAT
>NZ_SJFM01000270.1:0-255 GCF_029478545.1 Vibrio sp. 1180_3
CCGGAGAAAACGATCTTATCTTAAATCTATCGGTTACAGCGACCGACCGAGATGGTGATGTGTCTAATGCGATCGCCTTGCCGATCACCATCATCGATGATGTACCAACCATTAGCCAAATTACAGCGGGTAGCCAACAAACCGTTGATGAAGATGATTTGTCGGGTATGGGCTCGGATGGCTCAGGCAGTACGACGCTGAGTGGTAATTTTGACGTTGTGGATGGGGCGGATGGCATTGTTAGCTATCAATTGA
>NZ_SJFM01000271.1:0-255 GCF_029478545.1 Vibrio sp. 1180_3
TGGTGATCGGCAAGGCGATCGCATTAGACACATCACCATCTCGGTCGGTCGCTGTAACCGATAGATTTAAGATAAGATCGTTTTCTCCGGCTCCCGTCGCGTGGTCAAGCGGTTTAAGTAACTCAAATTGATAGCTGTCTGCTGAGCCATTGAGCGTGATCCTAAAGACCGCCTCATTGCTGCCTTGGATCTGCGCTTCATATACTGTGATGCCATTGAGGTTAGACACTTCAACCATCACTAAATTCTGGCCGC
>NZ_SJFM01000272.1:0-255 GCF_029478545.1 Vibrio sp. 1180_3
CTCCCTCTGGGAAAGCCTTCGTGGCCGATAGTGATGCAGGTATAGGAGGTTGGAAAAAGCGAAGGCTGCATTGTAACGATGCAGATACAGATTCATATCTGATCACGAAAGTGGGCTGACTTCCGACAGGTCTTCCGTTGCAAGAGAATTTGAAGAACTTTATTCAAGGAGAAACGCAAATGATGATTTCAAAAGAGATTAGTGCCTCTCCTGACAGTGCTCAATGGCAATCCACCAATTGGAAAGACGTTGAAT
>NZ_SJFM01000273.1:0-255 GCF_029478545.1 Vibrio sp. 1180_3
TCAATTAAAGAACATTGAATGTGAAGAACGAAGACAGCTTTCCGAATTTAAGAATTTGCTTGGCGACCATAGCGTTGCGGACCCACCTGATTCCATGCCGAACTCAGAAGTGAAACGCAATAGCGCCAATGGTAGTGTGGGGCTTCCCCATGTGAGAGTAGGACATCGCCAGGCTTTGAATATTGTCTAACCAGACACGCAGCGGAGCGGTAGTTCAGTTGGTTAGAATACCGGCCTGTCACGCCGGGGGTCGCG
>NZ_SJFM01000274.1:0-255 GCF_029478545.1 Vibrio sp. 1180_3
GCTACCGAAAGTCTGCTTGCCAACATTATTTTAGGCAAATATCAGTATGCGCTTCCGCTGTATCGTCAGGAAACCTTGTTCACCCAATCAGGTATCGAGTTATCGAGAACGACCATGGCCAGGTGGGCAATCCAGGTTAGTGAAAAGTTCAAACCGCTTTATCAGGCACTGAAGACTCACTTACTCGAACAAGTGGTGGTTCAGGCCGATGAAACGCCGCTCAATGTGCTCAAGGAAGACAAGCAATGTTATATG
>NZ_SJFM01000275.1:0-255 GCF_029478545.1 Vibrio sp. 1180_3
TTTCATTGAGATTTCGTTCCGTGTTTTCGGCAAGTTGGCTTGGTCGAAATGGATTCTTGAACATCCTGAGATTGATCGTTTTTAAGGTTCTTGGGCTGCCTCAATTGAGTTTTGGATCTGGTTTGTGCTGGGTTTCGGTGGTTTCAAATCGCTTCAATTGAAATGTCTTTTTGACTGATTTGCTTGCTGACATTCAGCTCTGGAAGTTTGGTAAAGCAAAAAATTTAGCGGTTGCTGAAAGGGCGCTTTCTTTGT
>NZ_SJFM01000276.1:0-255 GCF_029478545.1 Vibrio sp. 1180_3
TTCACACCCCGATTTTGAAGCTCTGTAAGTACACTGAGCCAGAACTTCGCGCCTTCAGTTTCGGACATCCACATCCCAAGAAGTTCTTTCTGACCTTCCATATTGACGCCGAGAGCAAGGTAAATGGATTTGTTGATGACTTGCTTATTTTGGCGCACCTTCACAACAATGCAGTCCAGGTAAACGATGGGGTAAACCGAATCAAGAGGGCGAGCTTGCCACTCAACAACTTGTTCTAAAACAGCATCAGTGACT
>NZ_SJFM01000277.1:0-255 GCF_029478545.1 Vibrio sp. 1180_3
TCGTGCCAACTCGTTAAATGACGTGATAGTAAGCAAGCTAGGAAATGAAGTAGAATCAATGGTTAAAACCATTTATGGTGACGATTCGTATGCAATAAGCGTTGCAATTAGCTTAGGTGGCGAATAAGTTTCTAACAACGGTGTTTATAACTAACAGAGGAAATAAAATGGATTGGTATTTGGCTGTTTTAAAGAAGTATGCAGTTTTTAGTGGAAGGGCTAGACGAAAGGAATACTGGATGTTCTTTTTATTTA
>NZ_SJFM01000278.1:0-255 GCF_029478545.1 Vibrio sp. 1180_3
AGAAAAAGACGGTAATCTGACCGCACGAGTGTCGTTGCGCCCTTGGATTTATCCTGCTGATTCTATGGAACCGCAACTAGCTTTTCTAAAGAAAATCCAATCAAGTGATACATCGAGTTTGCTATTAGTTGATCAAGTAAAAATGTATAGCGATGGTATTACAATAAACGGTACAGCAAAAACGCTGGCACCATATTTAGATACTTACATTCCAGACGAACCTTACGGAATTAATTATATTCCACCCAGCCAAAT